>JAEUOS010000026.1 GCA_016790695.1 Burkholderiales bacterium
CACACGTCCGGCGCCAGGGCCTCCGCGGCGCGCGCCGCGGCAGGCAGCGCGAGCGCACCCGCCGCCGCCAGCGCCGCGAGCCCGGCGCGCACGCGCGGCCTACATGCTGCGCCGGTACTGCCCGCCGACGTCGAACAGCGCATGGGTGATCTCGCCGAGCGAGCACACGCGCACGGTGTCCATCAGCTCGGCGAACACGTTGCCGTTGGCGATGACGGACTGCTTGAGCCGCGCCAGCGCCGCCGGCGCCTCCCCCGCGTGCCGCGCGTGGAAGTCGGCGAGCCGCGAGAGCTGCGACCGCTTCTCCTCCTCGGAGGAGCGCGCGAGCTCGATCTTCGCCGGCACCGGGTCGCCGTGCGGGTTGCGGAACGTGTTGACGCCGACGATCGGGTAGCTGCCGTCGTGCTTGCGGTGCTCGTAGTACAGCGACTCCTCCTGGATCTTGCCGCGCTGGTAGCCGGTCTCCATCGCGCCGAGCACGCCGCCGCGCTCGGAGATCGCCTCGAACTCGCGCAGCACCGCCTCCTCGACCAGGTCGGTCAGCTCCTCGACGATGAACGAGCCCTGGTTGGGGTTCTCGTTCTTCGCGAGCCCCCACTCCCGGTTGATGATGAGCTGGATCGCCATCGCCCGGCGCACGCTCTCCTCGGTCGGCGTCGTGATCGCCTCGTCGTACGCGTTGGTGTGCAGCGAGTTCGTGTTGTCGTAGGTCGAGATCAGCGCCTGCAGCGTCGTGCGGATGTCGTTGAACGCGATCTCCTGCGCGTGCAGCGAGCGGCCGGACGTCTGCGAGTGGAACTTGAGCTTCTGCGAGCGCTCGTGGGCGCCGTTGCGGTTCTTCATCGCCCCCGCCCAGATCCGCCGCGCGACGCGGCCGATCACCGTGTACTCCGGATCCATGCCGTAGGAAAAGAAGAACGACAGGTTGGGCGCGAAGTCGTCGATGTGCATGCCGCGCGCGAGGTACGCCTCGACGAACGTGAAGCCGTTGGACAGCGTGAACGCGAGCTGCGAGATCGGGTTGGCGCCCGCCTCGGCGATGTGGTAGCCCGAGATCGACACCGAGTAGAAGTTCCTGACGTTGTGGTGGACGAAGTACGACTGGATGTCGCCCATCACCTTCAGGCTGAACTCGGTCGAGAAGATGCAGGTGTTCTGACCCTGGTCCTCCTTCAGGATGTCGGCCTGCACGGTGCCGCGCACGGTGGCGAGCGTCCACGCGCGGATCTTGTCCGCCTCGTCGTCGGTGGGGTCGCGGCCGTTGTCGGCGCGGAACTTCTCGACCTGCTGGTCGATCGCCGTGTTCATGAACATCGCGAGCAGTGTGGGCGCCGGGCCGTTGATCGTCATCGACACCGAGTTGTTCGGCGCGCAGAGGTCGAAGCCGCCGTAGAGCACCTTCATGTCGTCGAGGGTCGCGATCGACACGCCCGAGTTGCCGACCTTGCCGTAGATGTCCGGCCGTACCGCGGGGTCGTTGCCGTAGAGTGTGACCGAGTCGAACGCCGTGGACAGCCGCTTGGCCGGCATGCCGTCGGCCAGCAGGTGGAAGCGGCGGTTGGTGCGGAACGGGTCGCCCTCGCCGGCGAACATCCGCGTCGGGTCCTCGTTCTCGCGCTTGAACGCGAACACGCCGGCGGTGAACGGGAAGCTGCCGGGGACGTTCTCGCGGAGCTGCCAGCGCAGCACCTCGCCGTCGTCCTCGTAGCGGGGCAGCGCGACCTTGCGCACCCTGGTGCCCGACAGCGACGTGGTGGTGAGCGCCGTGCGGATCTCCTTGTCGCGGATCTTCACGACGTACTCGTCGCCGGCATACGCCGCCTTCGTCTTCGGCCACATCTCGAGGAGCTTCCGCGCGCGCGCGTCGAGCTTCGCGTCGCGGTCGGCGGCCAGCGCGTCGAGTTCGGCGACGTCCAGCTTGCACTCGGCGGCGAGCAGCGCCCGGGCGGCCCGCAGCTGCTGCCGCTCGCGCGCGATCCGGGCCTGCGCGTCCGCCCACGCGTGGTGATCGCGGACCGTCCCGGCGATCTCCGCCAGGTAGCGCGCACGCGCCGGCGGGACGATGGTGTTCTGCGCGGTCGAGTGGCGCGTCACGACGGCGGGCAGCTTTCCGGCGGCGAGCCTGAGGCCCTTCCCCGCGAGCTTCGCCGCGACCGCCTGGTACAGTGCCGTCACGCCGTCGTCGTTGAAGCGCGACGCCATCGTGCCGAATACCGGCATCTCGTCCGGGGCCGTCTGCCACGCCTCGCGGTTGCGCTGGAACTGCTTGCGCACGTCGCGCAGCGCGTCGGCGGCGCCCTTGCGGTCGAACTTGTTGATCGCCACGAAGTCGGCGAAGTCGAGCATGTCGATCTTCTCGAGCTGCGAGGCGGCGCCGAACTCCGGCGTCATCACGTACAGGCTCAGGTCGACCAGCGGCACGATCGCGGCGTCGCCCTGGCCGATGCCCGAGGTCTCGACCAGGATCAGGTCGAATCCGGCGACCTTGCAGGCGGCGATCACGTCCGGCAGCGCCTTCGAGATCTCCGAGCCCGCCTCGCGCGTGGCGAGCGAGCGCATGAAGATGTTCGGGTGGTTGATCGCGTTCATGCGGATGCGGTCGCCGAGCAGCGCGCCGCCCGACTTGCGCCGCGACGGGTCGATCGAGATCACCGCGATCCGCAGCGACTCCTCCTGGTCGAGCCGGAAGCGGCGGATCAGCTCGTCGGTGAGCGAGCTCTTGCCCGCGCCGCCGGTGCCGGTGATGCCGAGCGTCGGCGTGCGCGCCGCGGCCGCGGCGCCCTGCAGCGCCTGGCGCAGGCCGGCGTCGGCGCGGCCGTTCTCGAGCGCGGTGATGAGCTGGGCCAGCGCGCGCCGCTGCGGCTGCGCCGCGCCGCGCACCGCCTCCAGGCGCGTCGGCGCGTAGGTCGAGAGGTCGACGTCGCAGCGCTCGAGCATGTCGCGGATCATGCCGACCAGGCCCATCTTCTGCCCGTCCTCGGGCGAGTAGATGCGCGCGACCCCGTAGTCGTGCAGCTCGCGGATCTCGGCGGGCACGATCACGCCGCCGCCGCCGCCGAAGACCTGGATGTGCGCGCCGCCGCGCTCCTTCAGCAGGTCGATCATGTACTTGAAGAACTCGACGTGCCCGCCCTGGTAGGACGACACCGCGATCCCCTGCGCGTCCTCCTGCAGCGCGGCGGTGACGATCTCCTCGACCGAGCGGTTGTGGCCGAGGTGGATCACCTCGGCGCCCTGCGCCTGCAGGATGCGCCGCATGATGTTGATCGAGGCGTCGTGGCCGTCGAACAGCGAGGCGGCGGTGACGAAGCGCACCTTGTTGGCCAGGCGCGGCGCGGCCAGCTCTTTCTGCACGGAATGGTCGGTCATGGCGGTCTGCCTGTCTCGGGGCGGCGCCGGGCGCGGCGCGCGGGTGCGACGGATTGACGGATGGGCGGATTGTAGGTGCAGGCGCAGGCGCGCGGCCCGGCGCCGCGCCGGCCGCGCGCAACGGGGTGGGCAAGCCTACTTGACGTTTACGTAAACGTCAACCGTCCGGACGACAATCGGGCGCGCGGCGCCGCGTTGACCGCGCGCGCGGCCCCGGACTATAGTGGCCGGCCCCGATCCGAGGAGCCGCGCCATGCCACCGTCCGCCGCCCCGTCGTCCGCCACCGCTTCGTCCGCCACCGCTCCGTCCGCCGCCCCGTCGCCCGCCCGGCCCGCCGCCGCGCCGATGGAACAGCGGGTCGCCCGCTTCGACGCCCTGACCCCGCTGCCGATCCAGAAGGACGCGAGCATCCCCCTGGCCGCGCTCGACCTGGTCTACGCGCGCAAGCTGCTGCCGGTGCTGGGCCGCGACGGCGGCGGCGACACCCCGATCACCAGCAGCGCGCCGATCCGGGGCGCCGCCGGCATCACCATGACCTACGCGGTCTGCCCGCCCGGCCAGGGCCCGGGCCTGCACGCGCACAAGGCGACCTACGAGACCTTCGTGGTGATGCAGGGGGATTTCGAGTTCACCTGGGGCGAGGCCGGCGAGCACGCGATGCGCCTGACGCGGCTCGACGTGCTCTCGGTGCCGCCCGGGGTCACGCGCGCGTTCCGCAACGTCGGCGCCGGCGAGGGCATCCTGCTGGTGGTGATCTCCGGCGGCGAGCACAACATGCAGGACATCCACATGCCGGCGGTCGCGGCGCAGGCGATCCACGCCGCCTCGCCCGCGTTCCTGCAGCGCCTCGCCGACAGCGGCATCACGCACGACCCGCTGCCTGCATAGCGTCGCGCACCACCGCGCCGCCACGCATCACCAGCGCCGGCGGCGGGCCGCGGTGCAGGACGCCGAGGTCGCGCAGCGGGTCGCCGTCGACGACGATGAGGTCGGCCAGCGCGCCGGGCGCGATCACCCCCAGCTCGCCGGCGCGGCCGAGGATGCGCGCGTTGACCGAGGTCGCCTGGCGCAGGATCTCGGCCGGCGTGAACACGCCCTCGCGCGCGGCGAATTCCTGCATCTGGTGCGCCTCGAGCGGCCCGAGCAGGTCCGACCCGAAGCCGACGGTGACGCCCGCCTCGCGCAGGTTGACCAGGCCGGCCTCGACGGCGGGCCGGACCACCGCGAGCTTGGCCAGCGACTCCGGCGCATAGCCGAGCGCCGCGCCGTGGCGCTCGATCGCCGCGATCACCGCGACCGTCGGCACCACGAACGTGCCGCGCTGCGCCGCCAGCCGCGCGGTCTCCGGCCCGATCATCGTCGCGTGCTCGATGCAGTGCACGCCGAGCTCGATGGCGCGCCGGATGCCGGCGTCCGGATGGCAGTGCGCGGTGCAATAGACCTTGTGGCGGACGGTCTCGTCGACGATCGCGCGGATCTCGGCGTCGGCGAACGGCAGCGCATCGATGGCGCCGCCGACGCTGGTGACGCCGCCGGAGGCGGCGAACTTGATGAACGACGCGCCGCGGCGCAGGATGTCGCGGATCGCCTTGCGCAGCGCGTCCTCGCCGTCGACGGTGACGGCGATGTGCCCGGCCCGGCAGCCGCACTCCCAGCCGAAGGCGGCGGCGGCGCGGTCGTGCGGCAGGCGGAAGTCGCCGTGGCCGCCGGTCTGCGACAGCATCGGCCCGCAGAAGAACAGGCGCGGCCCGGTGAACCAGCCCTGCTCGAGCGCGAGCGCCAGGCCGAAGTCGGCGCCGCCGCAGTCGCGCACGGTGGTGAAGCCGCGCGTGAGCGCGTTCTCGAGCATCGCGCGCGCCCGGTGCGCGAGCAGCGACAGCGGCCGGCCCTCGTTGCGCAGCAGGTTGACCTCCATCGCGTAGACGTGGACGTGGGCGTCGATGAGGCCGGGCAGCAGCGTGCGCCCGGCGCAGTCGATGACGCGGTCGCCGCCGGCGGCGCCGGCGCCGCGGCCGCAGGCGCGGATGCGCTCGCCCTCGACGACCACGTCCCAGTCGGCGGCGAGCGCGTCGCCGGTGCCGTCGAAGACGCGTGCATTGCGCAATACGGTGATCATGGTCCGCTCCTGGCGCGGCCGGCGGGATCGCGCCGCGCGATGCGATCTTAGCCGGCCGCCGCGGGATCCGGCAGCCCGCCGCCGCCGTCCTTGCCGCAGCGCAGCGCGACCGGCGCGCGCGCCCGGTTGACGCGGCCCGGCCCGGCGGCGTAGGATTGATCTAAACACTGTTTAAATCAGCGTTCAATCCCGCCCGACCCGGTCGCCCGGCCGGGTCACCCGACCCGACCCCGGAGCGCCGCCGCCCCATGGACGATCCCAGCGTACGCATCCTCGAGTCGGCCACCCGGCACTTCGCCGACCTCGGCTTCGAGGACGCCTCGGTGCGCACCATCGCCGGCGACGCCGGCGTCAACCCGGCGCTGATCAACTACTACTACCGCTCCAAGGCCGACCTGTACCGCGAGGTCGTCGTGCACTCGGTCAAGCGCCTCGCCGAGGCGCGCGTTTCCACGCTCGACGCGCTCGAGGCCGAGGCCGGCGGCCGGCCGATCCCGGTCGAGGTGCTGCTGGCGGCGACCGCCGGCCCGGTGCTGGCCGAGAGCCGCGAGCCAGGCACCGACCGGCGCGCCTACATCCGCTTCCTCGCGCGCCTGTTCACCCATCCCGGGCCCGACACCATCGCGGTGGTGTTCGGCGGCCTGTCGGAGCTGCGCGCGCGCCTGTTCGCCGCGCTGCGCCGCGCGCTGCCGCACGTGCCGCGGCGCGAGCTCGCCTGGCGCTACCTGTTCCTGTCCGGGTCGCTGCACTTCACCGCGGCGCAGATCGGCTACGTCGAGGTGATCTCCGGCGGCGCGTGCGAGTCGGCCGACCTCGACACCGCCTTCGCGCACTTCATCCGGGCGCAGGCGGCGATGCTCGCGGCGCCCGCGACCGGCGCCGCCGAGCGCCGGCTCGCGCGCCGGTTCCTGCGGGTGCCGGCGCCCGCGGACGAGACGACCCGCCCGAATCCACCGGCGACACGACGCCGCCGGTCCCGCTGACCCGACCAAACGACACGAGGAGAACGCCATGTCCGACCGCCCCTGGAAACGCCGATTCGCCGCCGCGCTCGCGCTCGCCGCCAGCCTGTCGGCGCATGCGCAGTCCAACCCCGCCGAAGACTGGCTCGCGGGCCGGACCGGCGCCACGCCGATCACCTATGCGGGCGCGCCCGTCGAGGTGCGCTTCGGCCACCCGGCGCCGCCGACGTCGCTGCTCAACCAGCCATGGCAGCGCACCTTCGACCGGCTCGCCAGGCTGTCCAACGGCAAGCTCGTGATCAAGCACCAGGGCGCCGGCACGCTGATCGGCGCCCGCGACGGGTTCAAGGGCGTGCGCGGCGGCGTCGCCGAATGGGCCACCTGCTACGTCCAGAACGAGGGGCGCGGCCTGCCGATGTCGCGCGTGTTCGAGCAGCCGTTCGTGGTGCCGTCCAACCCGATGGCCGGCGTGCGCATCGCCCAGGAGCTCGCCGCGAAGTACTTCGTCCCGGAGTTCCAGAAGCAGGGCGTGGTCTGGGGCTCGGCGATCGTCGCGATGCCGGCCGACCTCATGAGCAAGAAGCCGGTGCGGCGCTGGGAGGACCTGAACGGCATGAAGGTGATCGCCCAGGGCTTCTCCCCGGAGCTGGCCAAGGCGATGGGGATCACGCTGGTCAACGTGCCGTTCCCGGAGGCCTACGTCGCGCTGCAGCAGGGCCTGGCCGACGGCATGTTCTGGGTCGACGCCGGCTTCATTCCCTACAAGATCTTCGAGATCGCCAAGTACCACACCGCGGTCGGGATCGCGGGCTTCTCGATCAACCAGTGCTACAACCGCGAGTTCTTCGACCGGCTGCCGGCCGACCTGAAGGACCTGTTCTACAACGTCCAGGAACCGATGGCGATGGTGGCCACCAAGATCTCGATGTTCGACTTCAACCGCACTGCGCTGGCCACCTACAAGGAGCGCGGCGTCGAGATGATCACCCTGCCGCCGCCGGAGATGCAGCGCTGGCGCGACATGGCCGCGCCGACGGTCGAGAAGTGGGCGGCGGACCTCGAGAAGGACGGCCTGCCGGCGCGCGCGCTGCTGGCGGACATCCGGCGCCTGGGCGAGAAGTACAACCGCATGAGCCCCGACGAGCTGGTCCGCCTGTCGGTCGAGTCGCCCGTCAAGGGCATCCGCTAGGAGCGGCACGTGCCCGCGCCGCAGCCCGCTCCCGCGCCGGAACCGCCGGCGGCGGCGGCCGCGCCCGCCGGCGCGGATCCCCTGCTGGGCGCGGCGGCGGCGGACGCCGCGGCACCGCCGCGCGGGCTCGCGGGCGCGGTGCACCGCGGCGTCGCCTACGCGCTGCTGCCGACCATCGTGCTCGTGGTCGCCGCCGAAGTCGTCGCGCGCTACGTCTTTCGCGCCCCGCTGCGCTGGAGCGAGGAGGTGGTGAGCCTGACGCTGCTCATCGCCTTCGTCGGCTCGATCCCGGTGGGGGTCGCGCGCGACGCGCACATCCGCGTCGAGTCGCTCTACGAGCGGTTCGGCGCGCCGATGCGGCGCGCCGCCGACGCGCTGGGCGCGCTGTGCGGCGCGATCTTCCTGGGCATGCTCGCCCTCGGCGCCGGCCGCGAGGCGCTCGGCATGCTGCGCCGCGGTGACGGCACCGAGCATCTCGGCGTGCCGCACTGGCCGCTGGCGGTGCTGGTCGCGCTGATCGCCGGCGCGACCGCGCTGTGGCTGCTGGTCCGCGTCGTCGCGCGCGGGCGCGACGACGGGGGGCGCGCGTGACCCCGCTCGCGCTCGGCATCGTCGGCGTGGTGATGCTGTTCGTGCTGCTCGGCCTGGGCGTGCCGATCGCGTGGGCGATGGGCGTGATCGGCGTGGTCGGCAACGTCGCCGCGCTCGGCTTCTTCCCGACCAGCGTCCAGGTGAACCTGGTGGTCTGGGAGAACGGCACGCTGTTCCTGTTCATCGCGCTGCCGATGTTCCTCCTCATGGGCCAGCTGGCGTTCCACACCGGCATCGCCAACGATCTGTACGACTGCGTGCACAAGTGGCTGGGCCGGCTGCCCGGCGGCCTGGCGGTGGCCGCGGTGGTGTCGAACGCGGGGTACGGCGCCGTCACCGGCAACTCGATCGCCGCGGTCGCCACCATGGGGCCGATGGTGATGCCGCAGTTCCGCAAGTACGGCTACAACCTCTCGCTCGCCACCGGCACGCTGGCGTCGGCGGGCACGCTCGCCGTGCTGGTGCCGCCGTCGGCGCTGATGATCATCTACGGCGCCTGGACCGAGACCTCCGTGGGCGACCTGTTCCTCGCCGGCATCGTCCCCTGCCTGATCCTCGCGCTCGCCTACTGCGCGACGCTGATGGCGATGTGCCGCCTGCGGCCCGCGCTCGGGCCGCGCGGGCCCGCCTATCCCTGGCGCGAGCGGTTCGCCTCGCTCACCAAGCTGGTGCCGACGGCGGTGGTGCTGCTCATCGTCATCGGCGGCATCTATGGCGGCATCATGACCCCCGCCGAGGCGGGCAGCGTCGGCGTGCTCGGCGTCCTCGCGGTGGCGCTGGCCTACGGGCGGCTCACCCGCGCGGCGGTCGCCGCGTCGCTGCGCGAGGCCACCGTGACCAGCGGCATGGTGTTCGCGATCCTGGTCGCCGGCGTGCTGTTCAGCCGCTTCCTGGTTCAGACCCAGGTCACCGCCAACCTGGTGGCGTGGATCGGCTCGCTCGGCCTGTCCCGGGTGGCGCTCCTGGTCTGGCTGCTCGGACTCTACTTCCTGCTCGGCACCGCGCTCGACACCTTCGGCATGCTGATCCTTTCCCTGCCCTTCGTCATGCCGATCGTCGTCGCGGCGGGGATCGACAAGGTGTGGTTCGGCGTCTTCGTCGCGGTGATGGTCGAGCTGGCGGCGGTGAGCCCGCCGGTCGGCATCACCGTCGCGGTGATGCGCGGGGTCGCGCCGGACGTGCCCACGGCGGACATCTTCCGCGGCTGCTACCCGTTCCTGATCCTCACCATCCTCCTCACCGGACTCCTGATCGCGGCCCCGGAGATCGCCCTGTGGCTGCCGCGCACGGCCAGAGCATGAACCCGCCCATTCCGATCCGCGGCCATTGCGCCGAAGCGTTCGCGCCGGTGCGCGACGCGTTCGCAGCCTCCCTTGCCGACGGCTTCGCCCTCGGCGCCTGCGTCGCCGTCGTCCGCGACGGCGCGGCGGTGGTCGACCTGTGGGCCGGGCACCGCGACGCCGCGCGCCGCCTGCCGTGGGAGGCGGACACCCTGGTCTGCATGATGTCGGTGTCGAAGGCGATCGCGGCGACCTGCGTCCTGCGGCTCGCCGACCAGGGCCGCCTCGATCTCGAGTGGCCGGTCGCGCGCGTCTGGCCGGCGTTCGCCGGCGGCGGCAAGGGGGCGATCACCATCGCCCAGGTGCTCGGCCAGGAGGCCGGCATCCCGTTCGCCGACGCCGCCCCCGAGGGCTCGCTGTGGCAGCCCGGCGTGCTCGCCGCGGCGCTGGAGTCGCAGGTGCCGGAGTGGCCGCCGGGCAGCACGCCGTGCTACCACTCGTTCACCGCCGGCCCGCTGTACGGCGAGATCGTCCGGCGCGTCGACGGCCGCAGCCTCGGCCGCTTCCTCGCCGAGGAGATCACCGGCCCGCACGGCATCGATTTCCACATCGGCCTCACCGAGGAGGTCGACCGGCGTCGCGCCGAGTACGTCGTCACGCCGGGCACCGCATCGTGGGACGGCATCACGCGGCGCGTGCCGGCGCCGCTGAACCGCGCCTGGCGGCCGCTGCCGGCCGACGAGGACGTCAATTCGCGCGACTGGCGCTTCGGCGAGTTCCCCTCGGCCAACGGCCACGGCAACGCGCGCGCCGCCGCGCGCCTCTACGCCATGCTCGCCGACCCTGCCGGGCCGATCCTGTCGCGCCGCATGGTCGAGCGCGCCATCGCGGCGCGCTGGGACGGTGTCGAGGCGATGACGCAGCGGCACTTCCGCTACGGCCTCGGCTTCATGCTCGACAGCCCGCCGTTCCCCCTGCGCGGCGCGCGCAACTTCGGCCATCCGGGCGTCGGCGGGCCGGTCGCCTTCGGCGACCCCGACCGCGGCCTGGGCTTCGGGTTCGCGGTCAACCGCATGGTGCCGGTGGCCGACATCGGCCCGGCGCGCGCGCTGATCGACGCGACCTATTCCTGCCTCCCGCAGTAGCTCCCCCAACCCCGCAAAGGAGAAACGCCCATGAAGACCGTGCAAATGACGAAGGAAGACGTCGCCAATCGCACTGCCCGTTTCGACAAGCTGCAGGCGATGTCGACGCTCAAGGACAACCCGATCGTCCCGCAGGCGGCCAAGGACATCTTCCTCGCGCGCAAGATCATGCCGATCGTCCTCGAGCAGACCCAGAACGCGTTCGGCAGCCTGGCCGCGATCTACGGCGCGAGCGGACTCACCATGAACATCTCGGTGTGCCCGCCCGGGCAGGGCCCCGGACTGCACGCGCACCACAAGACCTTCGAGACCTTCTTCGTGTTGAAGGGCAGCTTCGAGTTCTACGTCAACGACGACGCGAGCGAGAAGGTCACGCTCAACCAGTGGGACACCTTCTCCTGCCCGCCGGGCGTCTGCCGCGGCTTCCGCAACGTCGCCAGCGAGGACAGCGTGCTGCTCACCGTCATCACCGGCGGCGTGCACGACCGCAACGACATCAGCCTGCCGCCGTCGATCGGCAAGGCGATCGACGCCTACGGGCCCGGCGTCCTCGACGAGGTGAAGAAGATCGGCCTGAGCTTCGACGCCGGCGTGGAAACGGCCGCCTGAAGGCGCAACCGACATGGCCACGAAACGGGACGGACAACGCTGGGTCCTCGACGCCCTCATCAGTTCCGGGGGCTGGAACGTGCTGCACCCCGAGGCCGGGCACCTGATGCAGCAGCTCGGCTACCACTCGGCCGACATCGAGCGCGTGTTCGGGCAGGTCAAGAGCACGGCCCACATCAAGATGGCCTTCTCGACCGTCGCGCAGGAGGTCGAGGCCAAGGCGATGTACTGGCTCGAGCGCGGCTTCCCCTCCGCCGCGGCCAACCTCCTGACGCGCGCCATGCTGCTCTACGGGCGCGCCTACTACTCGTTCTTCGGCGACGATCCGCGGCGCAGGCGCTTCCTCGCCTGCCAGCGGCGCTGCTACGACCGCCTGGTGCCCCTGCAGCCCCACAAGGTCGAGCGCGTCGAGCTCGACTTCGAGGACAGGAAGCTGTACGGCATCCTGCAGGCGCCTTCGGGCGCGGCGAAGCGGCCGTGCGTGATCGTCATCGGCGGCATGGACATGGTCAAGGAGGACTGGCACCACTACATCGCGCAGAACATCGTGCCGCGCGGGTGGGTCGGCTTCACCTTCGACGGCCCCGGGCAGGGCGAGTCGCTCACGCTGGGCCTGAAGGCGACGATCGACAACTACGAGAAGGCGATGTCGCGCGTCATCGACGCGCTGCAGTCGCGGCCGGAGGTCGATCCCGACAGGATCGTGCTGCTCGCCACCAGCATGGGCTCATGGTGGGGCTCGCGCGCGGCCGCGTGCGAACCGCGCCTGAAGGCGGTCGCGATCAACATGCCGTGCTACGGCGGCAAGCACGTGATCTTCAACCTCGCGCAGCCGAACTACAAGGCCAACTTCATGTACATGGCCGGCATCGCCGACGAGGCCGAGTTCGACCGCTTCGCGGCGTCGATGGACATCTCCGCCATGCTGCCCGCGATCGCGTGCCCGTTCCTCATGGTCACCGGCGAGTACGACGAACTGACCACGCTCGAGGACACGCTGGCGGCCTACCGGCTGCTGACCGCGCCGAAGGAGCTGTGGGTCTACGGCTACGAGTTCCATCCGATCGGCCCGCCCGCCGCCGAGTGGCTGCCCGCGTCGCTGGACTGGCTGGAGCGCGCGCTGGGCGGCGCCTTCGCGCGCGGGTACGAGAAGGGCATCTACATCACGCGCGACGGCCGGTATCGCGAGGGCAGCGGCGAGCCCGACTGGTGGCACCCGAGGGAGTAGGCGACGATGGACATTCCGATCAGCGGCACCTGCGACCCGCGTTTCGCGCGCGTGCGCGCGGCGCTCGAACGCAACATGGCCGCCGGCGAGGAGGTCGGCTGCGCGGTCAGCGTCACCGTCGACGGCGAGACCGTGGTCGACCTCTGGGCCGGGCACCGCGACGCCGCGCGCACCCTGCCCTGGGAGCGGGGCACGATCACCGACATGAAGTCGGTCGGCAAGTCGATCTTCGCGCTGTGCGTGCTGCGCCTGGCGAGCCAGGGCCGGGTCGACCTGGACCGGCCGGTGGCCGCCTACTGGCCGGCCTTCGCCGCCGCCGGCAAGGAGCGCATCACCGTGCGCACGCTGCTCGCCCACCTCGCCGGGCTGCCGTTCCCGGACGCCGCGCCGTTCGAGTCGCTGTACCAGCCGGGCGTGGTGGCGGCCGCGCTGGCGGCGCAGAAGCCGGAGTGGGAGCCGGGCACCCAGCCCTGCTACCACTCGTTCACCTACCCGCCGCTGCTCGCGGAGTTCATCCGCCAGGCCACCGGCGTCACCGCGCACGACTACGAGCGCGACGAGATCGCGACCCCGCTCGGCGCCGAGTACTGGCTCGGCCTCGAGGACCACCAGTTCGGCCTGTGCGCGCAGTACATCGAGACGCCGGGCACGCCCTCGCTCGAGGGCATGAAGCGCAACCAGGCCTCGCCGCTGTACCGCGCCTGGCGGCCGCTGCCGCGCGACGAGAACTACAACACGCCGCAATGGCGGCGCTACGGCGCGCACGGCAACGCGCGCGGCGTCGCGCGCATCTACGGCGCGCTCGCCTGCGGCGGCAGCCTCGGCGGCACCCGGGTGCTCGATCCGCAGGTGCTCGCCGAGGCCACGCGCGTGGCCTGGGACGCGGTCGAGTTCATGACCAGGCGGCATTTCCGCATGGGCCTGGGCTTCATGCTGTCGTGCCCGCCGTTCCCGATGGGATCGGACCGGCACGACTGCGCCGGCAACTTCGGCCACCCCGGCATGGGCGGTTCGGTCGGCTTCGCCGACCCGGTGCGCCGCATGAGCTTCGCCTACTGCCCCAACCGCATGCTGCCGGTGGCCGACGCCGGCCCCTATGCGAGCGCCCTGATCGACGCCACCTACGAAAGCCTCAAATGACCCCCGACCGCCGCCGCCTGCTGGGCCTCCTGGCCAGCCTTCCCCTGCTGCCGGCGCCGCTGCGCGCGCAGGCCTGGCCGTCGCGCGCGCTGCGCATCATCACGCCGTTCGCAGCCGGCGGCGCCACCGACATCTACGCGCGCGGGCTGGCGCAGGGACTGCAGGCGGCCCTCGGCCAGGCGGTGGTCGTCGACAACCGCCCCGGCGGCAACTTCGCCATCGGCACCGAGGCCGCGGCCAAGGCCGAGCCCGACGGGCACAGCCTGTTCACCGTCACCAGCTCGCACGCGGTGCTCGAGGTGCTGGGCGTGAACCGCGACAAGTACCAGCTCATGCGCGACTTCACGCCGGTGGCCGCGCT
Organism: Burkholderiales bacterium; assembly: GCA_016790695.1. GTDB lineage: Bacteria > Pseudomonadota > Gammaproteobacteria > Burkholderiales > JAEUOS01 > JAEUOS01. Next base: position 13,992 of record JAEUOS010000026.1, read on the forward strand.
CAACACCACCACCTGCGTGCTCGTGGTCCACCCGTCGGTGCCGGCCAATTCGGTGCGCGAGCTCGTCGCGCTGGCCAAGGCGAAGCCGGGCCAGCTCAACTACTCGTCGACCGGCAGCGGCGGCATGCTGCACCTGGCCGGCGAGCTCTTCAAGTCCCTGAGCGGCGCCGACATCACGCACGTCCCCTACAAGACCGGCGGCACCGCGCGCGTCGACCTGATGAGCGGCCGCGTGCAGCTGATGTTCGACACCCTCACCGACGCCGCCGCCAACGTGCGCGCCGGCAAGCTGCGCGCGCTCGCCACCTGCGGCGCGAAGCGCTCGCCGCTGTTCCCCGACCTGCCGACCATCGCCGAGGCCGGCGTGCCCGGCTACGAATTGCCGGTGCTGATCGGCATCATGGCGCCGACCGGCACGCCGCGCGCCGCGGTCGAGCGCCTCAACCGCGAGATCGGCCGCCTGGTCATGCAGCCGGAGCTGCGCGACGCCTGGCTGAAGATGGGCGCCGAGTCGACCGTGATGACGCCGGAGGAACTCGGCCGCGCGCTCGCCGCCGACATCGACAAGTGGGGCCGGCTGATCAAGTCGGCGAAGATCGTCGTCGAGTGAGGCGGCGCGTCAATAGGGGTTGAGCACGATCTCGCGCGAGATCTCGCCGACGTTCTTCACCCCGCACAGCGCCATCGAGGTGTCGAGCTCGGCGCGGATGATCTCGAGCGCCCTGGTGACGCCGGCCTCGCCCATCGCCCCCAGGCCGAAATTGAACGCGCGCCCGATCAGCGTGCCCTTCGCGCCCAGCGCGAGCGCCTTCAGCATGTCCTGGCCGGAGCGGATGCCGCCGTCCATCCACACCTCGATCCTGTCGCCGACCGCGTCGACGATCGGCGGCAGCGCGCGGATCGACGACAGGGCGCCGTCGAGCTGGCGCCCGCCGTGGTTGCTGACGACGATGGCGTCGGCGCCCGAGGCCGCGGCGATCTTCGCGTCCTCGACGTCCTGGATGCCCTTCAGGATCAGCTTGCCGCCCCACTCGTTCTTCACCCACTCGACGTCCTTCCAGTCGAGCGTCGGATCGAACTGGCTCGCGGTCCATTTCGACAGCGAGACGATGCCCTCGGCGCCCTTGACGTGCCCGACGATGTTGCCGAACACGCGCCGCTTCGCGCCGAGCATGCGCAGGCCCCAGGCCGGCTTGGTCATCATGTCGACCAGGTTCGACAGCATGATCTTGGGCGGCACGCTCATGCCGTTCTTCAGGTCCTTGTGGCGCTGGCCGATGATCTGCAGGTCCAGGGTCAGGACCAGGGCCGAGCACTTGGCCGCCCGGGCGCGGTGGATCAGGCGCTTGATGTAGTCGCGGTCGCGCATCACGTAGAGCTGGAACCAGAACGGCTTGGTGGTTCCCGCCGCGACGTCCTCGATCGAGCAGATGCTCATCGTCGAGAGCGTGAACGGCACGCCGAACTTCTCCGCCGCGCGCGCGGCCAGGATCTCGCCGTCGGCCCACTGCATCCCGGTCAGGCCCACCGGCGCCAGCGCCGTCGGCATCGCCACCTTGTGCCCGACCATGGTCGACTCGGTCGAGCGGTTGTCGACGTTCACCGCGACGCGCTGGCGCAGCTTGAGCGCCGCCAGGTCCGCGCTGTTCGCGTGGTAGGTGCCCTCGGTGTAGCTGCCGGCGTCGACATAGTCGTAGAACGCCTTCGGCGCATTCTTCTTGTGCAGCAGGCGCAGGTCTTCGATGCAGGTGATGACGGTCATGGATCCTCCGGAAATGCCGCGCCGGCGCGGCGGCGGCGCGGGCAACCCCGAATGCTACGCCATGCGCCGTCGTCGGACGGCCGCGCGGCGGGTGCGGACCGGCCGGCGCGCCGCGCGCGCCTCCTGCGTCGACCGGCCCTAGTCGGGGAAGTAGACGAAGAACGTCGCGCCCTGCCCGGGCGCCCCGACCGCGCGCACGCGGCCGCCATGGCGCAGGGCGATCCGCGCCACCGTCGCCAGGCCGATGCCGGTCCCCTCGAACTCGGCCAGCGTGTGCAGGCGCTGGAACGGCTCGAAGAGCTTGTCGACATAGGCCATCTCGAAGCCGGCGCCGTTGTCGCGCACGAAGATCTCGGTGCCGTGCGCATCGCGGACGGCGCCGAACTCGACGACCGGGCGCGCGGCCTTGCGGGTGTACTTCCAGGCATTGCCGAGCAGGTTCTCGAGCACCGCGCGCAGCAGCCCCGGGTCGGCGACGCAGCGCACCCCCGGCTGCACGCGCCATTCGACGCCGCGCCCGGCCTCCTGGCGCTGCAGCTCGGTCAACAGCCCGGCAGCCATCGCCGAGGCGTCCACCGCCTCCCGCAGCAGCGGGCTGCGAGTGACCCGTGACAAGCGCAGGAGCGCGTCGATCAGCGCGGCCATGCGGCCAATCGAGGTGCGGATGCGCTCCAGATGCTCCATTCCCTCGATGCCCAGGGTGTGCCCATGCGCCTCCGCCAGCAACGTCGCGAAGCCGTCGATGCCGCGCAGCGGCGCGCGCAGGTCGTGCGAGACCGCATAGGCGAACGACTCGAGCTCCTGCATCGCCGCGGCCATTCCCGCGGTGCGCTCGGCCACCATGCGCTCGAGGTCGCTGTTGAGCCGCCCCAGCTCGGCTTCCTTCTGCACCAGACTCGTGATGTCCGCGCCCCGGTAGAACAGGTGCGTGGTGCGGCCATCGGCGCCGGTGATCGGCACCAGGAGGGCGTCGCGGTGCTGCAGCCCGGTCGGCGATTCGATCGCCGACCGGTAGCGCTGCGGCTGGGCCGTGGCGGCCGCGCGGCGGAACGGCGCCAGGCGCCGCTCCCGCGCGGCGGCGTCGAGCCCGCCGACCTCGCGCAGGAAGACGTCGATCGAGCGGCCGATCCACGCCTCCACCCGCACCCCGGCAAAGCGCTCCTCGTAGAACACGCGCATCGCGCGGTTGAACTCGCCGATCAGCAGGTCGTCGCCCTCGACCCGATAGACCGCCATCAGGTCGGTGGTGTTCTCGAGCGCCGAGGCGAACAGCCGCTCGAGTTCGCGGATCTTGGTCTCCGCCTCCTGCTGCGCCGTGATGTCGACGGTGAGCGAGTAGCAGCCGCGCACCGCGCCGCGCTCGTCGCGGTGCGGCACCAGGCGGACCGCGAGCGTGCGCGGCAGCCCGCCCGCGTCGGTGTCGGGACGCTGGTAGGCGACCGGCTGGCCGGCGAACACCCGCTCGAAATGGGGCCGCACGCGCGCGAACACCGCCTCGCCCATGCCGGTGCGCAGGTGCAGGCCGACGCGCGCTCCCGCAAAGTGCCCGAACAGCTCGCGGAAGCCGCGGTTGGCGAAGCGCAGCACCCAGTCGCGGTCGATGTAGCCGATCGCCGCCGGCACGTTCTCCGTGACCAGGAACAGCTGCGCCTCGCGCTCGGCGAGCGCGCGCTCGGCGTTGCGGCGGGCGGTGATCTCGCGGCCGATGCCGCGATAGCCCGTGAACGCGCCGTCAGGACCGAACAGCGGATGCCCGCTGACGGTGAACCAGCGCAGCGTGCCGTCGGCGTCGTGCCGGCCGAACTCGAAGTCGCGGAACGGCTCGCGGCGCGCGAGCGCGCCGCGGTGGTCGCGCCACTGCGCGTCGCTCACGCCGACCAGCGGCAGTTCCCAGCGCGTGCGCCCGACGACGTCGTAGGTCGGATCCGCCGGCCGGCCGTGGTACGACGGCGTGATCGCGACGAAGCGCAGGTCGGCGTCCTGCTCCCAGACCCAGTCGACGGCGAGCACGGCGAGCTCGCGCAGCGCGGCCGCATCCAGCCCGTGCATCGGATCGCCGGTGCCGCCGTCCGCCGCGCCCGGCGCGGTCGCGGTCATCGGTTTGAGTCATACGCAGGCAAGTGACCCGGGGGCCCCATGTGTAGGATAGCGAAGATTGCGCTGTGCCTGCTTGCCGCGGTCCTGCCGGCCGCCGCCGCCGCGCAGTCCGCGTTTCCGTCGCGGCCGGTGCGCGTGATCGTCCCGTACCCGGCCGGCGGCATCGTCGACGTGGTCAGCCGCGTCGTCACCGAGAAGCTCGGCGCGCTGTGGAACCAGCCGATCGTCACCGAGGCGCGGCCCGGCGCCAACTCCAACATCGGCACCGACCTGGTGGCCAAGGCGCCGGCCGACGGCTACACCTGGCTCATCACCGGGCCGGCGATCACCGCCAATCCCTTCCTCGGCACCAACGCCGCCTGGGACCCGAAGCGCGACTTCGTCGGCCTCGGCGTGGCGGCGTGGTCGGCCGCGGCGATCGTGGTGCCGGCGGCCTCGCCGGCGAATTCGCTCAGGGAGTTCGTCGCGCTCGCCAAGGCCCGGCCGCTCAACTACGGCAACCCCGGCACCGGCTCGTCGATCCACCTGTCGACCGAGCTGTTCAAGCAGGTCGCCGGCATCAACCTGCAGGCGGTGGGCTACAAGGGCCAGCCGCAGATCATCACCGACCTCCTGGGCGGGCAGCTCGACGTCGCCTTCGCCGCCACCGGGCTCGTCGCCCAGCACGTGCAGGCCGGCAAGCTCAAGGCGCTGGGCGTGATCGGGCGCGAGCGCGTCAGGCAGTTCCCCGGCGTGCCCACCCTCATCGAGGCCGGCTATCCCGAGGCCGGCGTCACCGCCTGGTACGCGTTCTTCGCGCGCGCCGGCACGCCGCGCGAGGTGCTCGAGCGCATCAACGCCGACATCGGCCGCGTGCTCGCGATGCCGGATGTCCGGGAGCGCATGGAGAAGCTCGGCGGCGAGGCGGCGCAGCCGATGAGCCTCGCCGAGATGAGCCGCATGATCGCCGCCGACACCGACCGCTGGGCCGCGGTGATCCGGGCCGGCAACATCAAGGCCGAATGAGGCGGCCGAACCTTCCGCACGCAGGAGACCGAGCGCATGACCGAAGCCAGACAACTCCGGGTCGCGATCGCGGCCGACCGCTGCCAGGGCCACAACCGCTGCTGCCTGGTGGCGCCCGAACTGTTCGAGGCCGATGACGAGGGCAACGCCCGCGTCCGCGGCGACGGCAGCGTGCCCGCCGGCCTCGAGGCCAAGGCGAAGCGCGCCGTGGCCAACTGCCCCGAACATGCCGTGCGCCTGACCGGCGCGTAGAACCGGAGGAACCGCCATGCAGACCCGCCCCCCGGTCACCGACTGGGCCACCGACTTCGACCACTTCGACCCGCAGTGGACCGCCAACCCGTACCCGATCTGGGCCGACCTGCGCCAGCGCTGCCCGGTCGCGACCTCGCAGCGCTTCGAGGACGGCGGCTACCTGCCGACGCGCTACGACGACGTGCGCGAGATCGCCTACGACGCCGAGCATTTCTCCTCGCGCCGGGTGATCGTGCGCGAGCACAAGCTGCCGCTGGGCGCGTCGACCGCGCCGCCGATCACCTCCGACCCGCCCGAGCACACCGCGGCGCGGAAAGTGCTGCTCCCGGCCTTCGCGCCGAAGGAGATCGCCAGGCTCGAGGACAAGACGCGCGCGGTGTGCCGGTCCCTGCTCGACGCGATGGGCGATCGCGCCGAGGTCGACGGCGCGGTCGACTACGCGCAGCACATCCCGGTGCGCGTGATCGCGCACATGCTCGGCGTGCCCGAGGAGGACGGCGACCTGTTCCGCTCCTGGATCCAGCGCGTGCTCGTCGACGGCGTGCGCAACCCGCAGATCGTGCCGCCGACGGTGGCCGAGATGACCGCGTATTTCGACCAGCGCATCGACGAGCGCAGCGCGCAGCCGGGCGAGGACCTCGTGAGCTTCCTGCTCGCCGCGCGCGTCGACGGCGCGCCGCTGTCGCGCGAGCACGTGCTGGGCAGCCTGCGCCTGATCCTCATCGCCGGCATCGACACCACCTGGAGCGGCATCGGCGCCTCGCTGTGGCACCTGGCCACGCACCCGCAGGACCGCGCGCGCCTGGTGGCCGCGCCCGGCCTGATGCAGACCGCGATCGAGGAATTCCTGCGCGCCTATTCGCCGGTCACGATGGCGCGCGAGGTGGTCAAGGAGCGCGACGTGGGCGGCTGCCCGTTCAAGCCGGGCGGGCAGATCCTGCTCTCGTTCCCGGCGGCCAACCGCGACCCCGCGGTGTTCGAGGCCCCGGACGAGTTCCGGATCGACCGCGAGGTCAACCCGCACGCGGCCTTCGGCCTCGGCCGGCATCGCTGCATCGGCTCGAACCTCGCGCGCATGGAGATGACCATCGCGATCCAGGAGTGGCTCGCGCGCTTCCCCGACTTCACCGAGACCCCGGGCCGGACCACCACCTGGTCCGAGGGCACGGTGCGCGGGCCGCGCCGGATGCCGATCACGATCCTGCGGCGCGCCTGACCGCGGAGGCCGCGCCGGCCGGCGCGCCCCCGCGCGCGGCTCAGCCCTTTTCCTCGACCTTCGCGAGGAACGCGTCGATCAGGCCGGCCGGCGCCTTGACGACGTGCTCGGGCGCGGGGAAGGCGCCCGAGCGCACGTCGGCGATGAACTCGCGGAACCCGGCGATGCGCTCGGCCTGCATCTCCTGCTTCATGCGGTACATGTCGCGGTACTGCTTGGTGTGGCGCGGGTAGGGCGGGCCGGTGTTGCCGAGGATGTCGTCGGCGAACAGGAACTGGATGTCGCCGCCGCCGCCGGCGCCGATCGACGAGGTGAGGAGCGTCGTGCGGCGGCTGATCTCGGCCAGGAGTTCGGCCGGGATCACCTCGACCTCGACCGCCCAGGCGCCGGCGGCCTCGAGCTTCTTGATCTCCTCGAAGACCCAGAGCGCCTCGTCGATGGTCTTGCCGACCGCGCGCAGGCCGCCGGTCCAGGTGCTCTTGCGCGGCACCAGGCCCGCGTGGCCCTCGATCGGGATGCCGGCCTCGGCGGCCGCGGCGACGAAGCGCGGCGACCACTGGCACATGATGCCGTCGGCGCCCAGTTCCATCGCCTGGTAGCCGATGCGCACCGCCTCGGCCTCGGTGGCCGCGGCCACCAGCGGCACCGAGAACGACATGAAGGTGTTGGGGGCGGCCTTGCGGATCGCCGCGGCCAGCTCGGGCCGCTTGGGATCGAAGCGCACCTTCATCGTGTCGATGCCGGCGGCTTCGGCGGCGGCGGCCTCCTCGACCGAGAACGGCAGCGTCTCGGTCAGCACGCGCTTGCCCTTGCAGTCGCGCAGGTCCTTGACGGTGTAGTTGCGGGTGCCGTAGGCCCCGCCCAGCGTCATGACGCGCTTCAGGCCGCGCTGGGCGGCATCGCGCGGGGGAATGCCGCCGTCGCCGGTTGCGTGGGTCGCCATCGCCAAATGCTCCTCGTGGGTGGTGGATTGATCGTCGGGTCGACGGCCGGCAGATTAGCGTGATCGTCGCGAATCGGCAAACGCGGCGCCGCCCCCGCGCGCGCGGCCGGGCTGATAAAGTGCGCTCCGGCCGCGCCCGGCGGCTGCGCTTTCCTGACCCGCTTCCGCGACCCGCTTTCCTCCCCTCCTTATCCGCACACCCGAAGGAGTCCCCGCGATGCCGACGACCCACCGCCGCACCCGCCGCCGCCTGCTCGCCGCCGCGCTCGCCGCACCCCTCGCACCCCTCGCGCCCCTCGCGCGCGCGCAGCCCGCCTGGCCCGCGCGGCCGGTGCGCCTGGTCGTGCCGTCGGGCGCCGGCGGACCCACCGACACCTTCGCGCGCCTGTTCGCCGAGCAGTTCGCCAAGGCGTTCGGCCAGCAGTTCGTGATCGACAACAAGCCGGGCGCCAACGGCATCATCGGCAACGACCTCGTCGCCAAGGCGGCGCCCGACGGCCACACGCTGCTGTTCACCTACGCGGCGGCGGTGGCAGTGAACCACGCGCTGGTGCCCAAGCTGCCCTACGACGCGCTCAAGGATCTGCAGCCGATCGCGCAGATCGGCGCCGGTGGCAACCTGCTGGTGGTGACCGCCGATTTCCCCGCGAAGACCCTGCGCGAGTTCGTCGACCTGATGAAGGCCAATCCGGACAGGCACGACTACGCCTCCTGGGGCGTGGGCTCGGGCGGGCACCTGGCGATGGAGGCGCTGAAGATGCAGGCCGGCCTGCAGCTGCGCCACGTGCCCTACAAGACGGTGCCGCAGATCTTCCCGGACCTGTTCGGCGGCGTGGTCAAGGTGGCCTTCGTCGACACCACCACCTCGATGCCGCACATCAGGAGCGGCAAGATCCGCCCGCTGGTCGTGAGCGGCTCGCGCCGCGTGCCGGCGCTGCCGGAACTGCCGACCATGACCGAGGCCGGCTACAAGTTCGACGTCGATGCCTGGTACGGCATGTTCGCGCCGGCCGGCACGCCGATGGCGATCGTGCGCCGCGTCAACGAGGAGGTGAACCGCTTCCTCGCCTCGGCCGAGATGCGCTCGCGCTTCACCACCCTCAACATGGCCGACCCGCCGATCAAGACCGTCGAGCAGTTCGCCCAGACCCTGCGCGACGACGTGCAGGCCTGGGGCGCGGTGATCCGGGCCGCCAACATCAAGCCCGAGAACTAGCAATGGCAACCCGGAAAGGAAAGGTCCCGTCGTGAGCGAAGAACGTTTCGAAGGCGTCATCGGGCGCACCGTCGCCGAATCCACGCCCTGGTGGCCGGCGGTGCCGCGCCCGCGCGCGGGCGCGCCGAATGTCGTCATCGTCGTCTTCGACGACGTCGGCTTCGCGCACTTCCGCAACTACGGCTCGACGATCGCGACGCCGAACCTCGACCGCCTCGCCGCGGGCGGCGTGCGCTTCGTGAACTTCCACACCACCGCGCTGTGCTCGCCGACCCGCGCCTCTATGCTGACCGGCCGCAACCACCACGCGGTGGGCATGCGCGCGATCTCGAACTTCGACACCGGGTTTCCGAACATGCGCGGCGCCATTCCGAAGAGCGCGGCGACCCTGGCCGAGGTGCTGCGCACGGCCGGCTACGGCACCTACATGGTCGGCAAGTGGCACCTCTCGCCGATGCACGAGACCGGGCCCGCCGGGCCGTTCCACAACTGGCCGCTCGCGCGCGGGTTCGACCGCTTCTACGGCTTCCTGCAGGGCGAGACCGACCAGTTCCGGCCCGAGCTCGTCGAGGACAACCACTACATCGACCCGCCGGCGACGCCCGAGGCCGGCTATCACGTCACCGAGGACCTGGTCGACCACGCGATCGGCTTCGCGCACGACCACGTCTCGGCGGCGCCCGACCGCCCGTTCTTCACCTACCTCGCGTTCGGCGCCTGCCATTCGCCGCACCAGGCGCCGCAGGCCTACCTCGACAAGTACCGCGGCGCGTTCGACGAAGGCTGGGACGTGGTGCGCGCGCGCTGGTTCGCGCGCCAGAAGGAACTGGGCATCGTGCCCGCGGACACCGTGCTGCCGCCGCGCAATCCCGGCGTCAAGGCGTGGGATGCGCTCACCGACGACGAGCGGCGGTTCGCCGCGCGCCTGATGGAGGCCTTCGCCGCCTTCCTCGAGCACACCGACCACCACCTCGGGCGCTACATCGACGCGCTGGCGCGCCTCGGGCAGCTCGACAACACGGTGTTCATCGCCATGTCCGACAACGGCGCCAGCCAGGAAGGCGGCCCGGTCGGCGTGCTCGACGAGATGCGCTACTTCAACGGCCTGCCCGAGGACGTCGCGGCGGCGGTCAGGCGCCTCGACACCATCGGCGGCCCGGACAGCCACACCAACTACCCGTGGGGCTGGGCGATGGCCGGCAACACCCCGCTCAAGCGCTACAAGCAGAACACCCATGCCGGCGGCGTGCGCGACCCGTTCATCCTGCACTGGCCGGCGCAGGTCCGGGGCGGCGGCATCCGCCGCCAGTTCCACCACGTCACCGACGTCGCGCCGACGGTGCTCGAGCTCCTCGGCATGGCGTTTCCGGAGAGCCACAACGGCGTCGCGCAGATGCCGGTGCATGGCACCTCGATGGCCTACGCACTGGCCGAGGACGGCGCCGCCGCCCCCAGCCGCAAGGGCGCGCAGTACTTCGAGATGTTCGGCCACCGCGCGATCTGGCACGACGGCTGGAAGGCCGTGTGCTACCACGAGCCGGGCGCCGACTTCGACACCGAGCAGTGGGAGCTGTACCACGCCGACGCCGACGCCTCGGAGGCGCACGACCTCGCGGCGCAGCACCCGGAGAAGCTGCGCCGCATGATCGAGCTCTGGTGGCTCGAGGCGGGCCGCAACGGCGTGCTGCCGCTCGACGACCGCCGCGGCGGCGAGCTGTTCAAGAGCGCGCAGTTCCGCGGCAACACCGCGCGCCGCACGCGCTTCACCTACTACCCGCCGGTGTCGCGCCAGTCGGCCGACGTGGCGCCGCCGACCGGCAACCGCTCGTTCGTGATCTCGGCCGACCTGACCCTGACCGGCACGGCGGGCGCGATCGTCGCGCGCGGCAGCGCCAACGGCGGCTACGTGCTGTTCGTCGCCGACCGCCACCTGGTGTTCGACTACAACTACTTCCACACCCACACCCAGGTGCGCTCGACGCGGCCGCTGCCGGCCGGGCCGTGCACGGCAGGCGTGCGCGTCGACCGCGTCGGCCGCGCCGGCACCGCGACGCTCGTCATCGACGGCCAGGACTGCGGCAGCGTCGAGGTGCGCGCGATGGCGACCATGGTCTCCTCCACCGGCATGGACGTCGGCCGCTCGATCGCGCCGGTGTGCCACGACTACGCGCCGCCGTTCGTCTTCGAGGGCGAGCTGCGGAGCGTGACCTTCGAGGTCGCGGCCTCGCGCCCGCCGCAGGCGCGAAAGGAGGCGCTGGCCGCCGAGCGCGTCACGCAGGGGCTGCAGTAGCCGCGGCACGGTCGGCGCGCGGCGCGGCGGGACCTGCCGGCCGGCCGCGACGCGGCCGTCACGGACCGTCGCGCCCGGCCAGGGGCCGGGCAGGGACGGCCACGCGGATGCCGAGAACCCGCAGGAGCGGCGCCGCCAGCAGCGTCGCGGCGGCGGCGGACAGGAACCCGTAGAACCACACCGCGTAGTACACCGTCGCCGCCGTCGCGGTCTGCGCGGCGGCGCCGCACTCGACCTGGCTGGCGTAGGCGATCCACCCGGCCACCGTGGCCGCGCCGGCAACCGCGCACAGCGGGTTGGGCGTGGCCAGCGCGACCAGCGCGGGCGCCAGCGGGATCAGCAGGAAGGCGAGCGACAGCAGCAGATTCGCCGTGTCCGCATCGCGGCAGACCAGCGCGCTCGCCGCCTCCAGCGCCAGCGCCGCCGCGACCGCCGCCAGGCCGAGCCGGCGCGCGCGCGACCGCGCGATCGCGATCCGCGTTCCGGTCGGTGCGGCCATCGGCAACGTCCGTCGCGCCGCGCGCTACCGCGCCAGCAGGTTCAGATAGCCGCTGTACATCAGCGGCACGATCTCCTGGACCGCGGGCGCCTCGTCGACCTCCTGCAGGAACCCGGACGTCGCCTTCAGGGTCCAGCGCAGGTAGCGCCGCGCGCCCGCCTGGCCCGCGTAGACGATCGCTTCCGGCGACGGCTCGTTCCGGCCGGACTGGATCCAGCGCACCTCCGCGCGCGCCGCCGGCGCATCGACCACGAAGACCGACCCGGGCTGCAGGAAATTCTGATTCTCCGACACCGGCGAGCCGGCGATGCCCATGCGGCGGCCGTTGACGAGGATGAAGGGCCTGCCCGCCATGCCGACCAGCGTCTGCGGACGGTAGACGAACAGGCGGATGCTGTCCGCCGGTTGCGGCGGCGGCTCGAAGCGCGGGCGGCCGGCAGGGCGGACCTCGGGTCCGCTCGCGCAGCCCGCGAGCCCGAGCGCGCCGGGAATCGACAGCAACGCAAGAAGATGGCGACGGTTCATGTGCGGGAAGGGTTCGTTGTCGCGATGGCATGGCGAGGATACACTGCCGCATTGCGCTTCCCGACATGCGAAGGAACACCATGGACAAGCTTGCCGTCGCCCTCGTGCTTGCCGGCGCCCTCGGTCTCGCAGCGCCGGCGCGCGCCGCCACCGCGACCTTCGACGACCTGCCGTCTGCGCCGGCAGTCGATGGCGCCACCGGACTGTTCTTCGCCAACGACAGCAGCAGCACCTACGCCGGGGTGGTGTGGGACACGCGCTTCCGCGTCGTCGGCGATGCGTACCGCGTCGACACCGTGACCCCGGGCCCGCGCTTC
>JAEUOS010000031.1 GCA_016790695.1 Burkholderiales bacterium
GCTGGCTCTACACCGGCGACGTGGCGCGGGTCGACGAGGATGGGTTCTTCTATGTGATCGACCGCAGGAAGGATGTGATCTTCCTGGCGGGCTATCCCATCTACCCGCGCGACATCGAGGAGGTTCTCTATGAGCATCCGGCGGTGCTCGAAGCGGCCGTGGTCGGCGTGCCGGAGTGGGGCGAGGAACGCGCGATTCGCGCCTTTGTCGTCGCGCGCGACCGCGGCGCCAAGGCGCCGGGACGCCTCGTCTCGGAACTGACCGCCCACCTCGCCAGACGCCTACCGGCGCACGCCGTGCCCGCGACGATCACCCTGGTCGACGCGCTCCCGCGCAACCTGCTGGGCAAGGTGCTGCGGCGCCAGCTCGCGCTGCTCGCGCATGCCGACGCCGTGCCGGAACCGACCGCGGCCGATCGCGGCAGCTAGCGGCGGCTAGCGGCGACCCAGGCGCATGCTGCGCCGGCCGAATGCCGCAACGAGCGCCGCGCCGACCAGCAACAGCGTGCCCGGCTCGGGCACCACATGGTAGGCCTGCATCACCCGCTGCGCGAGTTCGCCCACCTGGCCGTTGTTGTCGGTCCAGACGTCGTAGCCCAGGATGTAGGAGCCGTCACCCGACACGCCGAAGCCGTAGGCGAGCGACTGGCCCGCGCCCACCAGCACCGGGGCGCTGTCGATCAGGGCGGCGCTGTTCCACAGCGTGGTGCCCGGCAGCAGATCCGACAGCGCCGTCTGCGACATCTGGTAAAGAACGCGGCGCTGCACCCAGTACGCATCGATAGTCGACGTGTTGGTGACGCTGCCGTCGTTGTAGTCCTGCGGCAGCAGATTGCAGCGGAACGCCGGCGCGCCGATGTTGGCGCCGTCCCAGGTCCAGTACTGGTCCTTGACCACACCGTTGCCCACGCCGGCCGCGACGCGAATGCCGACGTGAACCGCGGCCCGGTCGGGAACGACCGCGCCGAAATACCGCACCAGCACATCGCCGCCCCCGAGGTCGGTGACGGAATAGTCGGGGAACGGATTGCGCACCCGCAGCGGATCGGTGTAGACCTCGAGCAGATTCGCCGGCTGGAAATTTCCCAGCAGGATGTCGAAATCGTTCGCCGGCCGGCCGGTCAGGTTGTACATGTCCGGGTTGCAGTCGATGGTGCGCAGCGATCCCGCGTGCGCCGGAAATGCGAAACTCGCGCACAGCGCGACGGCCGGGACAGCCTTCTGAAGCAAGCGACGCACGCTCATGACGATCTCCCCACTTGGATTAGGGGCTTATTCTCGCACCAGACCGGCCTGCGCGCTTGATCCGCGTCAAGTGCGATTGTGAGCAATGGTTAATGCCGCCGTCATCGCCTGATCCGGCGCATTGCCCCCTTCCCGATTCCGACACAGGAAATGAACCCATGATCGATCTGCGCAGCGACACCGTGACCCGCCCGACCCCGGCGATGCGCGACGCCATGCTCTCGGCGCCGCTGGGCGACGACGTCTTCGGCGACGACCCCACGGTCAATCGCCTGGAGGCGCGCGCCGCCGCGCTGTTCGGCATGGAGGCCGCGCTGTTCCTGCCCACCGGAACGCAGAGCAACTTGGCGGCGCTGATGGCGCACTGCCAGCGCGGCGACGAGTACATCGTCGGGCAGGACGCCCACACCTACCGCTACGAGGGCGGCGGCGCCGCCGTGCTCGGCAGCATCCAGCCCCAGCCGCTGGCCAACCAGCCCGACGGCTCGCTCGCGCTCGCGGACATCGAGGCCGCGATCAAGCCCGACGACAGCCACTTCGCGCGCACCCGCCTGCTGGCCCTCGAGAACACCATCGGCGGCAAGGTGCTCGCGCGCGCCTATCTCGAGGACGCGCTCGCGCTGGCGGCGCGCCGCGGCCTCGCCACCCATCTCGACGGCGCGCGCGTCTTCAACGCCGCCGTCAGGCTGGGCATGCCGGTGGCCGACCTGTGCCGCGGCTTCGACACGGTCTCGGCCTGCCTGTCCAAAGGCCTGGGCGCGCCGGCCGGCACCGTGCTGGTCGGCCGGCGCGACCTGGTGGCCGCGGCGCGGCGCTGGCGCAAGATGCTCGGCGGCGGCATGCGCCAGGCCGGCGTGCTCGCGGCCGCGGGCCTCCACGCCCTCGAGCACAACGTCGACCGCCTCGCGCTCGACCACGACAACGCGCAGCGCCTGGCCGCGGGCCTCGCGCGCATCGCCGCGCTCGAGGTCGAGGCGCCGCAGACCAACATGGTGTTCGTGCGCATCCCGCCCGCGCACGTCGCGCCGCTCAAGGCGCACCTGGACGTGCGCGGCGTGACCACGCTCCTCGGTCCGCGCGCCCGCCTGGTCACCCATCTCGACGTCGACGCCGCCGGCATCGACGCGGCGGTGGCGGCGTTTGCCGACTATTTCGCCCGGTCCTAGAACAGGCGCAGGGTCTCGCCGGGCGCCGGACCGGACGGCGCGATCGCGCTGCCGGGGCGCACCAGCGCGCCGACCCGCACGCCGATCAAGCGGATCGGCCGCGCCAGGCGCCGCTGCGGCGCCACCCGCGCCAGGGCCGCGAAGGCCGCGCGGCGGATCGCCGCCGGATCGTTGACCGCCTCGGCCACCGTGTTGTCGCGCGTGACGATGCGGAAGTTGTCGTAGCGCAGCTTCACGCCGATGGTGCGGCCGGCATAGCCGCGGCGCTGCAGGTCCTCGCCGACCTGCCGGCACAGCCGCGAGAGCACCGCGGCGATCTCGTCCCAGTCGCGCGTGTCCTCCTCGAAGGTGGTCTCGCGGCTGCGCGAGACCGGCTCCTGGTGGGTCACCACCGGCCGGTCGTCGCGCCCCCAGGCGCAGGCATGCAGCCAGCGTCCGTAGCGCTCGCCGAAGTGCCGGACCAGGAATTCCGGCCGCTCCCGGGCCAGGTCGCCGATGGTGACGATGTCGAGCTTCGCCAGGCGTTCGCCGGCCTTCGGTCCGATGCCGTTGATGCGCCTGGCCGGCAGCGGCCAGATGACCTCCTCGAGATCCTCGGGCTCGATCAGCGTCAGGCCGTCCGGCTTGTCGAGCTCCGAGCCGATCTTGGCGAGCAGCTTGTTGGGCGCGATCGCGATCGAGCAGGTGAGCCCGGTGGCCTCGCGCACCGCCCGCTTCAAGGCCTGGCCCAGGCTGCGCGACTCGCCCGCCACCTGCGTGAGGTCGATGTAGACCTCGTCGATGCCGCGGTCCTCGATCTCGGGCGCGATGGCGGCGATCGCCGCCTTGAACAGGCGCGAGAGGCGCCGGTATTCGTCGAAGTCGGCCGGCAGCATCAGCGCCTGGGGGCACAGCGCGCGCGCCTTCATCATCGCCATCGCCGAATGCACCCCATAGGCGCGCGCCTCGTAGGTGCAGGTGGTCACCACGCCGCGCCCGGCGTACTCGGACAGCGGCCGCGGCGCGCCGTCAGGGCCGGCGCGCCGGCCGCCGATGACCACCGGCAGGCCGCGCAGTTCGGGCCGGCGCAACAGCTCGACCGACGCGTAGAACGCGTCCATGTCGAGATGGGCGATGCGGCGCGGCGCGGCGCCCGGAAGCGGGTCGGGCATGATGCAATCCTAACGCCGCGCAGCGCCGCGCGGCGCTGCGGCCATGCCCTACTGGAACTCCAGCAGCAGGTCGTGCGCGGCGACGGTCTCGCCGGGCTTGACGTGGACCGCGCGCACCGTGACGTCGCGCTCGGCGCGGATCTGCGACTCCATCTTCATCGCCTCGATCGAGAGCAGCGGGTCGCCGGCCCGGACCGCCTGGCCGGCCTTGACCGCGACGGTGACGATCATGCCCGGCATCGGCGCCGGCAGGTGCCTGGCGTTGCCGGGTTCGGCCTGCGCGCGCGCGGCCTTGCGCGCGGCGCCGGCCTTGGCCACGCGCATGGTGCGCGCCTGGCCGTTCAGCTCGAAGAACACCCGCACCACGCCCTCTTCCTCGGCCGGCGCGGTGCCCTGCATCGAGACCACCAGGGTCTTGCCCGGATCGATCTCGACGGCGATCTCCTCGCGCTCGTGCATGCCGTAGAAGAATGCCGGCGTGGGAATGGCGTCGACGTCGCCGTACTGGCGGTGATGCGCGGCGAACTCGGTGAACACCTTCGGATACATCAGGTAGGAGGCGAGGTCGCGGTCGTCGACGTGACGGCCGATGGCCTTCTCGGCTTCCGCGCGCGCGGCCTCGAGGTCGACCGGCGGCAGGCTGGCGCCGGGACGATAGGGCGCCGGCGGCTGCGCCAGGATCTCGCCCGGGCGCCCGCACTTGAGGACCTTGCGCGACACCGCCTCCGGAAAGCCGTCCGGCGGAAAGCCGATCTCGCCCCTGAACAGCGCCACGACGGATTCCGGGAACGCGACCTCGCGTTCGGGGTCCATCACGTCGGCGGCCGTCAGGCCGTTGGCGACCATCGACAGCGCCATGTCGCCCACCACCTTGGAGGTCGGCGTCACCTTGGTCACGTCGCCGAACAGCCGGTTGACGTCCGCATAGGTGCGCGACACCTCGGACCAGCGGTGCTCCAGTCCCATCGCGCGCGCCTGCTCGCGCAGGTTGGTGTACTGCCCGCCGGGCATCTCGTGCCGGTACACGTCGGCGGTGCCGGCCCGGATGTCGGCCTCGAACGGCGCGTAGTACTTGCGCACGCCCTCGAAATAGTCCGACAGCTGCGCGAGCGCGGCGCGGTCGAGCCGGCCCGGGCCGTCGGCGCCGGCACACGGATCGCGCGGATCGCCCTCGAGCGCGGCGACGATCGCGCCGAGGCTGGGCTGCGAGGTGAGGCCGCTCATCGCGTCGAGCGCGGCGTCGAACGCATCGACGCCGGCCTCCACGGCGGCGAGCACCGAGGCGGCGGCGGCGCCCGAGGTGTCGTGGGTGTGGAAGTGCACCGGCAGGCCGGTCTCGTCCCGGAGCGCGCGGATCAGCTCGCGCGCGGCGCGCGGCCGGCACACGCCGGCCATGTCCTTGAGGCCGAGGATGTGCACGCCCGCCGCCTTGAGCTCGCGGGCGCGCTTCAGGTAGTAGCCGAGGTCGTACTTGCGCGTCCGGTCGTGGATGTCGGCGGTGTAGCAGATCGCGCCCTCGCACAGCGCGCCGGACTCGAGCACCGCGTCGATCGCCACCCGCATGTTCTCGACCCAGTTGAGCGAATCGAACACGCGGAACAGGTCGATCCCGCCGGCGGCCGCCTGGCCGACGAAATGGCGCACGACGTTGTCGGCGTAGTTGGTGTAGCCGACCGCGTTGGAGGAGCGCAGCAGCATCTGGAACAGCACGTTGGGCACCGCCTCGCGCAGCGCCGCCAGGCGCGCCCACGGGTCCTCGCGCAGGAAGCGCATCGCCACGTCGAAGGTGGCGCCACCCCAGCACTCCAGCGAGAACAGGCCGCCGGCCATGCGCGCGTAGTAGGGCGCGATGCGCAGCATGTCGATGGTGCGCATGCGGGTCGCGAACAGGGACTGATGGGCATCGCGCAGCGTGGTGTCGGTGACGAGCGCGCGCGGCTCGTCCTTCATCCACTGCGCGAACTTCGCCGCGCCCATGCGGCGGAACAGGTCGCGCGTGCCGAGCGGCACGGGGCCGCTGGTATCGAGCCCGGGCTTGGCGAGGTGCGCGTGCGTCAGGTCCGGCTTCACGCGGCCCTTCATGTCGGGGTGGCCGTTGACCGTCACCTCGCCGAGGTAGCGCAGGATGCGGGTGGCGCGGTCGCGGCGCTTGGCGAAGCGCACCAGTTCCGGCGTCTCGTCGATGAAGCGGGTGGTGACCGTGCCGGCCGCGAAGTCCGGGTGATTGATGACGTTCTCGACGAACTGCAGGTTGGTGGCCACGCCGCGGATGCGGAACTCGCGCAGGCCGCGGTCCATGCGCCGGATCGCCTCGGCCGCCGTCGGCGCCCATGCCGTCACCTTGACCAGCAGCGAGTCGTAGTAGGGGGTGATGACCGCGCCGGTGTAGGCGGTGCCGCCGTCCAGGCGCAGGCCGAAGCCGGCGGCTGAGCGGTACGCGGTGATGCGCCCGTAGTCCGGGGTGAAGCCGTTCTCCGGGTCCTCGGTGGTGACCCGGCACTGCAGGGCGTGCCCGTTCAGGCGGATGTCGGCCTGCGCCGGCACCGGGCAGTCGGGCGCGCCGATCCGCGCGCCCTCGCTGATGCGGATCTGCGACTTGACGATGTCGATGCCGGTCACCTGCTCGGTGACGGTGTGCTCGACCTGGATGCGCGGGTTGACCTCGATGAAGTAGAACTTGCCGGTGTCCGCGTCCATCAGGAACTCGACGGTGCCGGCATGGGTGTAGCCGACCGCGCGGCCGAGCCTGAGCGCCGCCTCGCACAGCTCGGCGCGGCCGGCGGCGTCGAGGTAGGGCGCGGGCGCGCGCTCGACCACCTTCTGGTTGCGCCGCTGCACCGAGCAGTCGCGCTCGAACAGGTGCACCAGGTTGCCGTGCTTGTCGCCCATGATCTGCACTTCGACGTGGCGCGCGCGCCGCACCAGCTTCTCCAGGTAGACCTCGTCGTTGCCGAACGCGGCCGCCGCCTCGCGCCGCGCCGCCTCGATCTGCGCGGCCAGGTCGGCCTCGGATTCGATGACGCGCATGCCGCGACCGCCGCCGCCCCAGCTCGCCTTGAGCATCAGCGGGTAGCCGACCGCGGCGGCGAGCGCCTGGCACGCGGCGATCTCGCGCGGCAGCGGGCCGGTCGCCGGCATCACCGGCACGCCGGCCGCCACCGCGGCGTTGCGCGCGGCGACCTTGTTGCCCAGCGTCGTCATGACCTCCGGCGTCGGGCCGACGAAGACGATGCCGGCGGCCGCGCAGGCGCGCGCGAACTCCGGGTTCTCCGACAGGAACCCGTAGCCGGGGTGGATCGCGTCGACCCGCGCCTGGCGCGCGATGCGGATCACGTCGGGGATGTCGAGGTAGGCCTGCAGCGGCTTCCTGCCCTCGCCGACCAGGTAGCTCTCGTCGGCCTTGAAGCGATGCAGGGCGAAGCGGTCCTCGCGCGAATAGATCGAGACGGTGCGGATGCCCATCTCGGCGGCGGCGCGCATGACGCGGATCGAGATTTCCGAGCGATTGGCGATGAGCAGGGAGCGGATCGATTTCATGACATGGCCTGGAGGCGAAGGACGCGCGGTCGCCACGATGCAAGCAGGTTTCGTGCGCATGGCGGCCGCGCTGCCCGATTATGTCGGGAAAGTTGCGCCGGCGGCCCGGCTCCCCGACAATCGCCCCTCTCCACGCTTCACCCGCCACCGCCGCCATGTCAGCGCCTTCCACGTTCACCGGCCGCCGCGAAGACCGGCGCCTCGTCACCGGCGCCGGCCGCTACACCGCCGACCTCGACCTGCCGGGGCAACTGCATGCGGCCTTCGTGCGTGCCGACCGTGCGAGCGCCCGCATCCGCGCCATCGACTGCGCGCGCGCGCGCGCCGCCGCAGGCGTCGCCGCGGTGTTCACCGGCGCGGACCTGGCCGACACCGCGTTCCGGACCCCCGGAACCATGGTCAGCTATCCGGGCCGCGGCGGCGCCGCGATCATCGTGCCGCCACGCCTGCCGTTCGCCCGCGACCGCGTGCGCTTCGTCGGCGAGGAGGTCGCGCTGGTCCTTGCCGAGACCCGGCATGCCGCCGAGGACGCGGCCGCCCTGATCGACGTCGACTACGAGGACCTTCCCGCGGTGGCGCACCCGGAGGACGCGATCCGCCCCGGCGCGCCGCTGGTGCACGAGAGCGTGCCGGGCAACGTGGTGTTCGACTTCGAGTACGGCGACGAGGCCGCGACCGCGGCGGCCTTCGCGGCGGCCGCGCACGTCGTGCGGCTCCGGCTCGACAGCCAGCGCGTGGCGGCCAGCCCGATGGAACCGCGCGCCACGCTGGTCGCCTACGACGCCGCGTCCGACAGCTTCGACCTCAGCACCCCCAACCAGGGGCCGACGATGATGCGCCCGGGCCTGGTCCACATGCTGGGCCTCGCCCCCGGGCAGGTGCGCATCCACGCCCAGGACGTCGGCGGCGGCTTCGGCGCGCGCTCCGGTGCCTACATGGACCACGTGATCCTCATGTGGGCGGCGCGCGCGCTCGGCCGGCCGGTCAAGTGGGTCGGGTCGCGCGCCGACCAGTTCATGGTCGAGGCGCACGGCCGGGCCATCGTCATCGACGCCGAGCTGGCGCTCGATGCCGACGGCACCTTCCGTGCGTTTCGCATGCACTGGGTGGCCGACCAGGGCGCCTACCTGACCGCCGCGGGGCCGCTGATCAACACCATGAACGGCAGCCTCACCATCGGCGGTGCCTACCAGGTCGCCACAGGCTACGGACGCCATCGCTGCGTCCTCACCCATACCTGCCCGACCACGGCCTACCGGGGCGCGGGACGGCCCGACATGGCCTACGCCGTCGAGCGCCTGGTCGACGAGGCGGCCGCGCAGCTGGGCCTCGACCGCATCGCGCTGCGCCTGAAGAACGCGATTCCCCGGCAGGCGATGCCGTTCCGGAACGCCGCGGGCGCCACCTACGATTCGGGCGACTTCCCCGCCCTGATGCAGCGCGCGGTCGAAGCGTCGGACTGGGCCGGCTTCGCCGCACGCAGGGCGCAGTCGGCGGCCCGCGGCCGGCTGCGCGGCCTCGGCGTGGCGCTGTTCCTCGAGCCCTCCGGCGGCGGCGCCGCGCCCAGGGACCAGGCGGCGCTGCGCATGACGGCCGACGGCCGCGTGCTGCTGCATGCGGTCACGCAGAACCATGGCCAGGGCCACGAGACCGTGTTCCCGGAGATCGTCGCGCGGGTGCTGGGGCTGCCCGCCGAGCGCATCGAACTCGTCACCGACCATCCGGTCTCGGCCGCCCTGATGGGCAACGGCGTGGTCGGCTCGCGCTCGATGCAGCAGTTCGGCTCGGCGTTCCACCTCGGCGCCCTGGAAGTCGTGAAAAAGGGCCGGCTGCTGGCCGCCCGCCACCTCGAGGCCGCGGCCGAGGACATCGAGTTCGCCGACGGCAGCTACCGCGTCAAGGGCACCGATCTGCGCGTCTCGCTCGCCGCGCTCATCGTCGCGCACGGCGGCAGCGCGCCGCATCCGCTCGATGCCGACGGCGAGGTGGGCCTGACACGCGCGTTCCCCAGCGGCGCGCACGTTGCCGAGGTCGAGATCGACGCGGACACCGGCGCGGTGTCGATTGCGCGCTACGTCGCCGTCGACGACTGCGGCAACGTGATCAACCCCACGCTGGCCGAAGCGCAACTGCACGGCGGCATCGCGCAGGGCGCCGGGCAGGTGCTGGGCGAGCATGCCGCCTACGACCGCGCCACCGGCCAGCTGCTGTCGGGAAGCTTCATGGACTACGTGATGCCGCGCGCCGGCACCCTGCCGGCCGTCGAAACCCTCGAGTTGTGCGTGCCGAGCCCGACCAACGTGCTGGGGGCCAAGGGGGCGGGCGAGGCCGGCACCACGGGCGCGCTGCCGGTGCTGATGAACGCGATCGTCGACGCGCTGCGCGCGCGCGGCATCGCCCACCTGGACATGCCGGCGTCGCCGGCGCGCGTGTGGCAGGCCCTGGCGCAGGCGCGGACGGCAGGGAGCGCAGCATGAAGATCGGCATCGTCGGCGTCAGCGGCTTCGGCGGCAGCGAGTTGCTGCGCCTGGTCGCAAGCCATCCCGCGTTCGAGCTCGCCTGGGTGGGCGGGGAATCGACCGCCGGCCAGCGCCTGGATGCGCGCTTTCCCGCCCTGGCCGGCCACCCGGCCGGCGCCCTGACCATCGCGCCGTTCGTGCCGGACGCGCTCGGGCATCTGGACCTGCTGTTCGCTTCGCTGCCGACCGGCAGGTCGCGCGAGCCGCTGGCGCGCGTGCCGGCGCGCGTGCGGGTGGTCGACGTCGGCGGCGATCATCGATTCGTCGACGGCTGGACCTACGGGCTCACCGAACTGCCGGGACAGCGCGATGCGATCCGGCGCACGACGCGCCTCGCCAACCCCGGGTGCTTTCCCGCCGCGGCGCTGCTGCCGCTCGCGCCCCTGGTGCGGCACGGATTGATCGACACCGAGGGCATCGTCATCGATGCCAAGAGCGGCGTCACCGGCACCGGGCGCGGCGGCGCCTCCGACTTCGGCTACGTCGAGACCAGCGAGGACGTCTTCGCCTACGGGCTGGCCGCGCATCCGCACGTGCCGGAGATGGAAACCGCGCTCGAGCGCATCGCCGGCGGCGCCGTGCGGATCGCGTTTACCCCGCACATCGTGCCGATGAAGCGCGGCATTCTCGCCACCTGCTATGCGCGGCCGCGGCCCGGGGTGACGCAGGCGCAGCTGGTCGAGGCCGCGCGCGCCGACTACGCCGACGAGCCGTTCGTCCGGCTCCACGCGCCCGCCAACGGCCGCAGCGCCCACACGGCATGGGCCAGCGGGTCCAACCTCGCCTTCCTGACCTACGCGATCAACCCGCGCACCGGCCACGTGGTGGCCACCGGCGCCATCGACAATCTCGGCAAGGGCGCCGCGGCGCAGGCGCTGCAGAATGCCAACCTGATGCTGGGCGTGGACGAGGCCGCCGGGCTGCGCGGCCTGCCGGTGTGGCCGTAGACCTTCCGCGCGCAACCAACCGAACCACCGATCCCCATGAACATCGCCAAGGACACCGCCGTCACGCTGCGCTACACCCTGACCGACGCGCAGGGCAAAGCGCGCGGCAGCGACACCACCGCCTATCTGCATGGCGGCTACGACAACCTGTTCCCGAAGGTGGAAGCCGCGCTCGAAGGCCGGACGGTCGGATTTTCGGTGACCGTCGACCTCAGTGTCGAGGAGGCGTTCGGTCCGCGCGACGAGTCGCTCGTGCGCACCATTCCGAAGTCCGAGTTCCCGCCGGGCGTGAAGGTGGGCGGCATGCTGGAAGGCGTCAACGACCGCGGCGAGCCGACCCACTTCCATGTCATGAAGATCAAGGGGCCGGTGGTCCACCTCGACGGCAACCACCCGCTCGCCGGCCAGGCGCTGCGCTTTGCCTGCAAGGTGGTGGGCGTGCGCCAGGCGACGTCCGAGGAAGTCGCGCATCGCCATGTGCATGGCGATCACGGGCACCATCACTAGGACGAAGCGACGCCAGGCGGAGACTGTCATGCTCTATGCGATCCACTGCCTGGACAAGGACGACGGCGCGGCGCTCCGCCAGGCGCACGCGCAGGCACATGCGGCCTACATGCGTGCGCATGCCGCGCATGTCGTGATCGGCGGACCGCTCCTCTCCGAGGACGGCGGCCGGCGCGTCGGCGTGATGCTGATCGGGCGATTCGACGACCGCGCGGCGGTCGACGCCTTCCTTGCCGCGGAGCCGTATGCGCGGGCCGGCCTGTTCAGGCAGGTCGACGTGCGGCCGTTCGACCTGATCATGAACCATGCCGCCGCGTCATGACGACGCCGCACCGGCGCCGGTGACCGGGAGCGGCTGGCCGGCATCGAAGCCATGGCCGCGCCGTCGGTGACGCGAGTCCCCGTCCTGATCGCCGGCGGCGGCTCGGTCGGGCTCTCGCTCGCCGGCGAACTCGGCTGGCGCGGCGCGCCCTGCATGCTGGTCGAACCGCGCACCGAGCCCAATCCGCATCCGCGCGCCAACGCCGTCGCCAACCGGACCATGGAGTACTACCGGCGCTGGGGCATCGATCAGGCGCTGGTCGGCGCCGGGGTGCCTGCCGACTATCCGGCGGCCTACTTCTGGGTGTCGACCCTCCATGGCCGCGAGATCCACCGCCTGGTGCTGCCCGGGCACGCGGAGCTCGAGCGCATCCGTGCGCAGGCCGCGGTCGACCCGCGCGCCGAACTGCATTGGTCCCCGTACCTCAAGACCATCGTCGGGCAGCATGAGGTCGATCGCGTGCTGCGCAAGCACCTGGCCACCCGGCCCTCGGTGGAGGCGCGCTACGGCTGGCGCCTGGAGGACTTCGACGAGCAGCCCGGGACGGTCGTCGCCACCCTGCGCGAGGAACGGACGGGCCGGTCCGCGCGGGTGGAGGCGGATTGGCTCGTGGCCTGCGACGGCGGCCGCTCGCTGGTGCGCGAGAAGCTCGGCATCGGCCTGTCGGGCCGCGGCAACCTGGCCCGGTTCGTCTCGATCTTCTTCAAGGCGCCGGAATTCATGGATTGCCATGCGTTCGGGCCGGCCAACATCTTCTTTCCCCTGCACGTCCGGCACCGCGGGTTCCTGCTCAACTGGGACACGGGCCGGACCTGGACCTACCACCTGATCCTCGACGAGGGCACCGACTGGACCGCGATCGATCCGGTCGCGGTCATCGAGGCGCTGGTCGCGCGCCCGACACCGATCGAGGTGCTCTCGGTCCAGCCCTGGAACGCGCATGCGCTGACGGCCGATCGTTACCGCAGCGAGGGCGGGCGCGTGTTCCTCGCCGGCGATGCCGCGCACCTGTTTACCCCGACCGGCGGCCTGGGCATGAACACCGGCGTGTCCGACGCGGTCGACATCGCATGGAAGCTCC
The DNA here is from genome assembly GCA_016790695.1 of Burkholderiales bacterium. Classification (GTDB taxonomy): domain Bacteria; phylum Pseudomonadota; class Gammaproteobacteria; order Burkholderiales; family JAEUOS01; genus JAEUOS01. Next base: position 12,475 of record JAEUOS010000031.1, read on the forward strand.
ATGCCTGCCTGCAGGGCTGGGGCGGCCCCGGTCTGCTGGCGAGCTACGGCGTCGAGCGGCGTCCGGTCGGCGTGCGCAACACCGCCGAAGCGGCCGACAACTTCGACCGGCTGTATGCGGTAATGCAAAGCGGCGACGAGCTCGATGCCGACGACGCGGCCGGCGAGCGCCTGCGTCAGGCCCTCAGGGACGACCTGAAGCGCCAGGAGAAGCATCTGAAGTCCTCCGGCGTGCTGCTCGGCTACCGCTACGAGGATTCGCCGATCTGCGTCGCGGACGGGACGCCGGCCCCGCCCGACGACCCGCAGTTCTACGCGCCGGTGGCGCGGCCCGGCCACCGCGCGCCGCACGCCTGGATCGCCCGCGGCGAACACGCGGGCAAATCGGTTCTCGACACGTTCGGCCCCTGGTTCACCCTGCTCGACTTCGACCCGACCGGGGCCGGTGCGGCGGCACTCGTCCGCGCGGCCGGCGAACACGGCATGCCGCTCGCCGTGGTCCGCCTCGACGACCCGGAGATTCGCCGCCTGTACGGCGACCGCGCGCTCGTCCTCGTGCGTCCCGACATGATGGTGGCGTGGCGCGGCGATCGCATCGGCGATCCGCAGGCCATCATCGACACGGTCCGGGGCGCGTGAGCGCACTGCGCCCGCGACCGGACCGCGCGTTCCCGGGACGGCGCCGCGCGCCCGAAGCCCGCCGGGCCGCTATCCGAGATTCGGCGCGAGCGCGCGCTCCACGTCATCCCGTTCCCGCCCGCCGCGCCTGACCATGTCCTCGACCTGGTCCGCGCCGATCCTGCCGACATTGAAGTACGTCGCATCGGGATGCGCGAAGTAGAAGCCGCTCACCGACGCCGCCGGCAGCATCGCCAGGCTTTCCGTCAGTGACATGCCGATCTCGCCGGCCTGCAGCAGGTCGAACAGCGGCGCCTTGACGGTGTGGTCCGGACAGGCCGGGTAGCCGGGGGCGGGGCGGATGCCCTGGTATTTCTCGGCGATCAGGTCGTGATTCTCGAGGCGCTCCCCGGCGGCATAGCCCCACAGTTCGCGCCGCACCTTCGCATGCAGGCACTCGGCGAACGCCTCGGCGAGGCGGTCGGCCAGCGCCTTGAGCAGGATCGCGTGGTAGTCGTCGTGACCGGCCTCGAACTCGGCCAGCTTCTTCTCGATGCCGATGCCGGCAGTCACGGCGAACATGCCGATGTAGTCGGCCACCCCGCTCGCCTTCGGGGCGACGAAGTCGGCCAGACAGCGGTTCGGGGTGTTGGCGGGCTTCCTGGCCTGCTGGCGCAGGCCGCGCCAGGTGAGCGCCACCTGGCTGCGCGAGGCGTCGGTGTAGACCTCGATGTCGTCGTCGTTGACGCTGTTGGCGGGCGCGAGCAGCACCACGCCGTGCGCGGTCAGCCAGCGGCCTTCGATGATCTTCTTCAGCATCGCCATGCCGTCGTTCTGCACGTGGCGCGCGGCTTCGCCGACCACCTGGTCCTGCAGGATCTGCGGGAACGCGCCGGCGAGGTCCCAGACCTGGAAGAACGGGCCCCAGTCGATGAAGTTCGCCAGCTCGGCCAGGTCGAAGTTGCGGAACACGCGCCGACCCAGCGCATGCGGGCGCGGCGGCTTGCAGACGCTCCAGTCGATCGCCGCCTTGTTGGCGCGCGCCTCGGCCAGCGTCAGGAGGTCCGGGCCCTTCTTGCCGGCGTGCTGGGCGCGCACCCGCTCGTATTCGGCGGCGAGCTCGGCGACGTAGGCGTCGCGCTGGGTGGCGCTGGTGAGGCTCGAGGCCACGCCGACCGCGCGCGAGGCATCCGGCACGTAGACGGTGGGAAAGCCGTAGTGCGGCGCGATCTTCACCGCGGTGTGCACGCGCGAGGTGGTGGCGCCGCCGATGAGCAGCGGCACCGTGAAGCCCTGGCGCTGCATCTCCTTCGCGAGATGGGCCATTTCCTCGAGCGACGGCGTGATCAGGCCCGAGAGCCCGATCATGTCCGCGTTCACCTCGCGCGCGGTGTCGAGGATCTTCTGCGCCGGCACCATCACGCCCAGGTCGATGACCTCGAAGTTGTTGCAGCCGAGCACCACGCCGACGATGTTCTTGCCGATGTCGTGCACGTCGCCCTTGACGGTGGCCATCACCACCCGGCCCTTGCTCTGCGCGCCGCCGGCGGCCTTCTCGGCCTCGATGAACGGCACCAGGTGCGCGACCGCCTGCTTCATCACCCGCGCGCTCTTGACCACCTGCGGCAGGAACATCTTGCCCGCGCCGAACAGGTCGCCGACGATGTTCATGCCGTCCATCAGCGGGCCTTCGATCACCTCGATCGGGCGGTCGAACTTCTGCCGCGCCTCCTCGGTGTCGGCGACGATCCAGTCGGTGATGCCGGCGACCAGCGCGTGTGCCAAGCGCTGTTCCACCGGCGCCTCGCGCCAGGCGAGGTCCTCGACCTTCGCCTTGCCCTGCCCCTTGAAGGTCTCCGCGAACTTCACCAGCGCCTCGGTGGCGCGGCCGTCGGCGTTGTTGCGGTTCAGCACGACATCCTCGACCTTCTCGCGCAGTGCGGCGGGAATGTCGTCGTAGACCCCGAGCTGCCCGGCATTGACGATGCCCATGGTCATGCCGGCGCGGATCGCGTGGTAGAGGAAGACGGTGTGGATGGCCTCGCGCACCGGCTCGTTGCCGCGGAACGAGAAGCTGACGTTCGACACCCCGCCCGAGACCTTGGCGTGCGGCAGGTTCGCGCGGATCCAGCGTGTCGCCTCGATGAAGTCGACCGCGTAGTTGTCGTGTTCCTCGATGCCGGTGGCGATCGCGAAGATGTTCGGGTCGAAGATGATGTCCTCGGCCGGAAACCCGACCTCCGCCGTCAGGATGCGGTAGGCGCGCGCGCAGATCTCGGTCTTGCGCGCGAAGGAGTCGGCCTGGCCCTTCTCGTCGAAGGCCATGACGATCACCGCGGCGCCGTAGGCGCGGCACAGCCGCGCCTGGCGGCGGAACTCGGCCTCGCCTTCCTTCATCGAGATCGAATTGACGATCGCCTTGCCCTGCACGCACTTCAGGCCCGCCTCGATCACGCTCCACTTCGAGGAGTCGAGCATGATCGGCACGCGCGCGATGTCCGGTTCGGAGGCGAGCAGGTTCAGGAACCGGACCATCGCGGCCTGCGAATCGAGCATGGCCTCGTCCATGTTGATGTCGATCACCTGGGCGCCGTTGTCGACCTGCTGGCGCGCCACCGCGAGCGCCTCGGTGTACTGGCCCGCCAGGATCATGCGCGCGAACGCCTTCGAGCCGGTGACGTTGGTGCGCTCGCCGACGTTGACGAACAGCGACTTCTCGTCGATGGTCACCGCCTCCAGGCCGGCCAGGCGCAAGGCCTTGGGGATTTCCGGGACCAGGCGCGGCGGCTCGCTCTTCACGGCGTCCGCGATCGCCTGTATGTGCGCGGGCGTGGTGCCGCAGCAGCCCCCGACGATGTTGGCGAATCCCGCCTTGGCGAATTCGCGCAGAAACCCCGAGGTGACCTCGGGGGTCTCGTCGAAGCCGGTCTCGCTCATCGGGTTGGGCAGGCCGGCGTTGGGATAGACGCAGATGTAGGTGTCGGCGATGCGCGACAGCTCCTCGATGTACTGCCGCATCAGCGCCGCGCCCAGGGCGCAATTCAGGCCGATGGTCAGCGGCCGCGCGTGGCGCACCGAGTTCCAGAACGCCTCGACGGTCTGCCCGGACAGGATGCGGCCGGAGGCGTCGGTGACCGTGCCGGAGATCATCAGCGGCAGGCGCCTGCCGCCGGTCAGGCCCTTTTCCTCCTGGACCATGTCGATGGCGAACAGCGCCGCCTTCGCGTTCAGGGTGTCGAAGATGGTCTCGACCAGAAGCAGGTCGGCGCCGCCGTCGATCAGGCCGCGCACGTTGTCGGCGTAGGCGGCGACCAACTCGTCGAAGCTGACGTTGCGCGCCCCCGGATCGTTGACGTCGGGCGAGATCGATGCCGTCTTCGGCGTCGGTCCGACCGCGCCCGCCACGAAGCGCGGGCGCTCCGGCGTCGCGAACTTCGCGCAGGCCGCGCGCGCCAGCCGGGTCGCCGCGAAGCTCAGTTCGTAGCCCAGCTGTTCCAGGCCGTAGTCGCCCTGCGCGATCGACTGCGCGCCGAAGGTGTTGGTCTCGATGATGTCCGCCCCGGCCGCCAGATACTGCTCGTGGATCTCGCTGACCACCTGCGGCTGGGTCAGGGTGAGCAGTTCGTTGTTGCCCTTGAGGTCGACGCCATGGTCGCGGAAGCGCTCCCACATGCCGGGCGCGCCGCCCTTGCCCCGGTACTGTTCCTCGGTCAGGCGGTACTGCTGGATCATGGTGCCCATCGCACCGTCGAGCACGACGATGCGCTGCGACAGGATCAGGGTCAGCGTTTCCAGCAGGGTCGGTTGTGCGCTCATCGGTTCGGATTCCAGCAAAAAGCCCGCTTCAACGGGATGCTGAAGCGGGCTTCGGAGTCGACCGGCAGGTTCGGAGTGGTGCAGCGAACCGGGCCGGCATCCCGCTTTAGCAGTATTTCTTGGAAGCCATAACGGCCCCCGCGCCCGCAAGCTGATGCTCAAATCGGCGCGTTGTCTCGCCGGCGAGTGTACGCTATTTTCTGCGCAAAAACAACCACTTAAGAATCAGCGGCAGGACCCCGACCAGGGCGAACGATGCCGCCACCGGCGCCGACAGGATGTCGTCGAGGCGCTCGATGCGGTTGAGCATGGTGCCGGCGTTGACCCACAGGAAGGCGTTGGCGGTCAGTCCCAGCGCGCTGGCCCAGGCAAAGGTGCGCACGCGCATGTCGGTGAGCCCCATGACCGGATTGACCACGAAGAACGGCACCACGATGATCAGGCGCAGCATGAACACGTAGAAGGCGCCATCGCGCAGCACGCCGCGGTCGATCACCCGGAAGGCGCGCGCGAAGCGCGCATGGACCCAGTCGTGGAGCAGGTGGCGCGCGATCAGGAAGGCAAGCACGGCGGCCAGCGTGGCCGACAGCGTGGCCAGCACGGTGCCGAGCAGGTGCCCGAACATCATGCCGCCGGCCAGGGCGAACAGCCCGGCGCCCGGCAGGCACAGGGCACCCCAGGCGACGAAGGCCGCGCAATAGGCCAGCACCGCGAGGAGCATGTGGCGCTGGCAGTAGGCGAGCAGGTCGTCACGATGGTCCTTGAGCCACTCGAGGCTCAGCCAGTCCGCGGTCGCGGCGAACGCCAGGCCGGCGACGAGCGTGAAGGCGGCGAGGGCGGCGAGACTGCGGGCCGGCATGCCGGCCCGCCTAGGCCGGCTCGAGCGCGTAGCGCTTGAGCACCTGCAGCCTGACCAGCTCGAGCACGCGCTCGTGCGTCGCCTCCAGGATCACCGGCGGCGCCACGCCGGCCTCGAGCGCCTCCAGCCAGCGCGTCGCGCACAGGCACCAGCGGTCGCCGGGCTTGAGTCCGGCGAAGCGGACCTCGGGCCGCGGCGTGGTCAGGTCGTTGCCGCGCCGGCGCGAGAACTCGAGGAACGGCGCGGTCACCTTCGCGCACACCACATGCGTGCCGAGGTCATCGGCACCGGTGCGGCAGCAGCCGTCGCGGAAGAAACCGGTCAGTGGGGCGAACGAGCAGGCGCGCAGGGGCTCGCCCAGGACATTCTTGTCGCTCATGCCGATTCCCTCGGTCGAGCCCGGGCGCGGCGCGACCGCGCGGTCGCCCCGGGGCGGTGGCGTCAGGCGTCGAACAGGATGACGCCGCGGGCGTTCCGGCCGGCCTCGAGGTCGGCGAACGCCTGCGGCGCCTCCTCGACGCGGTAGGTGCGGGTGACCAGCTCGTCGAGCTTGACCTTGCCCGACTTGTACAGGCCGAGGATGCGCGGCGCATCCTCGCGCGGCCGCGCCGAGCCGAAGTAGCTGCCGGTGATGGTCTTCTCCTCGAAGGTGATGCTGGCGGTGCGGAAGCTCGTCATGTCCTTCGGACGCGCCACGCCGACCACCACCGCGGTGCCGCCCTTGCGCAGCGCCCCGTACGCGGTGCCGACCAGTTCGCCCGAGCCCACGCATTCGAGCGCGTAGTCGGCGCCGCCGCCGGTCAGCTTCTTCAGGGTCTTGACGATGTTCTCGTCGCCCTTGGAGTTGACGGTGTGGGTCGCCCCCATGAGCCTGGCGAGTTCGAGCTTGAAGTCGTCGATGTCGACGGCGACGATCATGCCGGCACCCGACACCGCCGCGCCCTGGATCGCCGACAGGCCGACGCCGCCGCAGCCGAAGACGGCGACGACGCTGCCGGGCTCGACGCGCGCGGTGTTGGTCGCGGCGCAGAAGCCGGTCATCACCCCGCAGCCGACCAGCGCGGCCTGCTTGAGCGGCGCATCCTGCGGGATGCGGATGATGCTGCGGGTGTTCAGGGTCGCGTACTCGGCCATCACGCCGACCCCGGAGAAGATGTTGAGCGGCTTGCCGGCGGCGTCGGCGGTGCGCAGGTCGCCGGTCGGCAGGGTGTACAGCGTGCGGGCGCCGACGTCGCACAGCGCGGGACGGCCGATGGTGCAGTAGTGGCAGACGCCGCACATGGTGACGAAGGACGAGAGCACGTGGTCGCCGACGGCGAAATCGGTGACGCCGGGTCCGACCTCGACCACGGTGCCGGCGCCCTCGTGGCCGAGGATCACCGGCGGCGGGAACGGGATCGTGCCGTTGGTGGCCGACAGGTCGCTGTGGCAGACGCCGCAGGCGGCGAGCTTGACCATGACCTCGCCGGCGCGCGGCGGCGCAACCTCGATCTCCTCGACGACCACCGGCTTGTTGACTTCGCGGCTGATGACGGCTTTGGCTTTCATGCGGTGATTCCTCCGTGGTTTCCCGCATTGTGCCGCAAGCGCCTGCCGGATTCAGCGCTCCCCTGGCGGCGCCTCACCCGCCAGCCGGCGCGCGATGATGCGCCGCAGCCGCGCCACCCCCGCGTCGCTGGCGATGCGCACCGGCGCCACGCCCGGCTCGCGCTCCTCGACCCGCTGCACCGCCTCCAGCAGCGCCTTGTCCTCGTCGAAGGTGGCGCGGTAGAGCGCCTCGAACTCGGCCGTGACCGCCGGGTCGTCGACCGCGATGTTGCGCAGCTGAAACCAGAAGTAGTGCGTCGATGCCGCCGTCTCCGGCGTGAGGAAGGCGTAGGAGAGCACCCGATAGGGCGCGCGCGCCTGCGCCTCCGGCGTGTGCGCGATGCCGGTGTCGAAGGCGCCGAAATCCACCCACGACACCGACGGCACCTTCAGGAAATAGAACTGCCAGCGATCGACGTTGCCGCGCGGCGCCGCGAACCGCTGCACGATCGGCACCGGCGGCGCGTCGTCCACCCAGCGCCCGACGCGCACCAGGTCGCCGTCCTCGACGGCCTCGATCGCGACCTCGGCCGCCGCGGCATTGCCGATGGTGCGGCGATGGACGAACGTGGTGTGTGCCGGGTCGACCAGGTTGTCGAGGATGTTGAGGTACGAGGCCCGGAAGTGATGGTAGCCGCGCGATGTGCCCCAGGCGGGGTCGCCGTAGGCCGAGATCGCGTGCAGCAGCGCCGGATCGGCGCGCGCGGCCTCGCCCAGCCAGGCGAAGACGAGGCCGTAGCGTTCGAGCACGGGAAAGGAGCGCACCGACGCCCCGGGCGGGATGCGCGCCTGCCCCGGCACGCGGGCACAGCGGCCGTCCGGTCCGAAGTGCATGCCGTGGTAGGGGCAGACGATGGCATCGCCGTCGACCTCGCCCATCGAGAGCGGTGCGGAGCGGTGCGGACAGCGGTCGCGCAACACCACCGCGGCGCCCGCGGCGGTGCGGTACAGCACCAGGTCGACGCCCAGCGCGGTTCGCGCCAGCGGCCGCGGCCCGAGTTCGGCCGACGCCGCGACCGCATACCACTCGTCGCCGATGAAGACGCCGGAGGCGGTGCCGGGCATCGCTAGATGCGCCGCTGCCCCGCCGGCGGCAAGAAGCTCGAATTGAAGAACAGATCCGGGCTCGGCTTGGTCTTGGTCTTGAATGCCAGGGCCACCGCGTCCACCTGACTCTCGAGCTTGGGCTTGCGCACCGCTCCGAAGCCGTCGGCGCGCGCATTGGGCGTGACGATGTCCTGCAGCGCCAGCTTCAGGCGCTCGAGCTCGACCTTCTCGCTGATCAGGGGGTCGCGCCGCTTCGCATACTGGATCGCCTGCTCCGGGCTGGAGACAACCTCCTTGAAGCCGCGATTGAACGCGCGCACGAACGCCGCGACCGCGCGCGGATTCTCCGCGATCAGCCTGGCGCTGGCGAGGATGCTGTTGCCGTAGAGGTTGTTCACGCCGAGGTCCTCGAACTTGAACCAGCCGATATCCTCGGTCTTGACGCCGCGGGCGTTGAGGTTGAGCAGGCCGGTGGCGAAGAAGGCGGTGAGCCCGTCGGCTTCACCGCGCGCCATCAGCTGCTCCTTCAGTTGCGGATCCCCGATCGCCCACTTCACCGCGCCGGGCGGCAGGCCGTTGGCCGACTCGATGAGCGGAAACGCGCGGTACACGGCGTCGAACACCGAGGCGGCAAGGCGCTTTCCGATCAGGTCCTTGGGGGACTTGATGCCGCTCTTCTTCCAGAAGAACACCGCGCCGGGCGCGGTCTCGTAGATCTGGTAGATCGCCTGCAGCGCGGGCTGCGCGGGATTGTTGCCGACATACTCCATGAGCGCGCTCATGTCGCCGGCACCCATGTCGTAGGCACCCGAGGCGATGCGCTGCACGGCGGCGGCCGATCCGGTGCCGATGTCCATGGTCACGTCGAGCCCTTCCTCCTTGAAGTAGCCCTTGTACAGCGGCAGCAGGAAGAACACCGACGGCCCCTCGATGCGCCAGTCCATGGTGAACTTGATGCGTACCGGTTCCTGCGCCCGAAGGGCGGGGCTCCAGACGGGCAGGCTGGCGGCCAGCGCGGTGAGTGCGCGGCGCTTGCGGGATGGGGTTGCGGTCATGGCGGTCTCCTGGTCGGTGGCGCGAGGTTGGGGCTGCTCAGGCGGTGGGTCCGAGGTCGTGGTTGAGCCGAAAGACGTTGCCTTCCGGATCCGCGAGCACCGCCTGGTAGGCATGATAGTAGGTGCGATACTGGGCCTTGACCAGCGTGGCGCCGAGTTGCCTGGCGCGCTCGACGCAAGCGTCGACGGCGGCGGCGCTGTCGAGCTCGAACGTGGCGTAGGCCGCGGTAGCCGGCCTGTCGGGCACGCGGTCGGACATGCCTAGCAAGTCATATGCCGCCCAGGCATTGAACCCCAGCAGCACGCCGCCGGCGTCGAGGCAGCGAAAGATCGGCGAACGCAGCGCGGCCACCTCGGGATAGCCGAGCAGGCCCGCATAGAAGCCCGCGAGCGCGTCGATGTCGCGCGCCAGCAGGTTGAAGTACGAGAAGCGGGCCGCCATCTCAGGCGGCCTTCGCGTAGGTGCGCCGGTACATCTCGGCGATATGCTCGCCGGCCGAGCACGGCGGGTAGCGCGGCGGGTTGCCCGGCCCGGTGCAGGTGGGCAGGCACTCGAGCCGCACGTGGTAGGACGGTTCCAGGAAGAACGGCACCGAATAGCGGTCGCGGCCGGCTGCCGCATTGCGCACGCGATGCAGGTTGGAACGGTACAGCCCGTTGGTCCAGCGCTCGAGCATGTCGCCGAGGTTGACCACGAAGGTATCGGGGATCGGCGGCGCCTGCAGCCAGACGCCATCGGCATTGCGCACCTCGAGGCCGCCGCAGTCGTCCTGCGCCAGGATGGTGATCAGGCCCCAGTCGGTGTGGGCGCCGGCGCCCAGCTGGTTCGGGCGCGCGTTGGCGGGATGCGGCGGGTAGTGCAACAGCCGCAGGATCGTCATCGGCGTCTCGAAGTCGCCGTCGAAATGGTCCTCCGGCAGTTCGAGCGAGAGCGCCACCAGGCGCGCGATGCGCCGGCCCAGGTCGAACAGCGCCGCGTAGTACGCCTGCATCTGCTCGCGAAACCCCGGCAGGCCCGCCGGCCACGCGTTCGGACCGTGGTTGGGCAGGCCCGCGCGCACCAGCGGATGGTCGGGCTCGAGATGCCAGCCCATGTAGAAGCCTTCCTTCAGGTCGGGCGGCGTGTCGGCGTCGAGCGTCTGGCCACCCATCGGTTCATAGCCGCGGTTGCAGGGGGAGCGTGACAGGGCGATCGCGTCCTTGTCCGCCTGCGGCAGGGCGAAGAAGCGCCTGGCCCAGTCGAACTGCGCCGCCACCAGCGCGCGATCGACGCCGTGGTTGGCGACGTAGAAGAAGCCGATGTCGCGGCATGCCCGGTGCACCTCGCCGGCGACCGCGAGGCGATTCGCGAGTTCGGCCGACGATGCGCCGGCCAGGTCGATGACCGGCACGGCCTCGGCCGCACGGGCAGGAACATAGGGAATCATCGCTACCTCCATCGATTTCGATTCGCTTGGCGCGAGCTTCATACTAGCGCGTCACCGCGCACCACGGCGGAGAAAATCGCGCACTGGCACGGTGCGCGGGTATGATTCCCGCCGTCCGGCCGGTCGTGCCGTCGCCCCTGCCCGCCATGTCCAACGCCCATCTCGTTGCTTCGCTCGCCGCGCGTGCGGTCCTGGTGCCGATGACGCGCCCGCTCCAGACCAGTACCGGCGCGGTGACGCGCGTGCCGTTCGTGCTCATCGACCTCGCGACGCGGGGCGGCGCGGTCGGCCGAAGCTACCTGTTCTGCGTCACGCCGATGGCCCTCAAGGCCACCGTCGCCATGCTCGACGCGCTGGCGCCGCTGATCGTCGGCCAGCCGCTAGCCCCGCTCGACCTGGCGCAACTTCTCGAAAGGCGCCTGACCCTGCTCGGCAACACCGGCATCGCGGCGATGGCGACCGCCGGCATCGACATGGCCGCGTGGGATGCGGCGGCCATCGAGGCAGGCGTGCCGCTGGCGACGCTCCTGGGGGCGGCGCCGCGCCCGGTGCCGGCGTACAACAGTTGCGGCCTGGGCATCATGACTCCGGATCAGGTCTCCCGCGAGGCGGCGGAACTGGCCGCCGCGGGCTTCGGCGCGGTCAAGCTGCGCCTCGGTTACCCGACCCTGGCCGAGGACCTCGCCGCCGTGCGCGCGGCCCAGGCGGCGCTGCCCGCCGGCACGCTGCTGATGACCGACTACAACCAGGCGCTCCTGCCGGCCGAGGCGATCCGGCGCGGCCTCGCCCTGGACGCGTGCGACCTCTGCTGGATCGAGGAGCCGGTCGACGCGCACGACCACGCCGGGTGTGCGCGCGTCGCCGCCGCGCTCGCGACCCCGGTGCAGATCGGCGAGAATTTCTGGGGCCCGCGCGACATGGGTCGCGCCATCGCTGCGCAGGCGTGCGATTTCGCGATGCCCGACGCCATGCGCATCGGCGGGGTCACCGGCTGGCTGCGCGCGGCCGCCCTGGCCCAGGCGGCCGGCATGCCGATGTCGACCCACCTGTTCCCGGAGGTGAGCGCGCACCTGATGTGCGCGACGCCGACCGCGCACTGGCTCGAGTATGTCGACTGGGCCAATCCGGTGCTCCGCGCGCCGCTTGCCGTGCGCGACGGCGCCGTCGTGCCCGCTGCCGCGCCGGGGACCGGCATCGCCTGGGACGAGGCGGCGGTGGCGCGCTACGCCTTCGCCTGAGCGCCGGTCACCAGGCGCGCGATCGGCAGCGCGAAGCGGAAACAGGCACCGGCCGCCTCCGGTGAGGCGCCCCAGACCCGGCCGCCGTGGCGCTCGACGATGCGCTTGACGATCGCCAGGCCGACGCCGGTGCCCTCGAACTCGCCGGCCGCATGCAGGCGCTGGAACATGCCGAACAGTTTCGACGCATAGGTCGGGTCGAAGCCGACGCCGTTGTCCGCCACCGAGAACACGACCTCCGCGCCGGTCACCGCCGCCTCCACCCGCACCAGGGGTGCCGGCGCGCCGGCGCTGAACTTGAGGGCATTGCCGATCAGGTTGGCCCACACCTGCTTGAGCAGCAGCGCATCGCCCAGCACCGTCGGCAGCGCGCCGATCTCGATCACCGCGCGCTGCGGCGACAGGATTTCCTGGATCACCGCGTCGACCAGGCCGCGCATCGACACCGCCTCCTCGGCGGGCGCGACGCGTCCGAGCCGCGCGTACTCGAGCAGTCCGTCGACCAGGGTCGCCATGCGCCGGGCATTGCGGCTGATCGCATCGAGATCACGCCGGCCCGACTCGGGCAGGCGCTCGCGGTGCTCCTCTTCGAGCAGGTGCGCGAAGTTGTCGATCGCCCGCAACGGTGCGCGCAGGTCGTGCGCAACCGTGTGGCTGAATGCCTCGAGCTCCTGGTTGGCATCGGCAAGCTCGCGCGCGCGGCTCTCGAGCGCCGACTGATGCTGCCGCGTCGCCTCGAGATGGCGGCTCTGCGCCGCGATCAATCCGGTCTGCATGGCGCGGATGCGCGCCGCCAGCGCCGTCGACAGCAGCAGCACGTCCGCGGCCAGCCCGACATGCAGCCCGTACTCCGTCAGGGTGGTCTGCGGAACCAGCGCGAAGTTGCGCAGCGCGCCCAGGACGACGAAGCCGAGGAGCGCGCTCCAGGCGAGCAGGAAGTAGCGCGCCGGCGCGAAGCCGCCGATCATGGCGCGGACGCCGAGCCAGAGCGTGAGGGCGGCGCCCAGCGGCGCGATGAAGCTGAGCAGGCGCATCACCTCGCCGTATTCGAGCAGCCTGCCGGTGGCCGAACACAAGGCGAGCAGGCCGGCGCTCGTGATGGTGACGACCATCACCCGGTCGGCCCGCGGAAACCGCGCGCGACTGCCGAGGAACTCGCGGGCAAACAGCCCTGCGAACAGGATCGCCAGGCAGAAGAAGGTGCCGAGCGCGTGGTTCGCCCACCAGACGTTGTGCGGCCACAGGTGTTCGAACGCGTAGCCGTCGAGCGTGAACAGCGCCAGTCCGAACGTGCCCGTGTAGGCGACGTACCAGAGATAGGCCAGGTCGCGCAGCGAGACATAGAGCACCAGGTTGTAGAGAAACAGCGCGGCGATGAGGCCGTAGAAGAGCCCGAACGCCAGCTGGGCGCCGCGCTCGTGACGCTCGAAGGCGGACCGGGTCCACAAGGTCAGCGGAACGGTCAGGGTGTTGGTGCTGGCCACGCGCAGATGGAACTGACGCGGCATCGCGCCGGGATCGTCGATGACGAACACATGGTGGCGATGCGGCACCGGACGCGCGCTCCAGGGAATCCGGTCGCCGGCACGCTGCACGGTGTAGCCGCCGCCCGGGCGCGGCTGGTAGAACTCGACCAGGTCGATCGTCGACAGGCCGACCACGAGCACCAGCGGCTCGGTGATGCCGCGCCCGTCGATCGTGAAGCGCAGCCAGTGATGCGCCTGCTCGTAGCCGAAGTTCGGCCGCTCGGCGGTCAGCGCCGCATAAGGGCGCGACGGGTCGGCCGCTTCCTCGATCCGCAGTTTTCCCTCGGGGTCGCGCAGGTCCGCCACGAAGCGTCCCATGACCAGCCGTCCGTCCGCGGCAAGCTCGCCGGCCCGGATCGGCGGGGTTTCGGCGCGCGCGAGCACCGCTGCACAGGCCAACCAGGCGAACACCAGCCAGCGCAAAGGCAAGACGCTCCTCCTTCGAGGTACCGGTCTTGCCGCCGGCACCCGCCGCAATCCCCTGACTTCTGCCGGTGCGTCGCCCCCACGTCGACCGCCAGGCTCCCGTGCCCCTGCCGGCGAGAAGTCCTTCGGCTTCGCCAAGCGGGCAGCCGCGGATTATCGCTCACCCCCGCGCGCGCTGCCCGCCGGCTGGATGGCGCCGGACTCTCAGTGCTTGTGCTCGGCGTCCTTTGAACCGCCGCCGTGCATGCGCGCATGATGCTCGGCCATGCGTGCATGCCGTTCGGCCATCCGCCCGTGGTTGCCGGACATGCCATGCGCGCCGTGCATGCGGTGCCCGTCCTGCGCACCCTGGCCCTGGCGCTGGCCCCCATGCATGTGACCGCCGTGCATGTGACCGGCCGCCTTGTGCTCGGCGCAGGCCGCCCCGTCCTTGGCGTCGCACTGACCGTGCTGGTGCCCGGCGCCATGCGCCCAAGCCGCCGCGCCGGCGGCGGCAAACGAAGCGGCGCAGGCCGCGATGGCGAGCCGACGCAAGAGAATGCTTTTCATTACCGAATCTCCTTGTTTCCTGACATTGATCGGATCGATGGAGATTGCGCGCGGTCGCACGCGTTCGCCATCATGGGTTAGGTGGCGGCGCGTGTCCCTGGTTCCCACATGGTTTTGTATCGAGCTGTTTCCCCCGGCGACGACATGTATCCATCCGGCTGCGGCAGCGCGCGCCGACCGCCATCGGCGCGACAATGACGGCTGGGCCATCGTCAGGCATGCGCCGTGTTCGGCCCCGTTTGCGCCTTCATCGACCTCGAGACGACCGGTCTGTCCGCCCGCGACGACGGCATCACCGAAATCGCCGTGATCCTTCACGTCGACGGCACGGCGCCGCGCGAGTGGTCGACCCTGGTGCGCCCGCCTGCGCCGATTCCGCCGGAGATCGCGCGGCTGACCGGCATCAGCAACGACATGGTGCGCGACGCGCCGTCGTTCGCCGCCATCGCCGGCGAGTTGCACGCCCTGCTCGACGGCGCGCTGCTCGTCGCGCACAACGCGCGCTTCGACTACGCGTTCCTCAAGCAGGCCTTCGCGCGCGCGGGCATCGGCTTCTTTGCGCCGACCCTGTGCACCGCGCGGCTGGCGCGCGAGCTCGATCCCGGCATCGACGCCGCCGGCCTCGATGCGCTGGCCGCGCGCTTCGACCTCCCGGTCGGCGGACGCCATCGGGCGCTCGGCGACGCGCGGCTGGCGCGCGACCTGGCGCGCCGCCTGGTCCGCGACGTCGATGCCGAAACCGTCGACGCGGCCGTGAAGCGCGTGCTCAAGCGCCCGTCGCTGCCCAAGCACCTGCCGGTCGATGCGCTCGCGCGCCTGCCGGACGGGCCCGGGGTCTATCTGTTCTACGGCCTCAATGCGCATCCGCTCTACATCGGCAAGGCCAAGTCCCTGCGCGAGCGTGTTGGCGCACACTTCTCTGGCGACTGGGGCAGCGAGCGCGGCACCCGCCTGTCCGAGGAACTGCGTCGCATCGAGACCATCGAGACCGCGGGCGAGCTGTCGGCGCTGCTGCTCGAGGCGGCGCTGGTGCGCGAGCGCCTGCCCGCGCACAACGTGCGCCTGCGCCGCCGCGCGGAGGCAGTCGCCCTGCGCCTGGACGATGCCACGCGCCGCCTCTCGTTCGTCGCGCTGGCAACCCTGGGCGAGGAGCCGCTGGCCGGCCTGCACGGCCCGTTCTCCTCGCGCCGCGCGGCGCGCGCCAGCCTCGTTGCGGCGGCCGGCGACGCCGCGTTGTGCCTGGCGGTGCTCGGCCTGGAGAAGCGCAGCGCCGGCGCCGCGCCGCTGACACCGTGCTTCGCGTACCAGGTGGGCCGCTGCCGCGGCGCGTGCTGCGGACGGGAAGGCGCGGCTGAACACTGGCAGCGCCTGCGCGCGGCCCTGGCCCCTTTGGCGATCCCGCCCTGGCCGCACGAGGGTGCGATCACGCTCGTCGAACGCGACCCCCGCACGCAACGCGAGGCGCGCGTCAGGATCGCGGACTGGTGCCTGGTGGACGACGCCGGCCGGCGACAGGCCTTCGACCACGACGTGCTTCGGATCGTGCGGCCGTATGTCGAAGGCCGCAAGCGCGCAGGCACGGTGCTGCTCGAAAGGAGCCTGACCAGCTGAAGGCCCGGCCACCGACGCGGCATTTGCTTCAAGCCAGCGGCGATTTCACAGATGCGGCGCTTGCTGGTATCGTTGTCGACCCGCATTTCAGGAATGCCCGCAATGCCCACTGCGCTTCGTTCGACTCTCGCCCTTCTCGCGTCCGTGCTGGCCGTCGCGGCCGCACGGCCCGCCTTCGCGCAGGATTTTCCCGGCACCACGCCGGTGACCATCGTCATGACCTTCCCGGCGGGATCCGGCGTCGACATCGTCGGCCGTCTGCTGCAGGATTCGATGCAGAAGAGTCTCGGCATCAATCTGGTGTACGAATACCGGCCGGGCGCCGCCGGGAATGTTGCCTCGGAGTACGTCGCGCGCGCGAAGCCGGACGGCCATACCATCCTGTTCGGCACCGCCGCCACCCATGGCGTCAACGCGGCCCTCTACAAGAAGCTGCCGTTCGATGTGGAAGCCGATTTCACCCCGATCTCGCCCATCGTCAACGTCTCCAACGTGCTGACCATCAACCCGACGGTCGTCGACGTGAAGAGCGTCAAGGAGCTGATCGATCTCCTGCGCGCCAATCCTGGCAAGTACAACTATGCCTCCACCGGCAACGGCACCGGGACGCACCTGGCAATGGCCGAGTTCCTCGCCAAGACCGGCCTTACCGTCACCCACATCCCGTACAAGGGCGGGCCGGACGCGGTGGCTTCGGTGGTCAAGGGCGACGTATGCTGCTACATGAGCCAGGTACAGGCAATGATCCCGCACTACAAGGCTGGCAAGGTGCGCCTTCTCGGTGTCACCACCAAGGAGCGTGTCTCCGCGATCCCGGAAATACCGACCATCGCCGAATCGGGCGTTCCGGGCTTCGAGAACTACACCTGGTTCGGCCTGTTCGGCCCGAAGAACATGAACCCGGTCGCGGTGACCCGGATCAATCAGGCGGTCAAGGCCGCCCTGGAGACCCCGGCGATCCGCCAGCGCCTGATCGATACCGGCAATTCGCCGCGCTACGAAACGCCCGAGCAGTTCCGCGCCACGGTCAAGGCCGACCGCGCCAAGTGGGCGGTGGTGGTCAGGGAATCGGGCGCCACCATCGACTGACGCCGCGGCGCGGGCCCGGGTCGCTCAGGGCCCGGCGACGTAGTACCGCGTCGGCTTCAGTTCCGGCTCGGCGTGGGCCAGCAGCATGCGGTGAAACGCCGCCTCGTCGGCGACGAACAGGTCGCGCGCGATCGCCTGCACCAGGCGGGTGACGCCGATCGCGAGCCCCGGGATGTCGCCCGCGATCTGGCCGTGGCTCATCGCCGCGCCCCAGTTGAACATGTGCAGATGACGCGCCGCGGGCAGCCCGCCCGGCGCGCGCGTGGTGAATTCGAAGCCGGGTCCGAGGTAGGGAAAGCGCGAGGCCTCGCCGAAGCGCGCGGCCTGCTCGGCGGCCACGCGGTCGGCCCACACCAGCACGTGGTCGCGGAACGCGGTGACTTCGGCACGCTGCATCAGATCGACGTCGAAGCCGGTGGCAAGAATCGCCGCGTCGAAATGCTCCTCGCCGCGCGGCGTGACCACGCGCACGCCGTCCGTGCCGACTTCCATGTCGGTCCACGGCTCGCCCAGGCGCAGCCGGAAATTGGCGTGGCCATCGCAGCGCAGCACCGACTCGAACGGCGGCGGCACCTGCTCGTCCCACACGTAGGTGAGGAACTTCCAGCGCGCCGCATCCGGCAGGGCGGCATAGCCGTGAAAGAAGCCGGGAAACGAGGTCCACTTGGACTTGTTGACCTGCGGCAGGTGGGCGCGGCGCGCGAACATCACCACCTCGCGCGCGCCGCCTTCGAGCGCGGTGCCGGCATTGTCGAACGCGGTCGAGCCGGCACCGAGCACGGCGACGCGCTTGCCGGCGAGCGGCGCGAAATCGAACTCGCTGGAGGCGTGAAAGACGCGGCCCGGGGGGCGCGCGGCGCGCGGATCGAAGGACGGGAACGCCGGCCAGCGCAGCACGCCGCTGCCTTCGCGTCCGAGCGAAAGCACCACCTTGCGCGCGAACACGGTCTCGCGCCCGCGCGGGCCGTCGAGCACGGCACGCAGCAGCTCGCCCTCGGGGGACAGGGCGGCGAGCGCGGTGCCGTTCTCGACCGCCACCCCGGTGAGTTCGCGCACCCACAACAGATAGTCGCGCCAGTCCAGTCGACCGACCTTGTACAGCGCCTGCCAGCCGTCGGCACCATGCTGCGCCTCGTACCAGGCGCGAAAGGTGAGCGAACCCACGCCGAGGTCGGGCCCGGTCAGGTGCTTCGGGCTGCGCAGGGTGGGCATGCGCGCGAAGGTGTCCCAGGGCCCCTCGCGGCCGCGCGGTTCGCGGTCGATGATGCGCAGGTTGCGCACGCCCTCGCGCAAGAGTCCGTACGCCGCGGTCTGCCCGCACATGCCGGCACCGACGACCAGCACATCGAGCAGCGGACGGCCGTCGGGGCCGGCGCGCGGCGGCACCCAGTTGGCGGCGGGGTAGTTCAGGCGCGCGAGGTCATGGCGCGCCTGCTCGGCGAGAAGGGTCAGGCCCGGCGACGTGCTCATGCGGGCGATTATCGCCGAGGGATGGGCCGGTGTAAGCTTGCGCCCTCGCCGCGTGGCGACACTTTTCGGAGCAAGCCATGAGACGGTCGTTCGCGTGCCTGGCCGCGCTGATCCTGGTCCTGTCCGCGGCGCCCGCCGCGGGCCAGGGCTATCCGGCAAGGCCGGTGCGGTTCGTCGTGCCGATCACGCCGGGCGGCAGCAACGACGTGGTCGCGCGCGCGATCGCGCAGAAGCTCACCGAGTCCTGGGGCCAGCCGGTGGTGGTCGAGAACCGGCCCGGCGCCGGCATGAACCTGGGCGCGGAGGCGGTCGCCAAGAGCCCGCCCGACGGCTACACCTGGCTCCTCGGCGCGAACAACATCTTCGCGTTCAACCCGCACATGGGGCGCGTGCCCTTCGACGTCTTCAAGGACTTCGCGCCGGTCACGCAGGTCGCGGTCGTCCCGTTCGTGATGGTGGTGAATCCGGCGCTCCCGGTAAAGACGGTGGCGGAATTCATCGCCCACGCCAAGGCCAATCCGGGCCGGCTCAACTACGCGTCCTCCGGCAACGGCTCGCCGCAGCAGCTGGCCACGGAGCTGCTCGCGCGCACCGCCGGGCTGTCGCTGCAGCACGTGCCCTACAAGGGCGCCGTGCCGGCGATCACCGACCTCCTTGGCGGACGCATCCAGGTGTTCATCGGCGCGGTCAATTCGCTGCTGCCGCACGTCAGGGAGAATCGCCTGCGGCTCATCGCCGGCGCGGGCGCGAAGCGCTTTGCCGCGCTGCCCGAGGTGCCGGCGATCGCCGAGACCGTGCCCGGCGTCGCGCTCGACGTCTGGCTCGGCGTGTTCATGCCCGGTGCCACGCCGCGCGAGATCGTCGCCAAGGTCAACGCCGACATCGCCCGCGTCCTCCTCGCCCCGGAGGTGCGCGCCAGCCTCGCTGCGCAGGGCATCGAGGCTGCCACCGGCACGCCGGAGGCGCTCGCCCAGACCATCCGCGACGATCACGCGCGCTGGGGCAAGGTGATCGCGGACGCCAACATCAGGGCGGACTGAGATGAGCGACCGTCCGACGTTCACCGCGCCCTCGACGGGTCGCGACGTTCCGGTGCCCGCCGCGGCCAGCGACGCCCTCTGGGGCAGCGACGTCATCGCGGCGACGCTGCGCGCGCTGGGCGTCCCGTTCCTCGCACTGAATCCCGGCGCGAGCTACCGCGGCCTGCACGACAGCCTGGTCAACCATCTCGGCAACGCGGCGCCCGAGATGCTGCTGTGCCTGCACGAAGAGGTGGCGGTGGCCATCGCGCACGGCTACGCGAAAGCGGGCGGCGGCATGATGGGCGTGGTGCTGCATTCCAACGTCGGACTGATGCATGCGGCGATGGCGATCTTCAATGCCTGGTGCGACCGGCTGCCGATGCTGATCCTCGGGGCGACCGGGCCGTGGGACGCGGCGCGGCGCCGCCCGTGGATCGACTGGATCCACACCGTCGCCGACCAGGGTGCGCTGGTGCGCGACTACACCAAGTGGGACAACCAGCCCGGATCGGTCGCCGCCGCGGTCGAGGCCCTGCTGCGCGCGGCGCAGATCGCGCAGACCGCGCCGCGCGGCCCGGTGTATGTCAACCTCGACGCCGCCTTGCAGGAGCAGAAGCTCGACGACAGGCCGGCGCTGCCGGATCCGTCGCGGTTTGCCGCCCCGGTCGCGCCACCGCCGGCCGCGGCGGAGGTCGAATGCGCGGCCGCGCTCCTCGCCCAGGCCAGGCGTCCGGTGATCCTGATGGGGCGCATGTCGCTCAGCGTCGAGGACTGGCGGCGCCGCGTCGAACTGGCCGAGCGCACGCAGGCGGCGGTGATCACGGACCTGAAGACCGGTGCGACCTTTCCGACGGCCCATCCGCAGCATGCGGCGCCGCCCGGCAATTTCATGGCGCCGGCCGCCTGCGCGGCGCTGCGCGAGGCCGACGTGGTGCTGATGCTCGACTGGGTCGATCCGGGTGGCGCCTTTCGCCAGGCCGGCGGCGTGCCGACCGGGGCGAAAGTCATCCAGGCGACGCTCGACGCGCACCTGCACCGCGGCTGGGCGATGGACATGGGCAGCCTGGCGCCGGCGGACGTGCAGCTGCAGTGCGAGCCCGATGCGGCGGTGCGCGCGCTGCTGCCGCTGCTGCCCCAGGCGGCTGCGCGCCACTGGGCGCCGCGGGCGCCGCTGCCGGGCGCGCCCGCGGACGGCGTGGTGAGCATTCGCGCAGTGGCCGAGGCGCTCGCCGCCCGCGCGCGCGCCGAGGAGATCTGCATCGTGCGCCTGCCGCTGGGGTGGAACGGTGCCTACCGCGACTTCTCGCATCCGCTCGACTATCTGGGCGCCGACGGCGGCGGCGGTGTCGGCGCCGGCCCCGGCAACACGGTGGGCGCGGCACTGGCCCTGCGCGGCAGCGGCCGCACCGCGGTCGCGCTGATCGGCGACGGCGACTTCCTGATGGCCAACACGGCGGTGTGGACCGCGGCGCACTACGGGCTCGGCATGCTGCTGATCGTGTGCAACAACCGCTCGTTCTTCAACGACGAGCTGCATCAGGAGCGGGTGGCGAAGGAGCGCGGCCGGCCGCCGGAGAACAAGTGGATCGGCCAGCGCATCGACCAGCCCGACATCGACATCGCGCAGATGGCGCGCACCATGGGGGCCGTGGGCATCGGCCCGGTCGACGACGCCCGCGAACTGGGTCCGGCGATCGCCGAAGGCCTCGCCGCAGCCAGGGCCGGCCGCGCCTGCGTGATCGACGCGCGCGTCGCGCCCGGCTACGATGCGAACATGAGCGGCGCGCCGCCGTCGGCCGCGAGCCAGAAACGCTGAACATGCCGAACGGAACACCATCGTGATCGAAGTCTCCTGCTTCTACAGCCTGTCCTCGCCGTGGGCGTACTTCGCCGGCCCGCGCATGGTCGACATCATGCGCCGCCATCACGCGCGGCTGATCCTCAAGCCCTACGATTTCCAGGCCGTGGTTCCGGAAACCGGGGGTGTGCCGCTGCGCACGCGCCCGCCGGCGCGCCGCACCTATCACGCGCTCGAACTCGACCGCTGGCGCAAATACCTCGGCATGCCGCTCAATCTGCAGCCGAAGTTCTATCCCGAGCTGGTCACCGACCCGGACTGGAACAAGCGCCCCGGCTGGATGGTGATCGCCGCGCAGGAACGCGGGCTGGATGCGCCGCGCCTGTCACACGCGCTCCTGCGCGCGCTGTGGGCCGAGGAGCGCGACACCGCGCGCGCCGAGGTGCGCATCGCGGTCGCCGACGAGAACGGCATGGACGGCGCCGCGCTGCACGCCGCCGAGACCTCGGCCGCGGTGCAGGCGCTGTACCGGCGCTACAGCGACGAGGCGGTGGCGCTGGGCGTGTTCGGCGCGCCGATCTTCGTGCTCGACGGCGAGCGCTTCTGGGGCCAGGACCGGCTCGATTTCCTCGACCGGGCGCTGGACGCCAAGCGCATGCGCGAAGGGCTGTAGCCGCCTAGGCAACGGCGCCGGTGAAGGCCCGCTGGCGCGCCGCGATCAGCCGTCCGAGGTGCGCGATGCGCGATTCGGCAGCCGGCACGCCACGCTTGGCCGCCGTGTAGACCGGATCCCCGAAACGCTCCAGAAGCGCCTGATAGCAGCGATGGGCATCCGCATCGAAGGCGCGTTCGCGCCCCTCGGCATCGCGGGCCGGGTGCGGCGGATAAAGCGTGAGGCATGGCAAGAAGCCGGCGGGCACCGGGATGTTGGCGTCGTGCACGCGGCCCCGGCGCATCACTGCCGGCAGCAGGTGCGTATGCGGCCCCTCTGGCGAGACCCCGTCGGCCGCCGGGATCGGGTTCCGCACCTCGATGCGTGCCAGGCGGCTCACCAGCACCCGCGTGGGGCTGGCGCGCACGATGGCCGCCTGCAGCGCATGGTCGCCGTCCCAGGTCGCGCCTTCGGCCGCGCGCAATCGCGCGGTCAGGCCTGGGTCACGCGTGCGGACCAGGAAATCGGTGGTCGCAAGCCCGAGCCCCAGATCGAAGAGTTCGGCATCACGTTCGGATGCATCGATGGCGTCGCGGTCCGGCCCCAGCGCGGTGACGCGGCGGCGCGCGGCGCGGCGCGCGCCCGCTTCGGGAAGGCAGAACACGACGCCGTGGTTCCACAGGCGGGGATTGGCCGACGGCGTCTCGTAGGCCAGCGGCAGCGGATCGACATCGGAGGCGACGCGCATGGCGCCGCCCTGCGTGACGACGGTGCGTGCATCCGGCCACGCGGTCGCGCCGTGGCAATGGAACTCGGCCAGCACGCCGAGTTCGCCGACGCTCCAGCTGTTGGCCGCATCGGCCAGGTGCTCGAGCAGCAGGCGGTGCGCAGTTCGCATCCAGGCCTCCGTCGCAAACCGTGCATGATGCGCCGCGTCGCGTCGCTAGTCCAGCGGCGCCGGATTCTCCCTCGGACGCGTACCGACGAACTGCGCGACCGCCACACCCGCGAGCGTGATGGCGGCACCCGCCATCTTGACCGCGCCGAAGCGCTCGTCGGTGAAGACCCACGCCACCAGCGCCGCGGTCGGCGGCATCAGGTATTGCAGCGGCGCGGTGCGCGCCACGCCGCGCACCGCATTGACCCAGGCCCAGAGCAGCCAGCCCACGAACGACGACATGACGATCGACCAGAGGAGCCCGGCCCATCCGAGCATCGACAGCGTGCCCCACGGCGCCGCCAGGCCGGTGGGCGCTGCCGCCAGGAGGATGGGGACACCGCCGAGCAGCGTGGCATACGCCATCACCGTCACCGCCCCGTGGCGCTCGACCAGCGGCTTGACGGCAACGGTGTAGTAGGAGAAGACCGAGGCCGCCAGCAGCAGGAACAGGTCGCCGCCGGTGGCGCGCCACTGTCCGCCGAGCAGCTTGTCCGACAGGAACACCAGCACCCCCAGGCAGGCGATGCCCACGCCGACGACCTGCCAGCGATGCAGGCGCTCCACGCCCATCGCGCGCAGGATGATCAGCGTGAAGATCGGCCCGCAGGCGAGGATCAGCGAGCTCGAGAACGCCGTCGACCAGTGGATGCCCCAGGTCACCATGCCGATGTGGACCGAATGACCGACGAAGCCGACCCAGGCGACGAGCAACAGGTCGCGCCGCGACAGCCGCGGCCAGCGCGCGCCGAACCGCCAGAGCAGGAGCAGCAGCGCGCATGCGGGCATGATCAGGTAGCGCGCCACCAGGAAGCCCGACGGCGAGAGCGCGGCGAAATAGAACTTCTGCAGCGAGAAGTTCGCGCCCCAGACCGCGACGACGAACAGCGCCACCGCCAGGGACAGGCCCTCGCGGCGCGCATGCATGCGCGTCGGATCGGCGCTCAACGCGCGCCGGCTGCTTCGAGCATCCTGACCATGGCGGCGTAGCCGCGGCCGCGCGCCAGCGCCAGCGGCCGGTTGCCGTTGCGGTCGGCCAGGGCCAGGCTGGCGCCGGCGTCGATCAGGTGCTTGAGCGTGGCCTGGTGGTTGGGCCCGCCGTCCCCCAGAACGATCGCCTCGATCACCGCGGTCCAGTGCAGGTTGTTCACGTGGTCGAGCGGCGCGCCGGCGCGGATCAGTTCGCGCACCACCTCGGCGTGGCCGAGGTGCGCCGCCGCGATCAGCGCGGTGCCGTCGTAGCGGCTGGTGACATTCGTGGCCTTGCAGCCGAGTTCGAGCGCCAGCTTCAGGGTCGGCAGGTCATTGGCCACCGCGGCGATGGTGACGATGTCGTAGCGGTCGTTCTCGAGCGCGTTCGGATCGGCGCCGGCGGCGACCAGCGCCCGCATCGCCGCCAGGTTCGACTTGTAGGCCGCGACATGCAGCGGCGTGCGCCGGTAGCCGTCGCGGGCGGCGACCGCACCGCCGGCGGCGATCGCCCTGCGGACGGCGTCGCCGTCGCCTTTGAGCGCAGCCGCGAACAGCCCGGTGTACGCGCGCTCTTCGGCGGCCGAGGGCGGCACCTGGGCGGCGCCGGGCACGGCGGCCAATGCGGCGACGGCCGCGCACAGCACGCGGCAGAGCGCGCGTTGCACGGCGGTCATGGCGGGAGCCGCGGCGAAATCGGCGCCCGCCGGCAGGCGCGTGCGCGGGGCGCGGACGCCATCAGACGTCGATGTTCATCGCCCGCAGCGCGTTGCCTTCGATGAAGGCCCGCCGCGGCTCGACGTCATCGCCCATGAGCGTGGTGAAGATGCCGTCGGCCGCGATCGCGTCCTCGATCTGCACGCGCAGGAGGCGGCGCACCGCCGGGTCCATCGTCGTCTCCCAGAGCTGCTCGGGATTCATCTCGCCCAACCCCTTGTAGCGCTGCCGGCTGGTGTTGCGCTCGGCGTCGGCCAGCATCCAGTGCACCACGCCGCGGAAGTCGGTGACTTCCTGCGCGCGCGCCTTGTCGCCTTCGCCGCGGCGGATCACCGCGCCCGGTCCGATCAGATCCTTGACCGTCACGGCGGTGGCGCGAATCTGCGCGTAGTCGGCGCCGTGCACGAAGTCGGGGTCGATGGTGCTCGATTTCCAGTTGCCGTGGCGGCTGCGCTTGACGCGCAGCACCCAGCACTCGCGCGCTTCCTCGTACTCCGGCACCACGGTCACCGACTTGTCGGTGATGAGGGCGAGCAGGTCGGCCGCGGAGCGCCGGGCGGCTTCCTCGCTGTCGAGGTCGAGGACCGCACCGTCGAGCATCGCCTTGAGCGCCGCGGCGTCGATCATGTGGGACAGGCGCTCGACCACGGCCTCCGACAGCAGGTAGCTGCGCGCCAGTTCCTCGAGCGCGTCGCCGGTGATCGCCGGCGCGTCCGCGGACGGCGTCAGGGCGGCGCCCTGCAGCGCGGTGCGCAGCATGTACTGGTTGAGCTCGTGGTCGTCCTTCAGGTAGCGCTCCTCCTTGCCGGCCTTGACCTTGTACAGGGGCGGCTGGGCGATGTACACGTAGCCGCGCTCGATCAGCTCCGGCATCTGGCGATAGAAGAACGTGAGCAGCAGGGTGCGGATGTGCGCGCCGTCGACGTCGGCGTCGGTCATGATGATGATGCGGTGATAGCGCAGCTTGTCGACGTTGTACTCCTCCTTGCCGATGCCGGTTCCCATCGCCGTGATCAGTGTCACCACCTCCTGGCTCGACAGCATCTTGTCGAAGCGCGCCTTCTCGACGTTGAGGATCTTCCCCTTCAGCGGCAGGATCGCCTGGAACTTGCGGTCGCGGCCCTGCTTGGCCGAGCCGCCGGCGGAGTCGCCCTCGACGATGTAGAGCTCGCACAGCGCCGGGTCCTTCTCCTGGCAGTCGGCCAGCTTGCCGGGCAGGCCCAGGCCGTCGAGCACGCCCTTGCGGCGGGTCATCTCGCGCGCCTTGCGCGCCGCCTCCCTGGCGCGCGCCGCCTCGACGATCTTGCCGACGATGATCTTCGCGTCGTTCGGCCGCTCCTGCAGGTAGTCGGCGAGTGCCTTGGCGACGACTTCCTCGACCGGCATGCGCACCTCCGAGGACACCAGCTTGTCCTTGGTCTGCGAGCTGAATTTCGGCTCCGGCACCTTGACCGAGAGGATGCAGGTGAGGCCCTCGCGCATGTCGTCGCCGGTGGTCTCGACCTTCTGCTTCTTGGCGATCTCGGTTTCCTCGATGTACTTGTTGATCACCCGCGTCATCGCCGTGCGCAGGCCGGTCAGGTGGGTGCCTCCGTCGCGCTGGGGAATGTTGTTGGTGAAGCAGAGCACCTGCTCGTTGTAGCCGTCGTTCCACTGCATGGCGACTTCGACGCCGATCATCCCGCCGAGGTCGGAGGCGCGCTCCGCGTTGACGTAGAAGATGTTGGGATGCAGAACGGTCTTGGTGCGGTTGACGTACTCGACGAAGCCCCTGACGCCGCCGGTGAAGGCGAAATCCTCCTCCTTGCCGGTGCGCTGGTCGGTGAGCTTGATGTGGACGCCATTGTTGAGGAAGGAGAGCTCGCGGATGCGCTTGGAAAGGATCTCGTAGTGATAGTCGATGTTGGAGAAGATCTCCTCGTCGGCCAGGAAGTGCACCTCGGTGCCGCGCTTCTCGGTGGTGCCGGTCACCTTGATCGGCGAGGTGTCGACGCGCGTTCCGGCCGGATGGCCGTTGGCGACCCCCTCGGGCATGACGCCCGCCTCGATCTCGCGGTTCTGGGTCACGCCGCGGCTGAACTCCATGAAGTGCACCTTGCCGTCGCGCCGGACGGTCAGGCGCAGCCACTTCGACAGCGCGTTGACGCAGGACACACCGACCCCGTGCAGCCCGCCGGAGACCTTGTAGCTGTTCTGGTCGAACTTGCCGCCCGCATGGAGCTCGGTCATGACGATCTCGGCCGCGCTGCGCTTGGGATCGTGCTTGTCGTCCCACTTGATTCCGGTGGGTACGCCGCGGCCGTTGTCGGTGACCGAGATCGAATTGTCGGCGTGGATGGTGACGTGGATCTCGGTGCAATAGCCGGCCAGCGCCTCGTCGATCGAGTTGTCCAGGACCTCGAAGACCAGATGGTGCAGCCCGGTCCCGTCGCTGGTGTCGCCGATGTACATGCCGGGGCGCTTGCGCACCGCCTCGAGCCCTTCGAGGATCTGGATCGACGAGGCACCGTAGGACGCCTCGTGGGGGACGGAGGCGCCGTTGCCGGGTGCCGCTTGCGGTTGGGTCATTCGGTATTCCTGGTGATGCCGGTTTGGTCGTGCGGGCGCGTTCGCGCCGAGGGGGTGCCGCGGGTCGTGCCGGTTCAGATGCGCATCGGCATGACGACGTACTTGAATTCGGGGTTGTCGGGTGTGGTGATCAGGGCGCTCGAATTCGCGTCGCCGAGCGCGATGTTGACGGTTTCGCTGCGGACGTGGGTCAGGACGTCGATCAGGTAGGTGACGTTGAAGCCGATGTCGATCGTATCGCCGCTGTAGGCGATCTCGGCCTCCTCCTGTGCTTCTTCCTGGTCGGTGTTGGTGCAGCTGATCTTGAGGCTGCCGTCACCGACCACGCAGCGCACGCCCTTGAACTTCTCGTTGGTGAGGATCGCGGCGCGCTGCAGGCAGCCGATCAGCTCTTCGCGGGCGATCGAGAACTGGTTCTTGTAGCCCTGGGGGATGACGCGCTGGTAATCCGGGAACTTCCCCTCGACGAGCTTGGAGACGAGTTCGACATTGCCGAACTGGAACCGGACCTGCGTGGGCGCGAGGTCGATCCGGATCGGCTCGTCGCCGTCCTCGAGCAGACGCTCGAGCTCGATGACGGTCTTGCGCGGAATGATCACCTCCTGGCGCTCGAGGTCGGTCGCGACCGCGAGCGCGGCGAAGGCCAGCCGATGCCCGTCGGTGGCCACCACCCGCGCCTGGCCCTTGTCGACGATCAGGAGCAGACCGTTGAGGTAGTAGCGGATGTCCTGCTGCGCCATCGCGTACTGCACCAGGGCGAGCAGCGCCTTCAGGTCCTTCTGGCTCACCGTGAAGCCGGTCTTGAACTCGGCCGACTGCGAGACGGTCGGAAAGTCCTCGGCGGCCAGGGTCTGCAGCGAGAAGCGCGAACGCCCCGCCTTGATCGCGAGTTTCTTGTTCGCGAGCTCCAGCGAGACGGTGGCGTTGCCGGGCAGGGCGCGCAGGATGTCGAGGAGCTTGCGGGCGGCGACGGTGGTGGCGGCATCCTGGCCGGCCTCGCAGGCGGCCTTGGTCGAGATCTGGACCTCGATGTCGGTGGCCAGGAAGCTCAGTTCGTCGCCCCGCTTGGTGAGAAGCAGGTTGGAAAGGATCGGGAGGGTGTGGCGCCGCTCGACAATGCCGCTCACGGTTTGAATGGGTTTCAGCAACGCATCGCGTTCAGCGGTCACCAGATGCATGATGTCTGCCTTTCTTGCACTCGGAATGAAGTGGTTGTCTTTATATGAAACCAATAACAGCTAATAGGGGCTGTGGATATGGGGACAACCGGAAATCGCCTTTGCCGACAAGGACATGGACCTGCGCCTCGCCAGGTCCGCGCTGTGGAAAAGCGCGTCGATCTTTGTGGGAAAGTCCGGCGGACGAGGCCGCCCGGCGTCTTGTTCGCCGGTTTTCAACAGGTTGTCCACAGGGTTGTGCACGCTAGCCCTTGATGATCTGGTCGAGCACGTGGAGCTCGTGGTTCAACTGGCTGTCCGACTTGCGCGCTTCGGTGATCTTGCGCACGGCGTGCAGCACGGTGGTGTGGTCGCGGCCTCCGAAGGATTCGCCGATCTCCGGCAGCGACAGCGACGTCAGCTCCTTCGCGAAGTACATGGCGATCTGGCGGGGCTTGACGAGGTCGGCGGTGCGCTTCTTGGAGAAGAGCTCCGGCACCTTGACGCGATAGAAGTCGGCCACCGTCTTCTGGATGTTCTCCAGCGAGATCGCGCGGTTCTGCACGCGCAGCAGGTCGCGCAGCGCGTCGCGCGCGAGTTCCAGCGTGATGTCGCGCGCGTGGAATTTCGAATAGGCGACCAGCTTGCGCAGCGCGCCCTCGAGCTCGCGAACGTTCGAGCGCAGGTGCTTGGCGATGAAGAACGCCACCGTGTCGTCGAGGGCGATGCCCTGGCTTTCGGCCTTCTTCAGCAGGATCGCAACCCGCATTTCGAGTTCCGGCGGCTCGATGGCGACGGTCAGGCCCCAGCCGAAACGCGAGATCAGGCGGTCCTCGATGCCGGCGATCTCGCGCGGGTAGGTGTCGCAGGTGATGATCACCTGCTTGTGGCCCTCGATGAGCGCGTTGAAGGCGTAGAAGAATTCTTCCTGCGTGCGGTTCTTGTTGTTGAAGAACTGGATGTCGTCGATGATCAGGAGATCGAGCGAGTGGTAGTAGCGCTTGAACTCGTCGAAGGCCTTCTTCTGGTAGGCGCGCACCACGTCGGTGACGTACTGCTCCGCATGGATGTAGCGGATGCGGGCCTCGGGGGCCGCGCTGACCATCTGGTTGCCGATGGCCTGCACCAGATGGGTCTTGCCGAGGCCGACGCCGCCGTACAGGAACAGCGGGTTGTACGAGGTGCCGGGATTGGAGGCGACCTGGATCGATGCGGCACGCGCGAGCTGATTCGCCTTTCCGGTGACGAAGGTGTCGAACGTGTAGTCGGGATTCAGGCGCGTCTTCGCGTAGCGCGAATCGGCCGGCGCGGGACTCGCCGCGGCGAGCGCGCGCGGCGGCGGCGCGGCGTCGGCCGTCGGGTTCGCGCCGGCGGCACGCGGCATCGCCTGGGTCACCGACACCTGCACCGGCGCGCCCCAGTACTGCGCCGCGAGCGTCTCCAGGCGCCCGAGGAAACGTTCGCGTATCCACTGCTGGACGAACCGGTTGGGGGCCACCAGGGCAAGGGAGGCCGGCGGCTCGTCGGCCGTGCCGGCGTCGGCAACCGCGATCTTCAGCGGCCTGATCCAGGTGTCGAACTGCTCGCGCGGCAGTTCCTTCATGAACTGCGCGGTGCAGAGCGCCCAGAAGCCTTCTGCGGAGGCGGATTCGGCCAGTTCCGGGTCGTGGTCTGCGGGTGATGCGGGCGACATGGGTGCAGGACGATCCGGGGACTGGACCAGCCAGTTCTTTTGGAAATTTGCGGGGTGCCTCGGAGCCGGCCGACTGACCCTTGAAACAGGGGCATTGCGGGACCGACGGGCAGACGAACAAGCCGGCGAATTTTAGCGCCTTTTCGGGGGACTTATCCACAGGCCGTCCTCGCCATGAAGCTTGACGAATGGGCATGATTTGTAGTCGAATAACGGGTTTTCCGCAAAATTTCGACGCCCGTCGTCCGGAGAAGTCATGAAACGCACCTATCAACCTTCCGTGGTCCGCCGCAAACGGACGCACGGCTTCCTGGTCCGCATGAAGACCAAAGGCGGTCGCGCGGTGATCCGCGCCCGCCGCGCCAAGGGCCGCAAGCGTCTGGCGGTCTGATCGCTTGGCCGACGCGACGACCGCGCGTCGACTGGGGGCCGCCGACATTTCGGCGGTCTTGAAGAGCCCGCAGCGGGCCAGGAGTGCGCATTTCGCGCTGTTCTGGCGCGATGCCGAAACCTGGGGCCTCGGAATGGTTGTGTCGAAGAAGCTCGCCGGCAACGCCGTCCTGCGCAATCGCGTCAAGCGTCAAACCCGGGCGGCGTTCCGCGGCTGCCGCGCTGCCGTCACCGCGGCCGGAGCGGGACGTCGTCTCGAGGCCGTGCTGCGGGTGACGGCCGACGTGCGTCGGCTCGACCGGGCCGCGCAATTCGCCGAACTGTCCGGCCTGTTCGCCAGGTGCGGCGCCACGGCGCCGGCGCGCCGGTCGTGAAGACGCTGCTGCTTGCGCTGATCGCCGCGTATCGCTACGCGGTCAGCCCGTTCCTGGGCCGCAACTGCCGTTTCGCGCCGAGTTGTTCGGAGTACGCGGCCGATGCCATTCGCGCGCACGGCGCGTGGCGCGGCGCCTGGCTGGGGGCGCGCCGCGTCCTCCGGTGTCATCCGTGGAATGACGGCGGCTATGACCCGGTGCCGCCGCGCCGGGCGCAAGCCAACAAGAACTGAATCGAGCACCGATGGATACCCGCAGACTGATCCTGTTCTTCATCTTCTCGTTCTCGCTGGTCATGCTGTGGGATGCCTGGCAGAAGCAGCAGGCGAAACTCAACGCGCCGCCGCCGGCACCAGCGGCGGCGGCGCGCGATGCAACGATTCCGCAGCCGAGCCAGGGCTTGCCGACGCCGGCGGTGCCCGGCAGCACCCCGGCGGTTGCGCCCGGTGCCGCGCCCGCGGCGTCGGCGCCGCAGGGCAAGCTGCGCGTTCGCACCGACGTGATGATCGCCGACATCGCTGCCGAGGGCGGCGACCTGCGCTACGTCGAACTGATCCAGCACAAGGACACGCTGGACAAGAACAAGAACTTCGTCCTTCTGGGCGAGCACAGCTATTTCGCCCAGACCGGCCTGCTCGCCCAGGGCCTCGAACTTCCGACCCACAAGACCGCGTTCAGCCTGCCCGCCGGGCCGCTGGAAATGAAGGCCGGCGAGGCGCGGCTCGCGGTGCGCCTCGAGGCGCAGATGAATGGCGTGAAGGTCGCCAAGATCTACACGTTCCATCGCGGCGCCTATGCGATCGACGTCAGCTACGAGATCGCGAACGGCACCGCGTCGCCGATCGCCCCGTCGGTCTACCTGCAGCTGTTGCGCGACGGCAAGGCGCCGGCGGGCGATTCGATGTTCCTGCAGACCTACACCGGCCCGGTGTTCTATACCGATGCCGAGAAGTTCCAGAAGCAGGACTTTTCCGACATCGACAAGAACAAGCCGCCGCCGGTCAAGGCCGCCGGCGACGGCTGGGCCGGCATCATCCAGCACTACTTCGCGACGGCCTGGCTGCCGCAGGGCAGCGGGCGGCGCGACTTCTACAGCAAGAAGGTCGCCGACAACCTCTATTCGGCGGGCATGATCGTCCCGGTCGGCACCGTGGCCCCCGGGGCGGCCGGCGCCTTCGCCGCCAAGCTCTACGTCGGTCCGCAGGACCAGGACCGTCTGAAGGAGCTCTCGCCGGGACTCGACCTCGTGGTCGACTATGGCTGGCTCACCATCATCGCGCAGCCCATGTTCTGGCTCCTCAAGTGGCTGCATGCCATGCTCGGCAACTGGGGACTGGCGATCATCGCGCTGACGGTGATCATCAAGGCGGTCTTCTTCCCGCTGTCGGCGGCGTCGTACAAGTCGATGGCGCGGATGAAGAAGGTGACGCCGCGCCTGACCCAGATCCGCGAGCGCTACGGCAACGACCGCATGAAGATGAACCAGGCGATGATGGAGCTCTACAAGGAGGAGAAGATCAATCCGCTGGGCGGCTGCTTCCCGATCCTGGTGCAGATCCCCGTGTTCATCGCGCTCTACTGGGTGCTTCTGGCTTCGGTGGAGATGCGGCACGCGCCGTTCTACGGCTGGATCACCGATCTTTCCGCGCAGGATCCGTACTACATCCTGCCGATCCTGATGGCCGTGTCGATGTTCGTGCAGACGAAGATGAACCCGACCCCGCCCGACCCGATCCAGGCAAAGATGATGCTCATCATGCCGGTGGTGTTCTCGGTGTTCTTCTTCTTCTTCCCGTCCGGCCTGGTGCTGTACTGGGTGGTCAACAACGTTCTGTCGATCGCGCAGCAATGGCAGATCACCCGCATGATCGAGGCGGGCGAGGATCCGGACAAGAAGAAGAAGAAATAGGCACGGGCGGCAGGCCCGGGCTGCAGCGGTGAGGCCGATCATGGACGGGACCGACACCATCGCCGCCATCGCCACCGCCGCCGGCCGCGGCGGCATCGGCGTGGTGCGGATCTCCGGTCCGGCAACGCGCGCGGTCATGCGCGGGGTCCTCGGCCGCGAGCTCGACCCGCGGCGCGCGGTGCTGGCGCGGTTTCGCGACGCCGACGGTGCCGCCCTCGACCACGGCGTGGCCCTGTTCTTCGAGGCGCCGCATTCCTACACCGGCGAGGACGTTCTCGAGTTGCAGGGCCACGGCGGGACGGTGGTGATGAACCTCGTGTTGCGGCGTTGCGTCGCGCTCGGCTGTCGCCTGGCGGGCCCGGGCGAGTTCACCCGCCGCGCCTTCCTCAACGACCGCGTCGACCTGGCGCAGGCGGAGGCGGTCGCCGATCTCATCGAGGCGAGTTCCGAGCGTGCCGCGCGTGCCGCGATGCGATCGCTCGACGGCGCGTTCTCGCGCGAAGTGCGGGCACTGCGCGACGACCTCGTCGGCGTGCGCGCGCATCTCGAGGCGCTGCTCGATTTTCCGGAGGAGGAGATCGACGCGCTCGAACGGCCGCGCCTTCTGGGCCGGCTCGAAGGCCTCGGCGCGACGGCCGCGGCGATCCTCGGACGCTCGCGCCAGGGCGCGCGCCTGCGCGGCGGCTTCGCGGTGGTGCTGGCCGGCCGGCCGAACGTGGGCAAGTCGTCGCTGCTGAACGCGCTGGCCGGGGAGGAGGCGGCGATCGTCACTCCGGTACCGGGGACGACGCGCGACACGGTCCACCGGTCGATCGAGATCGACGGACTGTCGGTCGCGCTGGTCGACACGGCCGGCCTGCGCCAGACCAGCGACGAGGTCGAGGCGATCGGCGTCGCGCGCACCCGCGTCGAGATCGGGCGCGCCGACCTCGTGGTTCACGTGGTCGAAGCCTCGGGCCCGACCGCCGAGGACGCGGCGATCGCGGCCGAGTTTCCGGCGGGCATCCCGGTCCTGCGCGTCGACAACAAGGCCGATCTGGGGAGCGGCGGCGCGCCGCCGGCGGACGCCGCGGCGCTGCGCGTCTCGGCAAGGACCGGCGAGGGGCTGGACCGGCTGCGTGCCGAACTGGTCCGGCGCGCCGGGCTGGAAGGCGCGGGCGAGGATCTGATCATCGCCCGTGAACGGCACCTGCGCGCCTTGGAACGTCTCGGCGCATGCGTCCTGGCCGCGCAGTCCCACCTGCGCGCGGACCCGGCGCCGCTCGAACTTGCCGCGGAAGAACTGCGCGGCGCGCAGGAGGCGATCAACACGATCACCGGAGAATTCGGCGCCGACGATTTGCTGGGCGAGATCTTCGGCCGGTTCTGCATCGGCAAGTGACATGACGGCCGGCAGGCGATCGTCCGCGGATCCCGGGGGCGGCCGCGCGCGCGGCGCGGCGCGTTGGCGGCCGATCGCGACCGTGCTGATGCTTGCCGCGGCGGCGGGCGCGCTGTTTTCCTGGCTGCGCCTGCCTCTGCCCTGGATGATCGGCCCGCTTCTGGCGGTGGCGGCGGGCAAGAGCGCGGGACTCGCGCTGGAGGTGCCCGCCGGCGCGCGCGAGGGGGGGCAGGCGGTGATCGCGGTTGCGCTGGGGCTGTATTTCACGCCGGCGGTGAGCCTCGAGGTGGCGCGCTATCTGCCGTGGATGCTGGCCGCAGGCGCGGTCGCGTTCGGCGTCGGACTGGCCGGCGGTGCGTCGCTGCGGCGCTTGATGGGGCAGGATGCCGCAGGCCGGCCGGTGCTGGACCGGGCGACGGCGTTCTTCGCCAGCGTGCCTGGCGGCGCCAGCGAAATGGCCGTGCTGGTCGAGCGCTACGGCGGACGGGTTGATCTGGTGGCGTTCGCGCAGAGCTTTCGCATCCTCCTGGTGGTCGTGAGTGTGCCGTTCGTCTACACGTATGCCGGCATCCATGGGGTCGACGTCCATCGCGGCGTCTCGGTAGCGGTCAGCGGTGCGGGCCTGGCGGGCCAGGTGGCAGCAGCCCTGGCAGCCGGGTTCGTGCTGGCGCGGCTGGGCGCGCCCAATCCGTACATGCTGGGTCCGCTCGCGTTGACGATCGCGCTCACCGCATCCGACGTCGTGTTCTCCGCGATCCCCGGCTGGCTGTCCGCGGCGGCCCAGTTGTGCCTGGGGGCTGCACTGGGCGTGAAATTCGAGCGCGATTTCCTGCGCCGGGCCCCGCGCTTCGCCGCGGCGGTGGCGGCCGCGACCGGCGGGGCGATGCTGCTGACGTCGATGTTCGCGGTGCTGCTCTGGCATCTGGCAGGCATCGGCCTGCCCACCGGGGTGCTGGCGCTTGCGCCCGGCGGCATCGCCGAGATGTGCATCACGGCCAAGGTGCTGCAACTGGGCGTGCCGGTGGTCACGGCGTTCCATGTCGCGCGCGTGGTGATCCTCGTGTTGGCAAGCGGTGCCGTCTATCGGATACTGCTGCATCGTCGCGCCGATGGCGTCGGCGCGACCAACCGGGAGTGATGCATGGATGTCGAGGCGTGCCAGGCAGTGCTGCGGGACATGTTTGCGCCCTGGGTGCAGGCGCTGGGACTCATCGTCGAGACGGCGGCGCCGGGCGAGGTGCGCGTGCGCCTGCCGCATTCGGAAGCGCTGGCGCGGGTCGGCGGCACGGTGTGCGGTCAGGCGCTGATGAGCGCTGCCGATACGGCCATGGTGCTGGCGATCTCCACCCAGCTGGGCGGGTTTCGGCCGATGGCGACGGTGTCGCAGAACACCAGTTTCATGCGGGCCATCAGCGGCACCGACGTGCTGGTGCTCGCGCGTGTTCTCAAGCCCGGCAGGACCCTGGTGTTCGGCGAGGTGGAGATTCGCGGGGCGCTCGAGGATCGGCTCGCGGTGCATGCCACCACCACCTACGCGCTCGCGTGAGCGGTGCCGGGCGCGACGGTCCGGGGCCGGGGGTGCAATCGAAAGGACGAGGATGACGACGAGATACCGCAAGCACGAAGCCAAGGACTACGCGCGCGAGCGCCTGCGCGGGGTATGGGCCGCGACCCTGACGCCGTTCACGCCCGGGCTGGCGGTCGACGAGGCGGCGTGGCTGCGCAATCTGCGCCATTGGTACCGCGACCTGGGCATCCGCGGGCTGTTCGTCAACGGCAAGCAGGGGGAGTTCGCCTCGATGACCGTGGCCGAGCGCAAGCGCACCGTCGAGCTGGCGGTCGAGGCGGCCGGGAACGATCGCGGCGTCATGGTCTCGTGCTCGGACCAGAGCCTGGACACGGTCATCGAGCTGGCGCGCCATGCGCAGGACGTCGGCGCCGAGTACATCGTGGTTCACACGCCGCTGCTCTACTTCGGCGCGCACAGCGACGACACCCTCTATGAGTACTATCGCCACATCGCGGAGCAGGTCGAGATCGGCGTCACGTTGTGGAATCAGCCGCCCGACTGCGGCTACACCCTCGAGCCGGAAACGTGCATGCGCCTGGCCGAGATCCCGAACGTGGTCGCGATCAAGTACAGCGTGCCGCGCGCGACCTATGCGCGGCTGTCGCGCATGGCGCAGGGCAAATTGATCGTCAGCACGTCCAACGAGGAAGAGTGGCTGGACAACATCGTCGAGCTCGGATGGCAGGTGTACCTGTGCTCGACGCCGCCGTACCTGATGCAGACCGCGGTGGATCGCCGGATGCACGAGTACACCGAACTGGCGTTTCAGGGCCGGGTCGAGGAAGCGCGGCGCCTGCGCGACAGTCTCGATCCGGTGCGCCGGGCATTGAAGGGCAGCCGGCCGCACGGCAAGGCGGCCGCGCACCAGAAATTCTGGCAGGAGCTTCTGGGGCAGGCCGGCGGCCCGGTCCGCCGGCCGCTGCTGGGCCTGACCGACGCCGAGAAGGACGCCACGCGATCGGCGTTCGCGGCCAGCGGCCTGCGGCTTGCCTGACGACGCCGGTGCAGCGTCCGGGACCGGGGCGCGCGGACTCGCCGGGGTGCGCGTGGGCGCGATCAGTGCCGTCGCGAAACCGCTTTTCATAATGTGAAGGTTTGTTTCGCGCCAATGGCGACCGGCCGGGGTTCTGTGGTATCTTGCGCCCCTCTTTTCAACCGGGCAGCCTGATCGGAGCACCCCTCCCGGCCGCCCCGCCCGGCAGCGAGCGCGATCTGTGCCCGCCAGAGACGAGCGCCCAAGCTTCAGGGATCCCACTCTCATGAACGCAGTTCTCAAGTCCGCCGCTCCATCCTACGTGCGCAATACGAAGTTGGTTGACTGGGTCAACCAGATGGCGGCGCTCACCAAGCCCGACCGGGTGGTCTGGTGCGACGGCAGCCAGGAAGAAAACGACCGCCTGCTGGCCGAGATGTGCGCGTCGGGCATGTTGAAGAAGCTCAATCCGGCCAAGCGGCCGAACTCGTATCTGGCGCTCTCCGATCCGAATGACGTCGCGCGGGTCGAGGAGCGTACCTTCGTCTGCTCCGAAACGCGCGAGGCCGCCGGCCCGATGAACAACTGGGTGGCGCCGGCGGAGATGCGCGCCACCATGAACCGGCTGTTCGACGGCGCCATGCGCGGCCGGACCATGTACGTGGTGCCGTTCTCGATGGGCCCGCTGGGGTCGCACATCGCGCAGATCGGCGTCGAACTCACCGATTCGCCGTATGTCGTGGTGAGCATGCGCATCATGACGCGCATGGGCCGCGCGGTCTACGACGTGCTCGGGGAGGAGGGCTACTTCGTTCCCTGCGTGCATTCGGTCGGGCTGCCGTTGACGCCCGGGCAGGCCGATGTGCGCTGGCCGTGCAACAACGACGAGAAGTGGATCGTCCACTTTCCCGAGACGCGCGAAATCTGGAGCTTCGGCTCCGGCTACGGCGGCAATGCCCTCCTGGGCAAGAAGTGCCTGGCGCTGCGGATCGCGTCGGTCATGGCGCGCGACGAAGGCTGGCTCGCCGAGCACATGCTGATCCTGGGCGTGACGGATCCCCAGGGCCGCAAGACCTACGTGACCGGCGCGTTTCCCTCGGCCTGCGGCAAGACCAACTTCGCGATGCTGGTGCCGCCCAGGCAGGGCTTCGAAGGATGGAAGGTCACCACCATCGGCGAGGACATCGCGTGGATCAAGCCGCATGCCGACGGCAAGTTCTACGCGATCAATCCGGAGGCGGGCTACTTCGGCGTCGCCCCGGGCACCAACTATCACACCAATCCGAACTGCATGACCGCGGTCGAGCGCGACACCATTTTCACGAATGTCGCCGAAACGCCCGACGGCGACGTCTGGTGGGAAGGCATGACCGACACGCCGCCGTCGAAGCTGATCGATTGGCAGGGCAAGGAGTGGACGCCGGGTTGCGGGCGGCCCGCGGCGCATGCGAATTCGCGCTTCACGGTGCCGGCAACCCGTTGCCCGTCGCTCGATCCGCAGTGGGACGATCCCAACGGCGTGCCGATCTCGGCATTCCTGTTCGGCGGTCGGCGCTCCGACACCACGCCTCTGGTGACGGAGGCGCTGGACTGGGACGATGGTGTCTACAAGGCGGCGACCATGGGCTCGGAAACCACCGCCGCGATCGCGGGCAAGCAGGGCGTGGTGCGCCGCGACCCGATGGCCATGATCGCCTTTGTCGGCTACAACATGGGCGACTACTTCCGCCACTGGCTCAAGATGGGCCGCACCGTCAGCCAGCCGCCGAGGATCTTTCAGGTCAACTGGTTCCGCAAGAACGCCCAGGGCAAGTTCGTCTGGCCGGGCTTTGGCGACAACATGCGGGTCTTGCGATGGGTGGTCGAGCGGTGTGCAGGCACCGGGCGCGCGCGGTCGACCGCGCTCGGCTTCACGCCGGGCTACGAGGATCTGCACTGGGAAGGGCTCGATTTCGACGCGGGCCAGTTCGAGACCGTCAGCGGCATCGACCACGCCAAGTGGCAGGCCGAACTCGGCATGCATGACGAGCTGTTCAAGAAGCTCGAGGGCTTCGTGCCGTCCGAGTTGCTGGACCGGCGCAAGGGGCTGGCGGAACGCCTGGGTACCTGACGCACGCCCGGGGGTTTTCCGGAAGGGCCGCCTGCGGGCGGCCCTTTGCGTTCCGGGGTGGGGTGGGCCGGCGTCCGGTGTGGCGATGCGCGGTGTGTTTCACGTGAAACACACCGGGACCCGGCCCGGCGCGTCGTTTCCTCTCCGATGTGGGCGTCGCAGGCATGCTGCACCGTCCCGCTGGTTGTTTCACGTGAAACATGGCCGCGGCGCACGCCGCGGTTGGGTGTCCCGGCGATTTCGGCGCGCCGGGACTTGGGCAAGGGCGTAGCGATCGCCTATAATCGCGCTCTTTTTCGCTCGCGCCACGCACAACGCCCGTGCCCGCCATCACCCACACCCATCCCGACACGTTCGACGTCATCGTCGTCGGCGGCGGCCACGCCGGTACCGAGGCGGCCCTGGCGTCGGCGCGCATGGGGGTGCGTACCCTGCTGGTGACGCACAACATGGAAACGCTGGGGGCGATGAGCTGCAATCCGTCGATCGGCGGCATCGGCAAGGGACACCTCGTCAAGGAAGTCGACGCCCTCGGCGGCGCGATGGCACTGGCGACCGACGAGGCCGGAATCCAGTTCCGCATCCTCAATTCCAGCAAGGGACCGGCGGTGCGCGCCACCCGCGCGCAGGCGGACCGTGTCCTGTACAAGCAGTCGATCCGCTCCCGGCTGGAAAACCAGGCCAATCTGGTCATCTTCCAGCAGGCGGTCGATGACCTCACGCTCGACGGCGACCGTGTCACCGGCGTCGTGACGCAGCTGGGGATCCACTTCCGCGGTCGTGCCGTGGTGCTGACCGCAGGTACCTTCCTGTCGGGGCTGATTCACGTCGGGCTGTCGAACTACGAAGCCGGCCGCGCCGGCGATCCGCCCGCACGGTCCCTCGGGGCGCGCCTGAAGGAACTCAAGCTGCCCCAGGGCCGCCTCAAGACCGGCACCCCGCCGCGGCTCGACGGCAAGACCATCGACTTCGGCATCCTCGCCGTGCAGCCCGGGGACGACCCGGTGCCGGTGTTCTCCTTTCTCGGGCGGCGCGAGATGCATCCGCGCCAGCTGCCCTGCTGGATCACCCATACCACCGCCGAGACCCACGACATCATCCGTGCCGGACTGGATCGCTCGCCGATGTTCACCGGTGTCATCGAGGGGGTCGGGCCGCGGTACTGCCCGTCGATCGAGGACAAGATCCATCGTTTCGCCGACAAGGATTCCCACCAGATCTTCCTCGAGCCCGAGGGCCTCACGACCCACGAGATCTATCCGAACGGCATCTCGACCAGCCTGCCGTTCGACATCCAGTTGCGTCTGGTGCGCAGCATGCGGGGACTCGAACGAGCCCACATCCTGCGGCCGGGGTACGCGATCGAATACGACTACTACGATCCGCGCGCCCTGCGCGCGTCGCTCGAAACCCGCGCCATCGGCGGCTTGTTCTTCGCCGGCCAGATCAACGGCACCACCGGGTACGAGGAGGCCGCGGCCCAGGGGCTGCTCGCCGGCCTCAACGCCGCGCGCCAGGTACGCGGGCTGGAACCGTGGTGTCCCGCGCGCAGCGAGGCCTATCTTGGCGTGATGGTCGACGACCTGATCACGCGCGGGGTCACCGAACCGTATCGCATGTTCACCAGCCGGGCCGAATACCGCCTGTCCCTGCGCGAGGACAACGCCGATGTGCGCCTCACCGCCATCGGTCGCGACCTGGGCCTGGTCGGCGATGCCCAGTGGGACTTCTTCTGTCGGAAGATGGACGCGCTCGCACGCGAAACCGAGCGCCTCAAGTCGACGTGGGTGAATCCTCACATTCTCCCGGCCGATGAAGCCAGGCGGGTTCTAGGCACCGAGATCGAACGCGAGCACAGCCTGCTCGACCTCCTGCGCCGTCCCGGGGTCAGCTATCGGCAGTTGGTCGGCATGGATCTGGGGGGCGGACGCGGCCCGGCCGGCCCGGCCACGTTCGACGCGGACCTGGTCGAACAGGTGACGTCGCAGGTGGAAATCCGCGCCAAGTATCAGGGTTATGTCGACCGGCAGGCGGAGGAGGTCAGTCGCCTGGCCGCGCAGGAAAACACGCGCCTGCCTGCCGATCTCGACTATGCGCTGGTGCGCGGCCTGACGCGCGAGGCGCAGGCCAAGCTCACGCAACACCGCCCGGAGACGCTCGGCCGCGCTGCGCGCATCCAGGGCATCACGCCCGCCACGATCGCGCTGTTGCTGGTTTACCTGAAGAAGGCCGGCGTTGCGACGAACTCGGGCATCGCGGCATGAGCACCGCGGTCGATCCGCTCGCCGAGGCGCTGTCGGCCGGCCTCGATGCGATCGGCCTCGCCGTGCCCTGCGCCGTCCGCGCGAAGCTCATGGCCCATCTGGATCTGTTGGCGAAGTGGAACGCGACGTTCAATTTGACCGCGATCCGCGACCGGGCGCAGATGGTGAGCCATCACTTGCTCGATTCGCTATGTGTCGCAAGGTATGTGAGGCCCGGCCCGATGCTCGATGTGGGGTCGGGCGGAGGCATGCCGGGCGTCTGCCTCGCGATCTGGGCGCAGGCCGCCATGCCCGATCTCCAAGTCACGGTCCTGGACGCGAACCACAAGAAGGCGGCGTTCCTGCGCCAGGCCAAGATCACGCTCGACCTGCCCAATCTGGAAGTCAGCGGTGAACGGGTCGAAGAGTTCCGGCCGGCGCATCGATTCCGGCAGATCGTGAGCCGCGCGTTTTCCGACCTGGTCGAGTTCTTTCAGCTGACGCGCCACCTGGGCGGCGACGCCGCGGAATTCCCGCCGGCCGGCACCGAGTGGCTGGCGATGAAAGGCGTGATGCCGCACGAGGAAATCGCGCACCTGCCGCCGCAGTGCCGCCTCGCCCATGTGCACCGGCTGCAGGTTCCCGGGCTCGCCGCCGAACGTCACCTGGTGGTCATGCATGCGCAGGACTGACATGGCACCCGCGCGGCACGGCTGGCCCCCCCGGGGGATGCGGAATTGCCGATGAGCGCGCGCATCTTCGCCGTCGCCAACCAGAAGGGCGGGGTCGGCAAGACCACGACGACGGTCAATCTTGCGGCCGCGCTGGCGCTGTCCGGCAAGCGCACGCTTCTGGTCGACCTCGACCCGCAAGGCAACGCGACCATGGGCTGCGGCATCGACAAGCGCGCCCTCGGCGCGAGCGTCTATCAGGTGCTGCTCGGCCTTGCGACGCTGTCGCAGGCGCGTCGCGCGTCGCCGGCGGTCGATGCCGCGGCAGCGGTGCTCGATGTCCTGCCGGCCAACCGCGAACTGGCGGGTG
Organism: Burkholderiales bacterium; assembly: GCA_016790695.1. Lineage (GTDB taxonomy): Bacteria > Pseudomonadota > Gammaproteobacteria > Burkholderiales > JAEUOS01 > JAEUOS01. The sequence continues at coordinate 54,296 of JAEUOS010000031.1, forward strand.
CCGAAGTCGAACTGGTCGACGTCGAGTACCGCGAAACGCGCCTCAAGCGCGCGCTGGCCGAGGTCACCGATGACTACGACTTCGTGCTCATCGACTGTCCGCCGTCGCTGTCGCTGCTCACGCTCAACGGCCTGTGCGCGGCGCACGGCGTGATCATTCCGATGCAGTGCGAGTACTACGCCCTCGAGGGGCTGTCGGACCTGGTCAATACGATCAAGAAGGTGCATGCCAACCTCAACGCGGATCTCGCCATCATCGGCCTGCTGCGCGTGATGTACGACCCGCGCTCGACCCTGACCGCGCAGGTCTCGGCGCAGCTCGAGCAGCACTTCGGCGACAAGGTGTTCCGCACCATCATTCCGCGCAATGTCCGCCTGGCCGAGGCGCCGTCGTTCGGCCAGCCCGGGGTGGTGTTCGACCGCGCGGCCAAGGGCGCCGCCGCCTATCTCGCGTTCGCGCAGGAGATGATCGAGCGCGTGGCCGCCGGGTTCGACCGGCGCGCGCCGACCGCCTGATCCGGCCGCGCCCGGCCATCGATTTCCAACGCACCTGAATCGCACGCACATGGCAACCAGACCCAAGGGCTTGGGGCGCGGCCTCGACGCCCTGCTCGCCGGCGACCGCAACGAGGCTCGCGAAGAGCGCGCGGCCAGCCTGCGGGTCGACCGCATCGTCCCCGGCAAGTACCAGCCGCGCACGCGCATGGACCCGGCCTCGCTGGCCGAGCTCGCCGAATCGATCCGCGCGCAAGGCGTCATCCAGCCGATCCTGGTGCGCAAGCTGTCGGGATCGCTGCCGGAATCGTACGAAATCATCGCCGGCGAACGGCGCTTTCGCGCCGCGCAGCAGGCTGGCCTCACTGAAGTGCCGGTCGTCATCCGCGAGGTCGACGACACCGCCGCGCTGGCCATGGCGCTGATCGAGAACATCCAGCGCGAGGACCTCAATCCGCTCGAGGAGGCACAGGGCCTGGCGCGCCTGATGCGCGAATTCGGGATGACGCAGGAAGCGGCCGGCCAGGCGGTCGGCCGCTCGCGCAGCGCCGCCGCCAATCTGCTGCGCCTGCTGCAATTGCCGCCGCCGCTGCAGGAAATGCTCGCGGGCGGCATCCTCGACATGGGGCATGCGCGCGCGCTGCTGACGCTCGACGCGGCGCGCCAGATCGAGATTGCCGGAAAGGTGGCGCGCCGCGGCCTGTCGGTGCGCGAGACCGAGGCGCTGGCCCGCCGCGCGGCCGGGGAGGCGCCGGCGCCGGCGGGCCGCGCCGCCGGGGCACGCTCGCGCGATCTGGTGCGATTCGAGGAGTCGGTGGCCGAGATTCTCGGCACCAAGGTGGAGATCGTGCCGGGCAGGAAAGGCGGCCGACTCGTCATCCACTACGCCAGCAACGATCACCTGAGCGACCTGGTCGAGGCGCTGAAAAAGTAACGGGCGCAGGCACTTGAAGCGCCTCCGCCCGCGACGGGTTGCCGCCCGGCGCCGGGCGCCGGGCGGTTGCGTCCGTTTCTTCTCTATTTCTTCATTTCCACCCAGGCCACGCAGTAGCCGGACGGGGAAATCTCGGTGTCTCCGGGCAGGATCTTGCAGCCGCCGCGGTCTTTCGGGGTCTTGCCCGGCACCCACTGCAGGCAGTTGTCGCAGCGCTTGCTGCCGCTCGGGGTGTCCTGATACTTGAGCGAATTGCGCAGCGCATCATTCTTGGCGGCCAGGCTTTGCTTCGCAACGAAAACCAGCGGAACGGCAACGGCAGCACCAGTGGCGGCCTTGAGCCACGCGCGACGGGAAGTTTGCACAACAATCTCCTAGGTTGGGGGTCGATCTGCGGAGGATTCCACAAGGCCGCGCCGGGAACGACCCGGATTAACCCTTGCTGCATGCTCCGCCGGCTCCTGGCGACGGCCAGTCCGCGAAAATTCTAACGCGCCCCTCGCGCTGTCGGTTTACCGGCCGGGCGCGCGGTCTTGGCGCCGGCTGCGGCGAACCGGCCGGCGCCCTGTCGCGGCGCGAAGGCGGCACCGCGATTCGGCGGCCGGCGCGTCGGTCCGGCCGGCGCACGCCGGGTCGGGGCAATGCGCGGCTCGAGTCCCGGCACCACGTGCACCCGGATCGCGCGGGTGGTCAGGCGCTCGATCTGACGCACCTGGCCGTGGTCGCGTGCGCCGGCCAGCGAAACCGCGATGCCGCAGCGGCCGGCGCGACCGGTGCGGCCGATGCGGTGCACATAGTCCTCGGCGGCGCGCGGCAGGTCGAAATTGAACACATGGGTGATGGTTTGCACGTCGATGCCGCGCGCGGCGACGTCGGTCGCGACCAGCACCTTGAGGTTGCCGCGGCGCATGTTGCCGAGGGTGCGGTTGCGCTGTCCCTGGTTCATGTCGCCATGCAGTGCGGCGGCGGCGAAACCCTGGCTCACCAGCGCATCGGCGACCTCGTCGGCGGAGCGCTTGGTGGCGGTGAACACGATCGCCTGGTCGACGTCGACGCCGCGCAGGTAATGGTCGATCAGGCGCATCTTGTGGCGCTGGTCGTCCGCGTAGTGCAGCACCTGCTCGATGTTTTCGTGGCGGGTGCGCGCGTTGCTGATGTCGATGCGCCGCGCATCGCGCGTGAGCCGGCGTGCCAGCGTGCCGACGCTGCCGTCGAGCGTGGCCGAGAACAGAACGGTCTGCCGGCTCGCCGGCGTGGCCGCAACCACGGTCTCGATATCCTCGATGAAGCCCATGTCGAGCATGCGGTCGGCTTCGTCGAGGACCAGGATTTCCAGGCGCGCGAAGTCGATGCGGCCGGATCGCATGTGGTCGATGAGACGGCCGGGCGTTGCCACCAGGATGTCGACCGGCCCCTTCAACAAGCGGTTCTGCACCGGGTAGGGCATGCCGCCGAGGATGCTGACGACCCGCACGCGGCGCAGGAACTTGCCATAGGTCTCGGCGGCCCGGGTGACCTGAAGCGCGAGCTCCCGTGTTGGAGTAAGCACTAACACTCGAGGACCATAGCTGCGGACCTCGCTTGGATTGGCGAGGCGCGCGAGCGCCGGGAGCATGAACGCGGCGGTCTTGCCGGTTCCGGTCTGGGCCGAAACGAGCAGATCCTGGCCTGCCAGGGCCGCGGGGATCGCGGCGGCCTGCACGGGCGTGGGTTCGGTGTAGCCTGCGGCCGCGACGGCCTTGGCGATGGCGGGGCAAAGCCCCAGAGCGGCAAATGGCATGCAATTCCTTCGTGGCACGGGCCGACACGCGAGGTGCCGGCGACGTTCCGGACAGCGCTTTCGCGGCAACGGCCGCGATTCATGGATCACCGGCGCCAACCGGGGACACGCGCGATTCCGGACGAAGGAACGACGGGAGAGGTCAGGGACGATGGGCGGGACAGACAGCCTTGCCGCAACAGAAGGGTTGCCGGCCGGCCGCATGTACGGAACGAATCATAGCACGGATGCTGCGTTGCACCAACGCCATGTCATCGCCGCGTTCCGCGTGCGGCATAATCGGCGCGTCCGCGATGCCGCCAGACGATGCGCGCCGGACCCGGCAGAAAACCATGGGAGGAACATCGATGCCGACGCGTCGTACCGTCATCGGCGCAGCATTCGCCGCGCCGATACTCGCTGCCGCCCGGCCGTCGGCGGCGCAGGCCTGGCCCGAGCGGCCGATCCGCCTGATCGTGCCGGCGGCACCCGGCCCGTTCGACGCCATCGCGCGCCTGATCGGCGAGCGCCTCGGCAAGGCCCTCGGGCAGAGCATCGTCATCGACAACATCCCCGGAGCCACCGGCACCATCGGCACCGCCGCGCTCGTGCGCGCGGCGCCGGATGGCTACACGCTGAGCCTGGGCATCATGCCGCTGACCATCGGCCAGACCCTGTTTCCCAAGCTCTCTTACGACATCCGCAAGGACGTGGCGCCGATCGTGCAGATTTCGTGGGGCTACAACATCCTGGTGGTGCATCCGTCGCTGCCGGTGAAGAGCGTCGCCGAACTGGTCGCCCACGCGCGCGCCAATCCCGGCAAGATCAACTACGCCTCCGGCGGCAACGGCGCGCCGGCGCACATCGCGGCCGAGTTCTTCAAGCAGGAAACCGGCATCGACATGGTGCACGTGCCGTTCAAGAGCGCCGCGCCGGCGGTGCAGGAGCTCATCTCCGGCCGTGTCCAGGTGATGTTCGGGCTGGCGCCCGGGGTGATTCCGCACATCAAGGCGGGAACCCTGCGGCCGCTCGCGGTCGTCGGCCAGAAGCGCCTGCCCGCGGTGCCGGACGTGCCCAGCATGGCGGAGGCCGGCTACCCCAATGTCACGGTGATCGACTGGCTGTGCCTCCTGGCACCTGCCGGCACACCGTCCGATATCGTCACGCGCATCAACCGCGAGGTCAACGCGATTCTCGCCCAGCAGGACTTGCGCGAGCGCCTCGCGGCAGGGAGCGTCGAGGTTGCCGGCGGCACGCCGGAGGAATTGCGACGCCTGATCGCCGCCGACACCGAGCGCTGGGCGAAGGTGATCCGCGCTGCCGGCATCCGCGTGGACTGAGCCGCGCGAAGCGCGGCTCAGATCTTGAACGTCTCCAGCGTCTCCGGGGCGAACAGCTCCTCGGGCGCGAGCAGGCGCTTCGACAGTCCCTGCTCGTGGTGGTAGCGCAGGAAGGTCGCGAGCGTGTCGCGGTTGGGCGCGAGGCCGTAAGGCCAGTAGTCCTCGCCCATTTCGCGGATCGCCTCCTCGACATGGGCATTGGCCCACGGCAGCATCGCCTTGAGGGCGGCCGTCTCCCGGAGCGACTGGTAGGCGATCGCCTGCGCTGCGCAGAAGGCCTTCATGAGCGACTGCGCGATCCACCGGTTGGCTTCATACACCTCGCGGCGGATCGCGACGGTGTGCATGATCGGGAAGATGCGCGTCTGCCGGTAGTACGCGAGTTCCACCGCCGGATAGTCGGGAAACAGGCGCACCACGCGACCGTCGCCGCGCGCGAACGAGGACGGCATGCGCGCGGTATAGAGGGCGTCGATCTCGCCGTCGCGCAGCATCGCGGAAAGGGTCTGCGTCGGCCCGATCGGCTGCACCCGGATGTTGGGCGGCAGATCGAGTTTGAGCTTCTCGTCGCGGTTGGGCTCCTCCTCGCCGCCGGTCATGTAGGTGACGCTGTCGACCGGCACGCCATAGTGGTCCGCCAGGATGCCGCGGATCCATACCGGCGCCGTCATCTGGTACTCCGGCACGCCGATGCGCTTGCCGATCAGGTCGCGTGCTTCGCGGATGCCCGATCCGGCGTGCACGTAGATGCAGGAGTGGCGGAAGAAGCGCGACGGGAACACCGGGATGGCGACGAACGCTCGCTCCGGCTTGCCCAGCGACACCGAGTACGACGACAGCGACATCTCGGCCAGGTCGAACTCGCGGTTGCGCAGCATGCGGAAGAAGGTTTCCTCCACCGGCATGCTGAGGTAATTGAGGTCGATGCCGTCCGGCGCCACGCCGCCGTCCATCAGCGCGCGCGTGCGGTCGTAGTCCCAGCAGCCGAAGGAAAGGCGCAGTTTGCTCATCGTGGTCTTCGTGAACGGTGAATCGGTGGCCCGGCCTTCACATCGGCCTCATTCGGCCTTCACGCCAGCGGCCTTGATCGCGCGCGCATCACGCTCGGCCTCGCGCTCGAGCACCTTTGCGTAATCGGCCGGCCCGCCGCCGATCGGTTCGATGCCCGCGGTGTTGAAGGTCTGCACGGCGTCGGGTTCCCGGACCAGCCGCGCGACCTCGTCGGCGACCCGGTTGATCGCGGCCGCCGGCGTGCGCGCCGGCGCGAAGATGCCGATGTTGGGCGCGAAATCGAAGCCGGGAATCACTTCGCCCAGCGCGGTGAGGTTGGGCGCGAACACCGAGCGCTTCGCGGTGTTGACCACGAGGAGCTTCACCTGGCTGTTCTTGACGAAGCCGGCCAGCGACGGATACGCAGAGAAGACCATCGATACCTGGTTGCCGACCAGCGCCGGCACCGACTGCCCGGTGCCCTTGTAGGGCACGTGGCGGATCTCCAGGCCGAGCGCCGCCTTCATCGCTTCCATGCACAGATGATGGGTGCTGCCGACGCCGGAGGACCCGTAGGCGAACTCGCCCGGCTTGGACTTCACCAGCGCCACCAGTTCCTGGAAGGTGTTGGCGGGGAACGAGGGATGCGCGGCGAGGAACAGGGGCGCGGTGGCGATCAGCGACACCGGCAGGAAATCGCGCTTGGCGTCGTAGGCGATGTTCTTGTAGATCAGCGGATTGATGGTCATCATCGAATCGTCGGTGACCAGCAGCGTGTGGCCGTCGGCCGGCGCGGTCATCAGCGCCTGCGCCGCCACCACGCCGTTGGCCCCGGGACGGTTCTCGACGACGACCGACTGCCCGATGCGCTCACCGAGCTTGCGGGCGACGACGCGGGCGACGGTGTCGGGCAGCCCGCCCGGCGAGTAGGGCACCAGGAACTTGATCTGCTGGCTCGGGTAGGCCTGCGCGATGGCGCTGCGCGGCACGGCCTGCGCCACGGCGAGCGCGCCGGAGGCGGCCAGAAGGCGTCGTCTGTTCATCCTTGTCTCCTTGGTGCGGGCGAACCGGCGCCGCCGGAGGGAGTCCGGCGGCGGGGGACGCGAGCGGTGATTCTAAGCGGCGGCGACCGCGGCCGCGACATCGCCGGCGGTGTGCACGTTGCGCCAGTCGACCGTCTTCGGCAGCACCGCCTGCAGCGAGCAGGTCGCCGGCGACACGCGGTCGCTTCCGGTGCCGATGGCGGCGCCGCCCGCGGCGAAGGCCTGCGCGGCCTCGACCATCTGCTTGCGGAACTCGACCACCGCCAGGTCGGAGGCACCGAGGCGCTCGCGCGAGCGGTCGGCGATCGGTCCCATGGTCATCCACATCGCGATGTCCTGGTTGGGAAAGCCCTTGATGCCGGTGAAGTTGCCCGCCTTCATCGCCTGCCGGTCCTGGCCGAAGCGCTCGTCCATGCTGGTCTTCAGCCGGTAGTAGGCATCGAGGGTGTCGCCCGGGCGCACGTTGAGGAACTTGCGCCACTCCTCGGTCGACGGCGTGGTCAGCGGGTCGCCCCAGGCGAGGAAGTAGAACGCCGTGTGGGTGTCGTCGACCGGGACGTTGACGTTGGCGACGTTGTAGAGGTTGTTGGGCGGCACCAGCACGGTCCAGGGCGCGACGAACACCGTGGTGCGCACATAGTCATGGGTGGCGGCGTTGGCGATCGGCCGGCGCAGCGCCGCATAGCGAAAGCCGTACCCGGTGCGCTGCACCTGCAAGCGCGGCGACTTGTCGGTGGACGGCCGCAGCCAGTTGCGGTCGGTGGCCTCGCCGGCCTTGACGCGCGCCGGCACGAAGTCCGAGGAATGCAGGCTCGAACTGTGCGCCGAGTCGATCGCGCCTTCGAGGATCTGCGCCCAGTTGCAGGGGATGATCGCCTTGGCGATCGACACCCGCACGTCACCGGCAGGCGCATAGGGCGGCGGCTCGAAGGCCGGCATGGTCTCGCTCGGGCCGAGGTAGGACCAGACCCAGCCGCCCCACTCGTGCACCGGATAGGCGCGGTGCTTCACCTTCTCCTTGAGCGGACTCGAGGCAGGCTCGGAGGACATCTCGAGCACATTGCCCTCGACGTCGAACTTCCAGCCGTGGTACAGGCAGCGCAGTCCGCCCTCCTCGTTGCGCCCGAGCACCAGCGAGGCGCGGCGGTGCGGACAGTACTCGTCCATCACGCCGACACGGCCGTCGCTGTCGCGGAACACCACCAGGTCTTCGCCAAGGATGCGCACCTTCGCCGGCGTGCCGTCGGCGTCCGCGACTTCCTCGGTCAGGCACACCGGGACCCAGTGCCGGCGCATCAACTGTCCCATCGGCGCGTCGCCCTCGACGCGGCACAAGAGGTCGTTTTCTTCCGTGGTGAGCATGGCGTTCTCCCGCATTCGGCAAGCCCGGCTTGCAGAATGCTTATATCTCTAAGTATTATGCGCGGCGAGTGTAAGAGATGCTCCGCAAGGCTGTCAACGGCCGAAATCGCGGCCGGCCCAACCTTGCAAATCGAGCGGCGGCCGCGCAATTTGCAGGGTCATCGGCTTCATCCAACCGAGCTTCCAGGAACCAGACGATGGCAAGTCCCTCGACCCGGACAACTCTGCGGCTTCAGGTCGTCCAACGCGCACAGGTCGCTCGCGACATCGTCGAATTCACCCTCGTCTCCCCCGACGGCGCGGCGCTGCCGGCGTTCGAGCCCGGCGCGCACATCGGCGTGCTCACGCCCGCCAACCTCTGGCGCAAGTATTCGCTCGTCAATCCGCCCGGCGTGGTCGACCGCTACCAGATCGCCGTGCGCCGCGAAGGCAATGGCCGCGGCGGCTCGCTCTCGATGGTCGACGGCCTGACCGTCGGCGCGTTGGTCGAGATCGAGGCGCCACAGAACGCGTTCCCGCTCGCTGCGGCCGCCAAGCGCTTCCTCTTCTTCGCCGGCGGCATCGGCATCACCCCGATACTTTGCATGGTGCGCCACCTGCGCCAGCGCGCGGCCGATGGCGACGCCAACGCCGGTTTTCGCCTGGTGTACCTGACGCGCTCGGCCGAGGACACGGCCTACGCGGACGAACTCGCCGCCCCGGATGCCGGCGGCCAGGTCACCGTGCACCACGACCACGGCCGGCCCGAGGACGCCTACGACCTGTGGCCGCTGCTCGAGCGTCCCGCAGCCGGCACCCACGTCTACTGCTGCGGCCCGCGTGGCCTGATGGACGCCGTGCGCGACATGACCGGCCACTGGCCGGATACAAGCATCCACTTCGAGAGCTTCGGCACCGGCGACGCCGCCCTGTTCGCTCCCAACCAGCCCTTCACCATCCGCCTCGCCCGATCCGGCGAGACCATCGCCGTCGATGCCGACCAGTCCGCGCTGGAAGCGCTGCGCGCGCACGGCGTGCGCGTGCAAAGCTCGTGCGAAGCCGGCTCCTGCGGCTCCTGCCGCACGACCTACCTCTCCGGAAATGTCGAACACCGCGACCTGGTGCTGGGCGAGGACGAAAAGGCCGACCAGATCATGGTGTGCGTGTCGCGGGCACGCGGCGGGGTGCTGGAGTTGGACTTGTAGATGTGCTCGTAATCACCGAACTGGGCAGCTACACCCGCACCGTCAACGGCCAGAGCGTCACCCGAATCATGGGCGACATCGACCTGGTCGACCTGCCGTTCGAGCGCAGCTTTGGAATTGCGATTCCTTTGACGGCGGCCGCCAAGGCGTTGCCGGACATGCAGGGCAGCGGCTGGGTGAGGGACCTGCGCGAGGCGATGAGCCTGGCCAATGGTGCGACCGGCACGCCGTCGGCGGACCTGGTGGCGGCGGTGACCAATCTCGGTGCCGGCAGCACGCGTGCCGCGCAGCGCCACAACGTTGACGACCCCGACGGCAAGCTCGATGCCATCGTCGAAGCCTGGGCCGCGACCACTGGCCTGCTCGTCAGCGGCGCCTTCGACCCGGTTGTGTTTTGCGCTTTCTGATCCTCGTCGGTAGCGCGGCCGGCTGGTGAACATGAGATAGCAAGGACGAACACTCGAGCGTAGGATAGACACGTATGCGTCAGTTCGTCGGTATGAATTCAAGGACAACGAAATGAGAAGTCCCCTACCCGAACAGAGACCAGGCCACCTACGTCACATCTGGCAACGATCGCCTGCGCAGGGCCATTCCCTCCTCCGGTACATTCTGGCGTCGACCTTCATGGCCCTCGCGTCGTTCGTCTGCACCTCGGTGGAGGCTCGGCACGGCGATAGGCACGAGTATCCGGACGGCGAGCGGACGGAGATATGGCTCCGTTCCGGGACGGAAAGACATCGGGTGCTGCATGTCCCGACGAACCTGATTCACCCGTTCAGAAACTCACACCTGCCTCCCAAAGGAACGAACCCCGTCACGAACTACCTGATTCTTGTCGGATCCGGCGTTGACTACCGTGCGCTCCCAAAGGAAGCTTATGGACGACTTCCTAGTTCAACATTGCGTGCGGGGCGACATGCAATTGCCACCTATGCGTCGATGTCCGGAAGTACCCGCGCGTCGAACGCTGACTTGGGGTACGGCAAGCGGCTTCGGGGAAGCGCGCCACCGGGTACGAAAATTATCTCGATTGCCTCTGCCGAAGTCTCGCAGGGCCTGCACGCGAAAGTGGTCGAGGAGATCCGCGCCAAACGGTGGGTCTCTTTCGCGACTGAGCATGCTGGGCGACCCGTCGAGGGAACGTGTAATGCCTATTCCTGTACCGTGAGAACTTGGGCAAGCGTTGCGCCGTACGAATTGACGATAGAGATAGCACCGTTGTCGATCGGCAAGATTCAGGGGACCATAGACGCAGTCGAAAGAATATTTTCTGATTCAATCCATCGCGCCGAAGGGAAGACGTAATGACTATTGCGCTATCGCAGGGTACGCTCGACCAGTTGCAAATACTCCGGCAGCAAGGCGCCTTTTCGGCAGCCTACAACCTTCTTGCCGAGGCTGCCCGACAGTATGCCGACAATCCGGGATTGGCGGATGGCGCCGAGGACGCAGCACGCTATACCGCCAGATGGCTGGATTATGCGGCGCATATCAACGCCGACGACGGCAGCTTTTGGTCAAACTTCGTACGCTCTGCAACCATTGACGCCGCCGCAGCGCGAAACATCATTTTGACAAGCGAAGAGTTTCAAGCGGCCTCCGATGCGTTGGCAGACGCTGTATTGGGTCGTGTCATCGGGCTTGGCGCGATTCCTAATCACAAAGAAATTATTGATCAAGACGTCCAAAACGCTGTTGAGCGATTGTCTTTGGAACCCAAGGATTGGGCAGGGACCCTGGGAGCAACCTGGTTCCTAGACTACGACTCCTGGAAGTTCCTTACGCCTGCCGACGCACCCCGCATTTTCATGCTCAACCTGGGCGCCTTCGCCCAGGCTTGGTCGGCTGGTCCGGTTGTTGTGAACACCAGCGATCTCGAATTTCCCGGCATGACGCCGCATTCGAACGCGTTCTACGTCGACGCGAGAGACTGGCACCCTTACCGCCGCGACCCCCTGACCCTCGACCTCGACAACGACGGCCTGGAAGCGCGGGTATCGAACACCTTCTTCGGCGTGCAGTTCGACCACGACGGCGACGGCGCCACCACCGGCTCGGGCTGGATCAGCGCCGACGACGGCTTCCTGGTGCGCGACCGCAACGGCAACGGCAGCATCGACGACGGCACCGAACTCTACGGCGACGCCACCGCGCTCCCCGGCGGCGGCACGGCCAGGAACGGCTTCGAGGCCCTCGCCGCCGAAGAC
>JAEUOS010000051.1 GCA_016790695.1 Burkholderiales bacterium
CCGCTGCACGAGATCGCGCTGGCGCACGCCTACATGCAGGAGGACCGCCATTTCGGCAAGATCGTGCTGGCGATCGACCCCGACTGCACCGCGCCCGGAGCGACGACATGAGCCTCGCCATCACCCCCCTCACCGGCTCGACCGGTGCCGCGGTCGACGGCCTCGAACTGGCGCGGCCGCTCGACGCCGCGGCCTTCGCCGCGCTCGAGCAGGCCTTTCTCGCCCACGGCGTGCTGGTGTTTCGCGACCAGCACCTGACGCCGGCGGCGCAGCTCGCGTTCGCCCGCCGCTGGGGCGAGCCGGTGGTCACGCCGATGCTCAAGGCGCTCGACGGGTATCCGGAGGTCGTGCAGATCGCCGACATGCCCAAGGAGCGCGCCACGACCGAGAACTGGCACTACGACGCGCCGTTCACCGCCGCGCCGCCGAAGATCTCGATCCTCTGCGCGCTGACCGTGCCGCGCGGCGGCGACACCATGTGGAGCAATCAGTGCCTCGCCTACGAGCGCCTCTCGGACGGCATGAAGCGCATGATCGCCGGGCTGCGCGTCGAGTTCGCCGGCACCCGCATCGGCCGCTACATGGGCATCGACCCCAGGGACATCCCGCCGCCGCGCGCGCATCCGCTGGTTCGCACCCACCCGCAGAGCGGCCGCAAGGCGCTGTTCGTCGGCCACCCCGAGACCGCGGTGCGGCTCGAGGGCATGACCGAGGCCGAGAGCCGGCCGCTGCTGGACTTCCTCTACGCGCACTCGACCCAGCCGGACAACGTCTACCGCCACATGTGGCGCGTCGGCGACGTCGTGATGTGGGACAACCGCTGCACCATGCACTACGCCGTGCACGACTACGGCAACGCCCCGCGCGTCCTCAATCGCGTCACCCTCAAGGGAGAAGTGCCGGCCTGACCGCGCCGGCCGCCGCCATCATGAGAATCGCTTCGCACCTCGAGAAGTTCCAGCGCCTGGCGTCGCTGCGCGCGCGCCTCGACCCGCTGGACGACTTCGAACTGTGGTACTGGACCACGCTGACCGCGGGCACCAACGCCCTCAACGCCGTCATGCACGCGGTCGGCCTGACCAGCGACGACCCGGTGTTCTCGACCATTCCGGGCGTGCACATGGTGCGCCAGGCGGACGGCAGCTACGCGCGCGCGCTGCGCGGGCCGGGCGACGTCAGCCACGTCGGCTGGCCGCCGGTCGAGGGCGACGCGCCGCCCGACCTGCGCGACCTCGAGCACGCGCTCGAGGCCATCGAGACGCACCGCGATCCCTGCCTGCGCGGCGATCGCGCGCCCAGCGCGGCGATCGTCGCGGAGTGCGACGCGGCATTCGCCCGGGTGCGCGCCGTGCTCGAGGGGCGCTGCGGGAGGCTCGCATGAAGGCCGACGCCCACCGCCAGCGCGCCCTGCGCATCGAGGCCTCGCTCGCCAGGCTCGGCGCGGCGGACTGGGAGATGCGGATCGAGGCGGCGATGCTCGCCGGCACCCACTGGGCCAATTGCGCCCTGCACCGGCACGGCGTCGCGCCGGAGGCCGAAGACATCGTCCACACCTCGATGCTGGTGGTCAACACCCTGCGCAAGTACGCGATCGTCGAACCCGACCTGCTGCGCGACCTCGGCGAGATCGAGGAACTGCGCCCGCTCTACGTGCGCGGCGACGTGCCGGGCGGCGCGGCGGCGGCCGACCGCGCGGTCGCGCTGCTGGCCGCCATCCGCGCGCGCGCCGAACGCGCCGGCTGCTAGCCCGGCGGCGCCGTCCGCGGCGCGCTCCCGGCACCCGCTAGGCCGGCACCTCGCCCTTGAGGGTGACCCGGTTGAGCACGCGCTCGGCCTGGCCGTAGTCGTGCACCGCGTAGTGCATGGTGCAGCGGTTGTCCCACATCACGACGTCGCCGACGCGCCACATGTGGCGGTAGACATTGTCCGGCTGGGTCGAGTGCGCATAGAGGAAGTCCAGCAGCGGCCGGCTCTCGGCCTCGGTCATGTCCTCGAGGCGCTGCAGGTTGTCCGGGTGCCCGATGTAGATCGCCTTGCGGCCGGTCTCGGGATGGGTGCGCACCAGCGGGTGCGTCGCCGCCGGGATCTCCGCCTCCGGCACGCCGTACATGCGCGCCAGGCGCACCCCGCGGAAGCAGGCGCGCTGCCCGGCGAGCATGCGCTGCATCGCCGGCGACAGCGTCTCGTAGGCGCGGACCTGGTTGCTCCACATCGTGTCGCCGCCGTGCGGCACCACGATCGCCGACAGCAAGGTGATCTTCGGCGGCACCGCGGTGAACGGCGCGTCGTAGTGCCAGGCCTCGGTGGAGGCGGTCTCCTTGGGAATCCGCGCGATCTGGACGATCTCCGGATGCCCGTCCAGCCCCTTGAGCATCGCGGTGACGACCGGTTCGCCCCAGAGTCGCGCGAACGCGACCTGGGCGCCGGGTGGCACGTGCTGGTCGCGGAACACCAGGACCCCGTGCTCGAGGAATGCGCGATGCAGCACCGCGAACGCCGCCGCCTCCAGCGGGCGCTTCAGGTCGACGCCCGTCACGGCGGCGCCGACGGATCCGGTGAGTGGTTCGACGACGATGCCCATCCGGTGCTCCTTCCCGGCGTGGCGGCGCGCTCCGGGGGCCGCATCCCGGAATGACACCATAGCACCTGGTTTTATTTTTGTCGACATAAATAATAATTTCCGCTAGGATGCCGGGCACCGACTTCCTCGCGCCCGGAGACACCATGTTCCTGCCCCCCATCGCGGCGGTGGCCGCATTCCTCGCCCTTGCGGCCGCCGGCGCCGCGCACGCGCAGACGGCCGACGCCTGGCCGGCGCGGCCCGTGCAGATCATCGTTGCCGGTTCGGCCGGCTCCGGCACCGACCTCATGTCGCGCGCGATGGCGCAGCGCCTCGCGGCGGTGTTCGGCCAGCAGTTCATCGTCGACAACCGTCCCGGCGCGAGCGGCGCGATCGCCGGCGCCGCGGTGGCGAAGTCGCCGGCCGACGGCCACACCCTGCTCTACACCAACGGCTCGTTCGCGGTGATGGCGCCGGCGCTGATCCGCACCCTGCCCTACGACATCCAGCGCGACCTCGTGCCGGTGGCGCAGACCGCGGTCGGCGGCGTGCTGCTGCTGGTCAATCCCGAGTTCCCGGCGAAGAACCTGCGCGAACTGGTCGAGCACGTCCGGGCCAATCCGGACCGGTACTCCTACGGCAGCTGGGCGGTCGGCTCGTCGGGCCACCTGATCATGGAGTGGCTCAAGCAGCAGACCGGCATGCGCATGAACCATGTGGCGTACCAGGCGGTGCCGCGCCTGCTCACCGAGCTCGCCTCCGGCGTGCTGCCGATCGCCTGGGCCGACCCCAGCGCGCCGCTGCCATTCCTCCGTTCCGGCAAGGTGCGCGGCATCGCCATCAGCGGCAATGTGCGCGTGCCGGGCACGCCGGACATCGCCACGATGGGCGAGCAGGGGTACGCGTTCGACGCGGTCGGCTGGTTCGGCGTGTTCGCGCCGGCCGGCACGCCCGCGAACGTCGTGCGCCGCCTGAACGAGGAGATCAACAGGATCCAGTCGACCGCCGAGATGCAGTCGCTGATGGCGCGCATGAACTTCGAGCCGCCGCCGGTGAAGTCGCCGGCGCAGTTCCGCGACATCGTCGCCAGCGACCTGCAGACCTGGAAGAAGATCGTCACCGACAACAACATCCGGGCCGAATAGGCCGGCGGAGGAAACGTCATGTCCCGACCGATCACGCGCACCGTCGCCGCCGTCCTGGGCGCGCTCGCCATCGCCCTGCCGGCCGCGGCCCAGGATGCCTGGCCGAGCCGGCCGATCCGCATGCTCATCCCGTCGGCCGCCGGCGCCGGCTCCGACCAGCTGGCGCGCATCATGGCCGAGCGCCTCGGCGCGGCGCTCAAGCAGCAGATCATCGCCGACAACCGTCCGGGCGGCAACGGCACCATCGCCACCACGGCGATGATCAAGGCGCCGCCGGACGGCTACACGCTGCTCTACACCAACGGCTCGTTCACGGTGATGCTGGCGGCACTGCAGCCGGACCTGCCGTTCGACGTGCTGCGCGACCTGACGCCGGTGGCGATCACCGTCATCGGCGGCGTCGTGCTGCTGGTCAATCCGAGCGTGCCGGCGAAGAATCTCGCCGAGCTCATCGAGCTCGTCAAGGCGTCGCCGGAGCGCTATGGCACCTACGGCAGCTGGTCGGTCGGCTCCAACGGGCACCTCACGATGGAGTGGCTCAAGAATCGCACCGGCATGAAGATCACCCACGTGCCGTACAAGGGCATCCCGAGCCTGCTGACCGAGCTGATGTCCGGCGTGCTCCAGATCGGCTGGTCCGACCCGATCTCGCCGGTGCAGTTCATCAAGGCGGGCAAGCTGCGCGCGATCGCCGTCAACGGCGGCGTGCGCATTCCGCAGCTTCCCGATCTCGCCACCTTCGGCGAGCAGGGCCACCCGTTCCCCGCGCTGGGCTGGCAGGGCATCTTCGCGCCGCCGGGCACCCCGCCGGCCATCGTCAGCCGCCTCAACGCCGAGATCAACCGCATCCAGGCCTCGCCCGACCTGCAGGCGCTGATGACGCGCATGAACGTCGAGCCGCCGCCGATCTGGTCGACCGAGCAGTTCCGGGACATGATCCGCAACGACCTGCAGGTGTGGAGGAAGATCGTCGCCGACGGCAGGATCACGATGGACAAGTAGACTAGGGCCGTTCACCGCGCCGAAGGCGAATCCTCCATGGGCCGAAGCAAGACCGCCAACATCCCCGACCTGTCGGCCCTGCTGACACCGAAGAACCAGCTGATGCTGGCGGTCGAGCAGGCGGTCCTGCGCGGCCACGAGTGGGCGCGCGCCTCGGCGCCGATCGCCGAGCAGATCGCCGCGCGCCTGGCCGGCGTCATCACCCTCGACCTCGTGCACGCCGGCCAGCGCCTGCTCGAGAAGGACATCAGCGAGGTCCTGCGCGTGAGCCGCGCGCCGGTGCGCGAGGCGCTGCGCATCCTCGAACGCGACCGCCTGGTCGAGTTCCAGGCGCGCCGCGGCGCCCTGGTGACGGCGCCCGACGCCGACGAGCTGCGCGACATCTTCGCCGTGCGCGCCGCGCTGTACGCGATCCTGCTCGAGCAGCTGATGCAGGACCGGCCGGCCGACCTCGCCGCGGTCTTCGACGAGCACATGCCGGCGCTCGAGCGCGCCGCCGCCGAGACCGCGGTCGACGCCTACGCGGTGGCGAGCTTCCTGCTCAATTTCGC
>JAEUOS010000173.1 GCA_016790695.1 Burkholderiales bacterium
GCCACCACGCGACACGAAAGTTCACCATTCATGCACATGTCATGACGCGCGCGATTCTCCTCTCGCCGCCCGGTCTTAGGACCTGGTCTCGGGCGAGGAGCCCACTGGTGCGTTCCGCCGCACTCGCCTAACATCGCGCGAACTCCCCGCTTGGCGCCCCGCCCCTTTCCCCCGCTGCCGGCCGTCTCCCCGCGCAGCATGCTGTTCATCGACGCGCGCGTCGATGACGCGGACACGCTGCTGCGCGACCTGCCGGCGCACACCGGCGCGACGCGGCTGCGCCCCGACGAGGACGGCCTGCTGCAGATCGCGCACGCGCTCGCGGGCGTGCGCGATCTGGCGTCGCTGCATCTGGTCGCGCACGGCGCCGACGGCATGCTGCAGCTCGGCGCCGGCACGCTCGACGCCGCTGCGCTCGAGGCGCACGCCGACACGCTCGCCGCCATCGGCGCCAGCCTCGCCGCGGGCGGCGATCTGCTGCTCTACGGTTGCGACGTGGCGGCGAGCGCCGCCGGGCGCGCCTTCGTCGAGCGCCTGGCCGAACACACCGGCGCGAACGTCGCCGCGGCCACCGGCCGGACCGGCCACGCGGCGCTGGGCGGCGACTGGGCGCTCGCGTATCGCACCGGGCCGGTCGCCACGCCGGTGTTCGCCTGCGCCGCCACGCGCGCCGCCTGGACCCATGCACTGGCGGCGCCCAACCCGCTCGCGCTCGCGAGCCTCGACGGCACGACCGGCTTCCGCATCAGCGGCGTCGCCGCCACCGACCGGTCCGGCGTGTCGGTCAGCGATGCCGGCGACATCAACGGCGACGGCTTCGCCGACCTCATCGTCGGCGCCTACAAGGCCGACAACGGCGCGAACACCGACGCCGGGGCCGCCTACGTGGTGTTCGGCGCGGCTTCGGGCTTCGGTTCCGACCTCAACCTGTCGGCGCTCAACGGCAGCAACGGCTTCCGGATGCGCGGCACCGCGATCGAGGAACTCGCCGGTTCCGCGGTCAGCGCGGCCGGCGACGTCAACGGCGACGGCTTCGCCGACCTGATCGTCGGTTCGCCGCAGGCCAATCCCAACAGCACCACCTGGGGCGGCGTCAGCTACGTGGTGTTCGGCGCCTCGACCTTCGCCTCCAGCCTCAACCTCACCGCGCTCAACGGCAGCACCGGCTTCCGGCTCGCCGGCGTCGCCAGCCTCGACAAGGCCGGCAACGCGGTCGGCGCCGCGGGCGACGTCAATGGCGACGGCTTCGCCGACCTGATCGTCGGCGCCTATCGCGTCGCGGCCAATGCGCAGCCGTACTACGGCGCCGCCTACGTCGTGTTCGGCAAGGCCGACGGGTACCTCTCGCGCATGAACCTCTCGGCGCTCAACGGCAGCGACGGCTTCCGGCTGCTCGGCGAGCAGGGCGGCAAGTACGACGGCGACTTCGCCGGCAAGTCGGTGGCGGGCGCCGGCGACATCAACGGCGACGGCTTCGACGACCTCATCGTCGGGGCCCACGCCGCCACGCCCAACGGGCTGGCGACCGCCGGCGCCTCCTACGTCGTGTTCGGCAAGGCGTCGGGATTCGCTGCCAGCATCAATCTGTCGTCGCTCGACGGCAGCAACGGCTTCCGCCTCGCCGGCGCCGGCGCGGGCAACCAGTCCGGCGCGTCCGTGAGCGGCGTGGGCGACATCAACGGCGACGGCCTCGACGACCTGGTCGTCGGCGCGCCGCAAACCGGCGGCAAGGGCGCCACCTACGTGCTGTTCGGCCGGACGTCCGGATTCGCCGCCGACATCAGCCTGTCCGCGCTGGACGGCAGCAACGGCTTCCGGCTCGACGGTGTCGTCGCAGGCGATCTGACCGGCGCTTCCGTGAGCACGGCCGGCGACTTCAACGGCGACGGCTATGCGGACCTGGTCATCGGCGCGCCCAGCAGTGTCGGCGCGGGGGTCGCCTACGTGCTGTACGGCAAGGCAGCGGGCTTCGCATCGAGCTTCAACCTGTCGGCGCTCGCCGGCAGCGACGGCTTCAAGCTCACCGGCGCGGTCTCGAACGACACCGCCGGCAGCGCGGTGAGCAGCGCCGGCGACGTCAACGGCGACGGCTACGACGATCTCATCGTCGGCGCGCCGGGCGCCCTCTCCGGCGCCGGCGCCAGCTACGTGGTCTTCGGCAGCGCGAGCGGCACGGTCACCCATGCGGGCGGCACCGGCAACGACACGCTCGCCGGCAGCGCAGGCGCCGACGTCATGGTCGGCGGGCGCGGCAACGACAGCCTCACCGGCGGCGGCGGCGCGGATGCGTTCAACGGCGGCGCCGGCAACGACACCATCGTCGTCGCCGACACCGGCTTCCGGCACGTCGACGGCGGCACCGGCAGCGACACGCTGCGACTGTCGGGCGGCGGCCAGACCCTGAACCTCGCCGCGCTGGCCGACAACCGCATCGACGGCATCGAGGTGCTCGACCTCACCGGCAGCGGCAACAACACGCTCGTGCTCGCCGGCGGCGACCTGCTCCGGCTCGCCGACACCGCCAACACCCTGCGCGTCGACGGCAACGCCGGTGACCTGGCGGTCCTGCGCGGCGCGTGGAGCGCGGCCGGCACCACCGTGATCAACGCGCGCACCTACGAGGTCTTCACGCAGGGAGCCGCGACCCTGCAGGTGGAGGCGGCCGCGACTGTCTTCACCGGCCCGATCCAGCTGTCGGCGCTCGACGGCAGCGGCGGGTTCATGCTCTCCGGGGTTCTGGCGGACGACCAGTCCGGCGGATCGGTGTCGGGCGCCGGCGACGTCAACGGCGACGGCTTCGGCGACCTGATCGTCGGGGCCATGTTCGCCGACATCAACGGCGTCGCCGATGCCGGCGCCGCCTACGTCGTGTTCGGCGCCGCGTCCGGCTTCGCCTCCAACCTCGACCTTTCCGCGCTCAACGGCGCCAACGGATTCCGGCTTGCCGGCGTGTTCGCGCAGGACAACGCCGGGCGCTCGGTGAGCGCCGCGGGCGACCTCAACGGCGACGGCTTCGCCGACCTGGTCGTCGGCGCGCCGGAGTTCGACGCCGGTTTCAACGCGACCAGCGACGGCGCGGCGTTCGTGGTGTTCGGCAAGGCGTCGGGCTTTGCCTCGAGCCTGAGTCTTTCCGGACTTTCCGGCAGCACCGGCTTCCAGCTCGGCGGTGCCTCGAGCCCCGACAAGGCCGGGCATTCGGTGCGCGACGCGGGGGACGTCAACGGTGACGGCTTCGCCGACCTGATCGTCGGCGCCTACCGCGTCAACGCACCCGGTGCCGCGACTGCCGGCGCGAGCTACGTGGTGTTCGGCAAGGCCTCCGGTTTCGCCTCGGCGCTCAACCTCGGCACGCTCAACGGCAGCAACGGTTTCCAGCTGTTCGGCGCCGGCGCAGGCGACCAGTCCGGCCTGTCGGCCAGCGGCGCCGGCGACTTCAACGGCGACGGCTACGACGACCTGGTCATAGGCGCCCGGTTTGCCGACCTCAACGCAATCAGCAATTCCGGCGCCGCCTACGTGGTGTTCGGCCGCGCGGCCGGATTCGCCTCGACCCTGAGCCTCTCGTCGCTCGACGGCAGCAACGGGTTCGCCCTGGCCGGCGAAGTCACGCAAAGCCGCACCGGCTTTTCGGTGAGCGCCGCCGGCGACGTCAACGGCGACGGCCTCGACGACATCATCGTCGGGGCCTACAGCATGGGGGGTACCGGCGCCAGCTACGTCGTATTCGGGACGGTGTCCGGACTGGGCGCGAGCCTCGATCTCTCGGCGCTGGACGGCACCCGCGGCTTCAGGCTCTCCGGCGCCGCGGCGGGCGAGCAGTCCGGCATGTCCGTGGCCGGCGCCGGCGACATCAATGCCGACGGCTATGACGACCTGATCGTCGGCGCCCGGGGGGCGGACCTGAACGGCAACAATTCCGGCGCGAGCTACGTGGTGTTCGGCAAGGCCTCCGGCCATGTGCCGGACCTCAACCTGTCCGCGCTGGACGGCAGCAACGGCTTCCAGCTGCTCGGCACGACAGCCGGCGACTACGCGGGCCGCGCGGTCAGGGGCGCCGGCGACGTCAATGGCGACGGCTTCGACGACCTGATCGTCGGCGCCCCGTTCTCCGACCCGAACGGGAATGCTTCGGCCGGCGCCAGCTATGTGGTGTTCGGCGGCAACTTCAGCGGCGCGGTGACCCAGGGCGGCGGCACGGGCGCGGACAGCCTCGCCGGCACGGCCGGCGTCGACGTCATGGTCGGCGGCCAGGGCAACGACACCCTCACCGGCGGCGGCGGCGCCGACGTGTTCAACGGCGGCGCCGGCAACGACCGCATCGTCGTCGCCGACGTCGCGTTCCGCCAGGTCGACGGCGGCACCGGCACCGACACCCTCGTGCTCGCCGGCGGCGGCCTGACGCTCGACCTCGGCGCGCCGGCCAGCCGCCGGATCGACGGCATCGAGGTGATCGACCTCACCGGCAGCGGCGACAACGCGCTGGTCATCCGCGCGCGTGACGTGTTGCCGCTTTCGGACACCGCGAACGCGCTGCGGGTCGACGGCGACTCCGGCGACCGCCTCACCTTCGCCGACGCCGGCTGGATCCGCGGCGCGAGCACCGGCGGCTACACCACCCTCACCAACGGACAGGCCAGCGTGCAGGTGCGCGCGGGCGTGGCCATCGATGGATCGAGCGCGCCGATCGACCTCGGAAGCGTCGCCGCGGGCAGCGGAGGCTTCGTCATCCATGGACGCGATGCGGGAGACCAGTCGGGCTTCTCGGTCGCTTCGGCGGGCGACATCGACGGCGATGGCTTCGACGACCTGGTCATCGGCGCCCCCCTGGGCGCCGCGGCGAACA
>JAEUOS010000113.1 GCA_016790695.1 Burkholderiales bacterium
CGCCGATCCTGATGATCATGGGCCTGGGCCAGCAGCTCACCGCCTGGCCTCCGGCGCTGCTCGACGCGCTGGCCGGCAGCGGCCTCGCACCGGTGGTGTTCGACAACCGCGACATCGGACTGTCGACCAAGTTCGACCAGCACGGCATTCCCAACCTGCTCGCCATGGGCCTGCTGCACGCGCTGCACCTGCCGGTCAGCGCGCCCTACCGCGTCGCCGACATGGCCGCGGACACCGCGGGACTCCTGAGCGCGCTCGGCATCGCGCGCGCGCATGTGCTCGGCGTGTCGATGGGCGGCATGATCGCGCAGGCGCTCGCGATGGGGTCACCCGAGCGCGTCGCCAGCCTGACGCTGGTCATGACCTCCAGCGGCGACCGGCGCCTGCCCGGCCCGCGCCCGCATGCGCGTCGGGCGCTGCTGGCCCGGCCGCGGTCGCGCGACCTTCCCGCGCTGGTCGAGCATGGCGTCAGCGTCTGGCGCGCCATCGGCAGCCCGGCGTATCCGCCGGACGACGCCCAGCTGCGCGCCAAGGTCGAGCGCGCGATCCGGCGCTCCTACCACCCGCAGGGCATGGCGCGCCAGCTGGCGGCGATCACCGCCTCGGGTGACCGCTCGCCGGGCCTGGGTGCGATCCGCGCGCCGACCCTGGTGATCCACGGCCGCGAGGATCCGCTGGTGCGGCACGAGCATGGGCAGGACCTGGCGCGCAAGATTCCGGGCGCGCAACTCGAACTCGTCGACGGCATGGGACATGACCTGCCGGCCGAGCTGATGCCGCGTCTGGCCGCGCGCATCGCCGCGCACTGCGGCGCGGCCGGCTGAGATTCGCGCACGCGGGCTGCGCGGTCCAGCCGCGCCGCCTAGTCGAGCCTGATGTTCTGCTTCTTGACGATGTCCTTGCGCAGCGTGATCTCGCGCGCGATCTTCTGCACGAACTGCTCGGGCGTGCCGCCGTCGACGTAGGAACCGCCGTCGGCGAGGCGCTTCCTCACCTCGCCGTCGGCCAGCGTCTTCACTGCCGCCGCATGCACCTTCTGCACGACCTCGCGCGGCAGGTTGGCCGGACCGACCAGGCCGTACCAGGCCATGTTGTTGACATCCCTCAGGCCGACCTCGGCGAAGGTCGGCACCTCGGGCAGCGACTCGACGCGCTTGTCCGACATCACCGCCAGCGCACGCAGCTTGCCGGCCTTGATGTGCGGCAGAGACGACGGCAGGTTGTCGAATTGCGCGTCGACCTGGCCGGCGATGGTGTCGTTGAGCGCGGGGCCGGAACCGCGGTAAGGGATGTGGACGATGAAGGTCCCGGTCATCACCTTGAAGGCCTCGCCGTCCAGATGCGAGATGCCGCCGCTGCCGGAGGACGCGTACGAGTACTTGCCGGGGCTCTTCTTGAACAGCGCGATCGCCTCCTTCATGTCCTTCGCCGGCACCTTGACCGGGTTGACCGTCATCACGTTCGGCACGTTGACCAGGTTGGTGATCGGCGTGAAGTCCTTGACCGAGTCGTACGGCATCTTGGGATTGGTCGCCGGGTTGGTCGCCATGGTCGAGACGGTGGCCATGCCGAGCGTATAGCCGTCGGCGGCCGACTTGGCGAGCGCGTCTGCCCCCACCGTGCCGCCGCCGCCGGCGCGGTTCTCGATGATCACCGCCTGGCCGAGTTCGCGCCCGAGCCTGTCGCCGACCACGCGCGCGACGATGTCGGTGGTCCCGCCCGGCGCGAACGGGATGATCAGGCGGATCGGCTTGGTGGGGTAGGACTGGCCGAACGCGCCACCGGGAACGGCGGCGAAAACGATCAGCGCGGCGGGAACGGCATGGCGCAACGACATCCGAAGGCTCCTGGAATGACTGACGGGACACCGGCGCCGCAGGGCGGCCGGCAGCCTGCCAGTTTACCGGGCAGGCGCGCCGGTCACCGGCAGGGATAACCCGCCCGGCGCGCGCGGACGCGCTGCGCGCCCGCAGGCCCTAGCGCTTCTTCTCCAGGGACTTGCCGATCTCGCTGCCGATCACGGCGCCCGCGCCGGCGCCAACCACCGTGCCGGTGGTCGTGCCGGTCAGCACTGCCCCGGCGGCACCGCCGACGACCGCGCCGGTCGCCGTGCCGATCTGTTGCTTCGAGGGGACATGGCTGCAGCCGGCAAGCGCCGCCAGCGCAATCACGGGAATAACACGCAACCTGTTGATTTTCATGGGAACTCCTGCGCACGAAGTATGCCAACGTCATTTTGACGCGCAGGCAATGCGCAAGTTCCCGCCGCGGCGGAGGATTTCTCAGGCGGCCTTGCGCGTGCTCTTTCGTGCGGGCGCCTTGCGCGCCGTGCCCTTGGCTGCCTTGGCCGGCGCCTTGCGCGCCGCCTTCCTGGCGGCCGGCTTGACCGGCGCCACCGGATCATTGGCCGCCGTCTTCTTGCGTGCCGCCTTCTTGGCCGGAGCGTATTCCGCCGCACCGGTTGCGGAATCCTCGGCCCGGGTTGCCGCCGCCTTGGCCGGCGCCTTGGCAGCGCGCTGCATGAACTCGAAGCCGATGCGGCCGTCGGGCTGCTTGACCAGGAAGGCCTTGAAGGCGCGGCGGGTGCGATTGGAGACAAAACCGGTCAGCAGGTCCGTGCGCCCGTCGGCCAGGAGCTTGGCCATCTGCTCGCGCGAGACTTCCTGCTGCAGGATGATCCTGCCCGAGCGGAAATCGCAGGTGCGCGCGCTGCCCGCGGCCTTCTCGCAGAGATAGCCGGAACCGTGCTCGTAGACGCCGGCACCGCATTTCGGGCAGGACCCGACCTTCTCCTGGCCGGAGAAGTCGGGCGCCTCGCCCTCGTCGTCGGGCGCGTTGCCGAAATCGAATTCGGCGCGGAAGTCCGCATTCAGCTTGAGCGAGGCCGCGAACGGCCGCCCCATCTTGCTGCGGAACCCGGTGAGCGGACCGATCTGCTTCTTGCTGATCAGTTCCGCCACCTCCTCGGGCGCCCACTCCCGACCCGAGATCACCTTCCACATGTTGAAGTCGCAGGACAGGCACTGGAACTTGCGGTAGTTCTCCTGGACCAGCCCGCCGCACTTCGGACACGGCGCGTCGACGGTGGCGAACGCGGTGTCGGGGATGTTGCCGTCACGGATCCGCGCGACCAGTTCGCCGGTGGCCTCGACGATGTGGTTCATGAAGGCCTCGCGGGTGAGCCGGCCCTTCTCCATCTCCTTGAGCTTGTATTCCCATTCGCCGGTCAGTTCCGGCGACGCCAGTTCGGTGACCCCGAAATGATGCAGGGCGAACATCAGCGAGAACGCCTTGGGCGTGGGCACGAGCTCGCGGCCGTTGCGATGCACGTAGTCCTCGTGGATCAGGCCCTCGATGATCGCCGCGCGGGTGGCGGGCGTGCCCAGTCCCTTCTGGTCCATCGCCGCGCGCAGTTCCTCGTCCTCGACCAGCCTGCCCGCGCCCTCCATCGCCGACAGCAGCGTCGCTTCCGAGAATCGCGCCGGCGGCTTGGTCTGGCTGCCGCGCGCCTCGACCGCCGCGGTCGCGACCTTCTCGCCGGGCGCCACCACCACCAGGTTCTCGTCCTCGCCGGCGATCTCGCGCCCGTACACGGCAAGCCAGCCCGGCGCGACCAGCACCTTGCCCTCGGTCTTGAACTGGTGGCCCGCCACCTCGGTGATGCGGGTGGTCTGCAGGAACTCCGCCGCCGGATGGAACACCGCGAGGAAGCGCTTGACCACCAGGTCGTAGACCTTCTGCTCGATCTCGCTCAGGGCCTTCGGCGCCTGCAGCGTCGGAATGATCGCGAAGTGATCCGAAATCTTGGTGTTGTCGAAGATGCGCTTGTTGGGCCGGACCCACTGGTTCTTCAGCACGTTGCGCGCGTGCACCACGTAGGCGTTGGATTCGCCCAGCATCTCCATGGTCTTCCTGACCGTGCCGATGTAGTCCTCGGGCAGGGCGCGCGAGTCGGTCCGCGGGTAGGTCAGCACCTTGTGCCGCTCGTAGAGCGCCTGGGCGACCGCGAGGGTGTTGCGCGCCGACAGGCCGAAGCGCCCGTTCACCTCGCGCTGCAGGCTGGTCAGATCGAACAGCAGCGGCGCGGACTGCGTGGTCGGCTTGGATTCCTCGGTGACGCTGCCGGGCCGGCCGGCGCAGGCCGCGACGATCGCCTCGGCATCCGCCTTGGCCCAGAGGCGCTCGGCACGCGCGTGCTCGTCGTCGTCGGGCTTGCGGAACCGCGGATCGAACCAGCGGCCCGCGTATTCGCCGGCCGCCGCCCGGAAGGTGGCATGCACTTCCCAGTAGTCGCGCGGCCGGAACGCGCGGATGCGCTCCTCGCGCTCGACCAGGATCGCGAGCGTCGGGGTCTGCACCCGACCGACGGTGGTCAGATAGAAACCGCCCTCCTTCGAATTGAAGGCGGTCATCGCGCGCGTGCCGTTGATGCCGATCAGCCAGTCGGCCTCGCTGCGGCTCCGCGCGGCGTCGGCCAGCGGCAGCATGTCGGCATCGCTGCGCAGGCTCTCGAAGCCCTCGCGGATCGCCGCCGGCGTCATCGATTGCAGCCACAGCCGCCGGATCGGCTGCCGCGCCTTGGCGTGCTGCACCAGCAGGCGGAAGATCAGCTCGCCCTCGCGGCCGGCGTCGCAGGCGTTGATGATCGCGGTCACGTCCTTGCGCTTGATCAGGCGCAGCAGCGACTTGAGCCGGTCCTCGCTCTTGGCGATCGGCCGCAGGTCGAAACGCGGCGGAAGCACCGGCAGGTGGGTGAAGCTCCACTTGCCGCGCTTGACCTCGTATTCCTCCGGGCAGGCGATCTCGAGCAGGTGGCCCACCGCGGACGACAGCACGTAACGGTCCGACTCGTAATGGTCGGCCGCCTTGGTGAATCCGCCCAACGCCTTGGAAATGTCGAGGGCGACCGAGGGCTTCTCGGCGATGATCAGGGTCTTTGACATGCGAAGGATTGGCGCCAGGGAATCCCGCCGGTGCGACCGGCGGTCCCCGCAAGGGGCGGAAGTCTAAGCCCGCCCGTCGGCTTCACGCAAGCCGAAATTCGCCGCGCGGCGTGTGACGGCGCCGGCGACATCGGCATAACCATATGATTTCATTGATGTATAAGCCACGCCTTGCGGATTCCTGCGCGCCGGCCGCGCATGCTGCATCTGCACATGGCCTGCGCGATCAGCTCCCCAGCCGCTGGTAGCGGCCGCCGGGCAGCGGCGCGATGCGCCCGGCGAGCTCGAGTTCGAGCAGCAACGCCGCCAGCCTGTCGGTCGCCAGCCCCGCGCGCCCGGCCAGGACGTCGAAGGCCACCGCCTCGAACCCCATGGCCTGCAGCACGGCCTGCGCCGGTTCGCTGGGCGCCGGTGCGGGCGCCGCGGTTGCCGCCGCACCCGCGGCGGGCGCCGCCGCGCCGAACTCCTCGAGGATGTCGGCGGCCGATTCGACCAGCTTGGCGCCCTGCTTGATCAGCGCATGGCAGCCCTTGGAAACCGGGGAATGGATCGATCCCGGCACGGCGAACACCTCGCGCCCTTGTTCGGCGGCCTGGCGCGCGGTGATCAGTGACCCGCTGCGCAGCGCCGCCTCGACCACCAGCACCCCGCGCGCGAGTCCGCTGATGATGCGATTGCGCCGCGGGAAATTCGGTGCCAGCGCCGGGGTGCCGAGCGGGAACTCGCTCAGGATCAGCCCGTCGGCGGCGATCGCATGGGCGAGCTCGCGATTGCGCGAGGGGTAGACGATGTCGGCACCGGTGCCGATGACGGCAATGGTCGATGCGCCGCCGGCCAGCCCGCCCCGATGCGCGGCCGCGTCGATGCCCAGCGCCTGCCCGCTGACGATCGTGAGCCCGGCCGCGCTCAGGGCGCGCGCGAACGCTTCCGCGTTGGCCAGCCCCTGCGCGGAGGCGTTGCGGCTGCCGACGATGGCGATGGCCGGCGCCCCCAGGAGCTCGAGGCGGCCCTTGGCGTACAGCAGCGGCGGCGGGTCGGCAACCGCGAACAGCGACGCCGGGTAGGCCGCATCGGCCAGCGTGACGATGGCATTGCCGTCCTGCGCCGCCCAGTCGAGGGCGCGGGCGATGGCCGGGTCGCCGTCGGCCTGCGCTGCCGCGCGCAGGATGGCGACGGCGCGATCCTCGCCGACGATCGCCGCCAGCCGGGCCCGCGGCGCCGCCAGCACCGCCTCGGGCAGGCCGATCTCGGCCAGCAGGCGGCGCAGCGAAGCGGCGCCGATGCCGGGGACGCCCTGCAGGATGAGCCAGGCGGCAAGACCGGGGTCGGGAATGGCCATCGGGCGAAGGACAACCAACGAAAGAAAAGGGCGCGCAGCGCGCGCCCTTCGATGCCAGGCGCCGCCGCGGCGCGCCGGTGCGTTACGGCTTCTGCGCCACGTCGCCGACCTTCACCGGACGCTCGGCGCTCATCACCAGGCCGTAGGAAACCCGGTCGAAGACGCGAAAGACGAACACCAGGCCGTTGCGCTCGTCGGGCAGGCGCACCGTCGGCGCATTGCGATCGTAGATGCTGGTGCGGTCGAGCACCTCGGCGCCGTAGCTGTACAGGGCCAGCACGTGGCCCTCCTCGACGCCGTCGCGCTTGCCCTTGGACAGCGCGATGATGCGGTTGCTGCCGGTTTCGCGCACCCCGCCGACCATCGAGAGCACGCGCGCGTCCACCGCGTTCTTGGGCGCGCGCGGGGCGTACTCGATCACGTCGGGACGCGGCGTCGGCGTCAGGCGGTCACCCGTGCCGATCTCCTGCTTGGAATCGATGATGCGCAGCGTCGTCGGCACGGTCTTGCGCTCCAGGCGCGCGGTGCCCAGGAACAGCGCCTCGTATCCGAGCGTCTCCTTGGTGACCGGATCGACCAGCGCGCTGCCCGGACGATAGACGCTCCAGGTCGCCACCTTGTCGTCGACATTGCCGGTCGCATAGGCGAGGTCGCCGCGGCCGAGGTAGACCCGCCCTTCCTGCGTGGCGATGATCTTCGGCGCGTTGGCGAGCCCGCCTTCCTCGACCACCAGCGGCTGGGTGAGGAACGGCTCGATGATGTTGGCCGGAATCGACGGAATCGCCGCGCTGGTCTGCTCGATCCGGGTGCGCGGCACCACCTTGACGGTGGCGAGCTTGAGCTTGGGCATCGCGCCGGAGCGGTCGAGGACGATGACGTCCCCGGGATAGATCCGATGCGGGTTCTTGATGCGGTCGCGGTTCGGCTCCCACACATCCGGCCAGCGGTACGGATCCTTGAGGAACTTCGCGGCGATGCCCCACAACGTGTCGCCGGGCACGACGACATGGCGATCGGGCGCGTTGTCGGCCAACCGGGGTGCCTGCGCCTGCGCCAGCGCGGCGGCAGGCACGGCAATGCCCAGCGCGACGGTCAGAACGAACGAAAGAAACGGGCTGCGCATGGATCCTCTCCTAAATGCGTTGCGTTGAAACCGCGCCCGGCCGGCCCCATGTCGACATCGCGGCGGCCCCCCTGAAGGACCGCGCAGCAGTGCCAGACGCAATGGCCGCGAGTTTGCTGTATAACTTTAGCATGCGGCTGGCAATTTTTATAAAGTCGGATTAAATTCTGAATCTAATTAGCTTGATTAGCAACAGTTTTTCGGTTTTCGCGGGGGACGGTTTGTGGCTGGCGCGCAACGTCCGAACCTAGCGTTTTGCATATTTCATGGCCCTGCTTTCGATCCTGCACTACCCCGACCCGCGCCTGCACAAGGTGGCCGCGCGCGTCGAACTGTTCGACGACGCCCTCAGGACCCTGGTCCGCGACATGGCCGAAACCATGTACGCGGCACCGGGGGTCGGACTGGCGGCCACCCAGGTCGATGTCCACAAGCAGGTGATCGTCATCGACGTCTCGGAAACCCATGACGACCTCAAGGTCCTGATCAATCCGCGCATCCTGTCGACGGCCGGCACCCAGACCTGCGAGGAAGGCTGCCTGTCGGTGCCGGGCGTCTACGAGGACGTGCGTCGCGCCGAGCGGGTGCTGGTGGAGGCCGAGAATGCCGACGGCCGCACCTACGCGATCGAGGCCGAGGGATTGCTCGCGGTCTGCATCCAGCACGAGATGGACCACCTCAAGGGCAAGGTGTTCGTCGAGCACCTGTCGCGCCTGAAGCAGATGCGCATCCGCAGCAAGATCGAGAAGGACGCGCGCCGCAAGGCCGCCTGAGGCCGGCACGCCCGGCGCGCCGGGTCGACCGCCGCCATCCCCGACCATGCGCATCGTCTTCGCCGGCACGCCCGAGTTCGCCGCCGTCGCGCTCGAGCGGCTGCTCGGCGCGGGCCACGCGGTCCCGCTGGTCTTCACCCAGCCCGACCGGCCGGCCGGTCGCGGCATGCGCCTCGCGCCCGGTCCGGTCAAGTCGCTGGCACTGGAAGCCGGCATCGCGGTGGCGCAGCCGACCACGTTCCGCAATGCGCCGGAGGCCGTCGCGCAGCTGCGTGCGGTGCCGCATGACGTGATGGTGGTCGCGGCCTACGGCCTGATTCTTCCGCAGTCGGTCCTCGACATCCCGCCGCGCGGCTGCCTCAACATCCACGCCTCGCTGCTGCCGCGCTGGCGCGGCGCCGCGCCGGTCCAGCGCGCGATCGCCGCCGGCGACCGCGAGACCGGCGTGTGCATCATGCGCATGGAGGCGGGGCTCGACACCGGCCCGGTGCTGGCGCGCCGCGCGCGGCCGATCGCCGACACCGACACCGGCGGTTCGCTCACCGCCGCCCTCGCCGCGCTCGGCGCCGACCTCATCGTCGAGGTCCTGCGCGACCTCGACGCCCACCCGCCGCAGCCGCAGGACGACGCGGCGGCCACCTATGCGGCCAAGATCGGTCGCGACGAGGCGCCGCTGGATTTCCGCCAGCGCGCCGAGGCGCTCGCGCGCAAGGTGCGCGCGTTCGACCCGGTGCCCGGCGCGCAGGCCGCCTGCCGCGGCCAGGCCGTCAAGATCTGGGCGGCGCGCCCGGGACCGGCAACCGAAGCCGCCTGCGGGACGATCGTCGCGATCGACCGCGACGGCGTGCACGTCGCCTGCGGCGAAGGCACCGGTCTCCTGCTGACGCAACTGCAGCGCCCGGGCGGCAAGCGCCTGCCCGCGCACGCGTTCCTGCAGGGGTTTCCCCTGACGCCGGGCGAGGCGTTCGCGATTGAAACCTGAGCGCGCCGCACCCATCTTCCGGCCGTCGGGGCGACTCCGCCCGCGCGACTGTCCGCACAGGAGACCTGCATGTTCAACTGGATGAAGACCTTCATTCTGATGGCCGGCATCACCGCGCTGTTCGGCGCGGTCGGCGCGGTCATCGGCGGCCAGACCGGCATGCTCGCGGCGCTCGCCTTCGCGCTGGCGGGCAACTTCTTCGCCTACTGGTTCTCCGACCGCATGGTGCTGCGCATGTACAACGCGCACGAGGTCGACGACCGCACGGCCCCCGAGTTCGTCGGGCTGGTGCGCGAACTGGCCGCGCGCGCCGGGCTGCCGATGCCCAAGGTCTACCTGATCGACGAGCCGGCGCCCAACGCGTTCGCCACCGGCCGCAATCCCGCGCACGCGGCGGTCGCCGCCACCACCGGCATCCTGCGCGTGCTCACGCGACGCGAGCTGGCCGGGGTGATGGCGCACGAGCTCGCCCACGTCAAGCACCGCGACATCCTCATCTCGACCATCGCCGCCACGATGGCGGGCGCGATCTCCGCGCTCGCCCAGTTCGGCGCGCTGTTCGGCGGCCGCAGCGACGATGGCCGGCCGTCGAACCCGCTGTTCGGGCTGCTCGTCATGCTGCTCGCGCCGCTCGCGGCCATGCTGATCCAGATGGCGATCTCGCGCGGGCGCGAATTCGAGGCCGACCGCGGCGGCGCCGAGATCTGCGGCGATCCCGAGGCGCTCGCGCAGGCGCTGGCCAAGATCGAGCGCGCCGCCCAGGGCGAGGTTCTGCCCGCGGCGGAGGCGCATCCGGCGACGGCGCAGATGATGATCGTCAACCCGCTGGCCGGCGGCGGGCTGTCGGGCCTGTTCGCGACCCATCCGCGGACGCGCGAGCGCATCGAGCGCCTGCTGGCGATGGTGCGCGCCTGAGCGGACCGTCGCGCGCCGGCACCTCGGCCAACCTCGCCGCCGCACTCGCGGGCGCCGCCACCGCACTGGCGGCGGTGATGCGCGGGCGCGCGCTCGACGACGCCCTGGCCGAGGCCGCGCCGGCGGCGAACGCGCCGCTCGCCGCCGCGCAGCGCGACATCGCCTACTCCGCCTGTCGCCGTCTCGATCTGCTCGATCACCTTGCGGGCGCGCTGCTGCGCAAGCCGAACCGGGCGCTGGATGCGCTCGCGCGCGTCGCGCTGTCGGAACTCATCGATCATCCGGAACGCGCGCACACCATCGTCGACCAGGCGGTGCAGGCGATGGCGCGCGACGGCGGCAGCGCGCTCCGCGGCGTGCTCAATGCGATCCTGCGCCGCTTCATCCGCGAACGCGAGGCGCTGCTCGCGGCGGCGCTGGCGATCGAGCCGATCCGGCTCGGCTACCCGGACTGGTGGATCGCCCGCGTGCGCGCGGCCTGGCCCGACCTGGCCGAGGACGTTCTCGCCGCGGGCAACGCGCGTGCGCCGATGACCGTGCGCACCAATCGCCGGCGCACCACGGCCGACGAGTACGCGCGCGCGCTCGACGCGGCAGGCATCGCGGCAGCGGCAGCGGCGCCCGGCGCGCTCACGCTCGCGCGCCCCTGCCCGGTCGCGCGCCTGCCGGGGTTCGAGGCGGGGCTGGTCTCGGTGCAGGACCTCGGCGCGCAGCTGGCCGCGCCGCTGCTCGAGGCCGGCGCCGGCATGCGCGTGCTCGACGCCTGCGCCGCGCCCGGCGGCAAGACCGCGCACCTGCTCGAGTCGGCCGACTGCGCCGTCACCGCGATCGACCGCGATGCGGCGCGGCTGGCGGCGGTCGCCGCCAACCTCGGCCGTCTCGGGCTGGAGGCGCGCCTGGTATGCGCCGATGCCGGCGACGTCGCATCCTGGTGGGACGGCCAACCGTTCGATCGCATCCTGCTCGACGCGCCGTGCACCGCCTCGGGCGTGATCCGCCGGCACCCGGACGGCAAGTGGCTCAAGCGCGCCGGCGACCTCACGCCGCTCTGCGCCGAGCAGGCGCGCCTCCTCGACGGCGTGTGGCGCGTCCTGCGGCCGGGTGGTAAATTGTTGTATGCGACCTGTTCGATCTTCCCGGACGAAAACCAGCGGCAGGCGGCCCGTTTCCTGAACCTGCACCCGGATGCGCTGCCCCTGCCGATCGACCTCGGTTTCGCGCACGGCGCTGCCGGCCCGCTCCTTCACCGCGATGGCCAGCTTCTGCCTTGCGCTCGCCATGACGGTTTCTATTACGCGCTGTTTCAGAAGGCTTAGCGCTGCCGCCGTCGCCGTCCTCGCGCTGCTGCCGGCGAGCCTGCCGGCGGCCGAGGCGATCGAATTCCGCGACGCCCGCATCGAGCAGCAGGACGAGACCCTGATCGTCTCGGCCGACTTCGGCATCGAGTTGTCGGCGCGCGTCGAGGAGGCGCTCGGCAAGGGCGTGCCGCTGTTCTTCAACT
Organism: Burkholderiales bacterium; assembly: GCA_016790695.1. Classification (GTDB taxonomy): domain Bacteria; phylum Pseudomonadota; class Gammaproteobacteria; order Burkholderiales; family JAEUOS01; genus JAEUOS01. Next base: position 11,577 of record JAEUOS010000113.1, read on the forward strand.
TCGAGTTCGAGCTCATCCGGCCGCGCTGGTACTGGTTCGACGAGAAGCCGGTCGAGCTGGTGCAGACCTACCGGCTGTCCTACCATGCCCTGACGCGCCAGTACCGCCTGTCGGCGGGCACCCTGTACCAGAGCTTCAGTTCGCTCGCCGAGGCGCTGCGCCTGCTGTCGCGCCCGCGCCTGCCGCCGATCGAGCGCGCGCGCGTCCGGGCCGGCGAATCCTACGTGGCGGCGGTGCGCCTGCGCCTGGACACCAACCAGCTGCCCAAGCCGTTCCAGCTCTCGGCCATGACCAGCCGCGACTGGACCCTGGACTCCGACTGGAGGCGCTTTCCCTATCGCGTCGAGGCGCCGGCGGCCGGCGCCGGGGAACGCAAGTGACGGTCGCGATGCGCACCATCCTCCTGGCCGTGTTCGCGGCCTCGGGGGTGCTGCTGTATCTGCTGGCCACCGCGAGCGCCAACACCGAGACCTTCGCGCGCCAGTATTCGCTGCTGGTCAAGCTCAATGCCGGCATCACCGTGGTGATGCTCGCGGTGATCGGCTACCTGCTGGTGCGCCTGTGGCGGCGCTATCGCGCCAAGGAGTTCGGCACCGCGCTGATGGCGCGCCTGACCCTGATGTTCGCGCTCATGGCGATCATTCCCGGCACGCTGGTCTACACGGTGTCGGTGCAGTTCCTGTCGCGCTCGATCGAGTCCTGGTTCAACGTGCGCGTCGATGCCAGCCTCGAGTCCGGGCTGACGCTGGCCCGGACGACCCTCGACGCCATGCTGCAGGACGTCGCCGGTCGCACGCGGCTGATGGCGCAGGAACTCGCCGGCGTGCCGGATGCCTCCGCCGGCGCCATGCTCGGCAGGATGATCGACCAGACCGGGCTGCAGGAAGCGGCGATCTTCACGGTCTCGGGGCGGGTGATCGCCACCGGCGGCCTGACCAGCGCGCGCCTCGCGCTCGACCTGCCGGCACCGGAGATCCTCGCGGAGGCCGCGCGCGGTCGCGGCTACGCCGGCGTCGAGAACGCCGCGCGCAGCGCCGACAAGCCCGCGCTGCGCATGCGCGTGGTCGCGCCGATCAACGTCCGCCTGCTCGGCGCCGAACCGCGGGTCCTGCAGGTCCTGCAGAACGTCCCCGAGCCGCTGACGGCGAGCGCGGAATCGGTGCAGTCCGGCTACCGCGACTATCAGGAGCTGTCGCTGTCGCGGCGCAACCTGCGCGAGATCTACGCCGTCACGCTGACGCTCACGCTGCTGCTCGCGCTGTTCGGCGCGATCGCCGCCGCGTTCTACCTCTCGAACCGCCTGTCCGCGCCGCTGTCCCTGCTCGCCCAGGGCACCGAGGCGGTCGCCCAGGGCGACTTCACGCCGCGCGGCGAGATCGCCGGCGGCGACGAGCTCGGGCTGCTCACCCAGTCGTTCAGCCGCATGACGCGCCAGCTCGACGAGGCGCGCGCGAGCGTGCGCCAGCGCGAGGCGCAGCTCGAGGCCGCCAAGTCCTATCTCGAGAGCATCCTCGCCAACCTCACGGCCGGGGTGCTCGTGTTCGATCCCGAGATGCGGCTCGCCACGGCAAACCAGGGCGCCGAGACGATCCTGCAGATCGACGCGACGCGCGCGCAGTGGCAGCGGCTCGGCGACCTGCCCGGCCTGAGCGAGTTCGCCGCCCGCGTCACCGAGGCGTTCAGGAGCCACGGCGAGCGCGTCTGGCAGCAGCAGATCGAGCTCACCCGGCCCGGCGAGCGCGAAGGCGACGAGCGCTCGCTCACGCTGCTGGTGCGCGGCTCGCGCCTCGAAGTCGCCGGCGGCACCGGCTACATCGTGGTCTGCGACGACATCAGCGAACTGGTGTCGGCGCAGCGCAGCGCGGCCTGGGGCGAGGTGGCGCGCCGGCTGGCGCACGAGATCAAGAATCCGCTCACGCCGATCCAGCTCTCGGCGGAGCGCCTGCAGATGAAGCTCACCGACAAGCTCGCGCCGGCGGAGGCCGAGGTCCTCGCGCGCGGCACCGGCATGATCGTCGCGCAGGTCACCGCGATGAAGAACATGGTCGACGATTTCCGCGAGTACGCGCGCACGCCGCCGGCCAGCCTGGTGAGCCTCGACCTGAACGCGCTCGTGCGCGAGGTGCTCGGCCTCTACGAGAACTCCCCGGTCCCGGCCGTGCTGCACCTCGATCCGGCGCTGCCGCACGTGCAGGGCGATTCGTCACAGCTGCGCCAGGTGATCCACAACCTGCTGCAGAACGCGCAGGACGCGGTCGCCAGCTGCGAGCGCCGCGAGGTCGAGCTCGAGACCACGCGCGCGCCCGGCGGCGTGCGCCTGACGGTCGCGGACTCCGGCCCCGGCTTCTCGCAGAAGATCATCAAGCGCGCCTTCGAGCCCTACGTGACCACCAAGGCGCGCGGCACCGGGCTGGGGCTCGCGATCGTCAAGCGCATCGTCGACGATCACCATGGCAGCATCGAGATCGGCAACCGCGAGGGCGGCGGCGCGCGCGTCAGCATCACCCTGCGCGCGGCCGCATGAGCACATGAGTCGATCGCTTAGAATTTGCCGCCCGGTGTCGGTCGGGAGGCGCGCGGTGGGCGTCCCCGCCGGCGCCGCGCACCGCCGGCGCCGCGCCGGCCGGCGGCTGCGCCGCGGCGCCTTCGATTGAGCGGGAGCAAAGGCATGGCCAACATCCTGGTGGTAGACGACGAGATCGGCATTCGCGAGCTGCTCTCGGAGATCCTCGGCGACGAAGGCCACAGCATCACGCTGGCCGAGAACGCCGCGCAGGCCCGCGCGGCGCGCCTGGCCGGCGCGCACGACCTCGTCCTGCTCGACATCTGGATGCCCGACACCGACGGCGTCTCGCTGCTCAAGGAGTGGTCGGCCGGCGGCCTGCTGACCATGCCGGTGCTGATGATGAGCGGGCACGCCACCATCGACACCGCGGTCGAGGCGACCCGCATCGGCGCGGTCGACTTCCTCGAGAAGCCGATCGCGCTCGCGAAGCTGCTCGCCGCCGTCAAGCGGGCGCTGGTGGTGAAGTCGCTGCCGCGCCACGCGCCCGCCGCGCCGCCGCCGCCGCCCGTGCCGGAAGTCGCGGAGGCACCGGCGCCGGCAGCGACCGGCTTCGACCTCGACGCGCCGCTGCGCGAGGCACGCGACGCCTTCGAGCGCGCCTACTTCGCCCATCACCTCGCGCGCGAGAAGGGCAGCATGACGCGCATCGCCGAGAAGACCGGGCTCGAACGCACCCACCTCTACCGCAAGCTCAAGGCGCTCGGCCTGCCGGTCGGCAGCCGCAAGACCGAAGACAGCGGCGATGCCGGATGAGGCGACGACGCGCGCGGCCGCTGCCGCGGTCCCGATTCCCGCCCTGCTGATCGCCGGCGGCCGCGCGGCGCGGGCGCAGGCGATCGACGACCTGGTTCAGCTGCGCCCCGCGGATCAGCTCTGGGCCGTCGTCGACAGCGACGGCGCCATCGGCGCGGCAGGCCGGGCCGACCGGCCCGGCGTGCGCCGCGCGAGCCTCGGCGCCGGCTGCCCCTGCTGCACCGGCCACGTCGCGTTTCGCGTCGGCCTCGCCCGCTTTCTGGCCTCGCTGGGCAGCGCGCGGCCGGCGCGGCTGATCATCGACAGCCCGTTCGCGCGCCACCTCGACCGGATTCGCGCCGAACTGGCGCGGCCGCAGTGGGCGCGCGCGCTGCGCCTCGATGCCACGCTGCTCTGCCTCGCGGACGACGACCTGGCGAGCGCGCCCGACGCCGGCGCCGGCTGGATCGCCGCGTGCGCGCAGGCGGACCTGGTGCTCGCCCGCCCGCCGCACGCGGCAGGCGTCGCCGCGCTGGTGCGCGCGGCCGCCGGCCGCGCGCGGCTGGCCGGCGCCGTCGCCGACGTGCTGGACGCCACTGGCGCGGCGGCGCCGGCATGAGGCGGGGCCTGGTTGCGGCCGCCGGCATGCTCGCCTGCGCCCTGTGCGCCGCGCAGGACGCGCCGCGCTCGCTGCGCGCGCATGCGGCCGACTTCTGGGACGAGCTCAAGGTCGTCGTCGGCGCGGGCGAGGTCAAGCGCCTGCGTGTCGAATACGAGAACGACGTGTTCCTCGCCACCGACCGCAACTACACCAACGGCGTGCGCCTGACCTGGCGCGCCGGCGCGCACCAGGCGGTCCGGTTCGACGATGCGAACCAGTACCCGTGGATTCCGCCGCTGCGCTTCACCGCCGGCAGCGATGCCGCCCGCCGCGCCGCCGAGGATGCGCAGTGCGAGCACGCGGCGCAGACCGACGAAGAGCGCAGCGCCGGCCGGCCGGTGTGCTATCGCACCGTCTACAACTTCGTCTTCTTCGGCCACAACCTCTACACCCCGTCCGACATCCGCGCGAGCGCGGCGCAGATCGGCGCCGGCGAGCGGCCCTATGCCGCCTGGGCCTACATCGGGTTCCATCGCGAGCTGCACGCGAGCGACGGGCGCTACTGGCGCTACGGACTCGACCTGGGCTGCATCGGCCCGTGCGCCCACGGCCGGCAGCTGCAGACCTGGATCCACGAGCATGTGACCGGCTCGCCGCTGCCCAACGGCTGGGGCAGGCAGATCCGCAACGAGTTCGGCGCCGTGGTGCGCTTCGAATACGCCCGGCGCGTCTGGCGCGAGGCGCTCGCGCCGCTCGGACGCGGCCTGTTCGGCCTGCCGCTGTCCGCCGACGCGCGGCCGCACGTCAACTTCGGGATCGGCAACCTGCAGGCCTACGCGGGCGCCGGCGTGACCGCGCGCCTGGGCTGGTTCCGCACGTCCTACGACTCGCTGCGCCTGGACACCCATGCGCTCGAATCGCTCGCCGATGCGCGCCTGCGCCGGTTCGCGCAGGCCGCCGGCGACAGCGCGAGCGACTGCGCGACCGGCTGCGCGGCCGGCAGCGGCGGGCCGAGCCGGCCGTCCCGGCCGCCGGAGCTGTTCGGGTTCGCGCGCCTGCATGGCGACCTCGTCGCCTACAACGCGCTGCTGCAGGGCGGGCTCGTCAACCGCTCCAGTCCGCACGTCGGCGCCGCGCGGCCGCTGCAGATCGAGCGCGAATTCGGCATCGCCGGCGCGCTCGGCGAGTTCAGCGTCTCGGTCTCGCTGGTCGGCCGGCGCCAATGGGCGGTCGACGGCGAGCGCCACGGCCAGCGTTTCGGCCGCGTCGCGGTCGAGTTCAGCACCCGCTTCTGAGGTCGCGGCCGCCGCCGGCGGCCGCGCCGGTCAAGTTGCCGCCGCCGCGGCCGATATCCCCGGGGAATCCCCGATCCGGTGCGGATCAACCGTATCGCCCGTCCGCGCGTTGTGGAGGACAGGCGTGGAAACGGGGGCGAAAAGCCCTTGAATTCCGTCGTTCGGACCGAATATGAAGCCCAGTGGGTCGGGCGGCAGGTGCCCTGACCCGCTGGTTCGTCGATCAATCGGAGCACGTCATGACCATCGAGCTGCATTCCGACGCCCCCGCCATCCTCACCAACGTGCTGTTCAACAGCCCGAACTACTACGTTGCCGAGGTGTCGCAGGGCCGCAGCCTGCAGGGGTTCGAGGTGGTCGACAAGAACACCGGCCGCGGCGCGTTCATCGACGGCGCGGTCGCCGTCAAGCTGCGCTCGTCGTTCCAGGAGATGGTCGCCCTGCACCAGGGGCAGGTCACGCCGGAGGATGTCGACGACTTCATCCGCGGCTACGACGCCCTGCTGATGCAGCGGGTGGTGTTCCACTAGGACGCGCCGCGCCGGGGCCGGCCGGGGCGACCGAGCGGCACGCAGGCGGGCCGGCCGGGGCGACACGCAGCCGGGCCGGTACAATCGGGCGCTCCAGCGCCTGTCTGTGTCGGCGCCTGCCAGTGCGTCCGGGCAACCGGGCGCGATCGTCGACTCCCCGGCCTGCGGGCCGTTCCTCCAGTTGCGCGCGCGCCGCCCGTCGCGGCGCCGTGCCGTCCTCCGCTCCTCTTGCCTGCCGCGCCCGCCGAGAAGACGCCGCCCGCCTTTGCCGAGCGGCGCCGCTTCGTGCTGCTGATCGCGGCGCTGGCGACCATCGGTCCCTTCTCGACCGACACCTTCCTGCCCAGCATCGCCTCGCTGGCCGCCGATCTCGGCGCGAGCGCGCTGCAGGCGCAGCAGACCCTGTCGGCCTACATGCTGGGCTTCGGCATCATGAGCCTGTGGCACGGCGCGATTTCCGACGCCGTCGGCCGGCGCCCGGTCATCCTCGCCGGCCTCGCGGTCTACGCGGCGGCGGCCCTGGTGTGCACCGTCGCACCGTCGATCGACGTCCTGATCGGCGCGCGCTTCGTCCAGGGCCTGTTCGGCGGCGCCGGTTCGATCGTCTCGCGCGCGATCATCCGCGACTGCTTCGACGGCCCGCGCGCGCAGCGCCTGATGGCGACGGTGATGCTGCTGTTCGCCGCCGCGCCGGCGGCCGCGCCGATCATCGGCGGCCAATTGCACCACTGGTGGGGCTGGCGCAGCGTGTTCGCGTTCCTCCTCGTCGGCTCGCTCGCGCTGCTGCTGTGGGTCGCGCGCGCGCTGCCCGAGACCCATCCGCCCGAGCGCCGCACCGCGCTGGCGGCCGGCGCGCTTGCGCGCGCCTACCTCGCGGTGTTCGCGCGCGCCGAGTTCCTCTGGCTCGCCTGCGCCATCGCGTTCGCCTTCGCCACCTTCTTCCTCTACGTGATGGCGACCCCGGCATTCATCCTGCGCCACCTCGGCCTGACCGCGACCGACTTCGGCTGGTTCTTCGTCCCGGTCGTCGCCGGCATGATGATCGGCGCGACGGCATCCGGGCGCCTGGCGGGACGGCTGTCGAGCCGGCGCACCGCCCATCTCGGCTTCGCGATCATGGCGGCGGGCAGCCTCGCCAACCTGGCGCTGCAGTTCGGTGTCGCCCCGGGGATGGCGCCGGGCCCGCTGCTGACCGCCGTCTCCATCGCGCCGCTGGCGGCGGGCGCGATCGGCCTGGCGATGGTCAGCCCGTCGATCCAGATGCTGCTGATGGACCTGTTCCCCGCGAGCCGCGGCGTGGTCGCGTCGGTGCAGGGGTTCACCCAGGTGATGGTGGGCGCGGTCGTCGCCGGCATCGTCGCACCGCTGGTCGATGCGACCGCCGCGCGCCTGGCGGCGACTGCCACCGCGCTGTTCGTCGCGGCCGCCGCCTGCTGGCTGGTCTATCTGGCGCGGCACCGCCGCGGGCGCCACTAGTCAGGCGCGAGCGCCGGCAGCGCTAGAGCTGCTCCCACGGCAGGCCGTCGTGTCGCCAGCCGCTCCTGGTGCCGCGGTGGAAGTTCTCGTCGAGTTCGCCCTCGAACCCGTGCAGCACGTTGGTGACGTCCGCGAAGCCGTCGGCCTCGAGCGCGCGCGCCGCGTCCAGCGTGCGCTTGCCGGAGCGGCAGATCAGCAGGATCGGGCGGTCCTTGTCCTTGGCCTCGCGCAGCACCTCACGCGCGAAATCCGGATTGATCGTCCAGTCCGGCGCCTCCTGCCAGGCGACGTGGATGGCGCCGACCGGATGGCCGACATAGAAATACTCGATCTCGCTGCGGCAGTCGATGAGCAGGGCGTCGTCGTGCGCGCGCAGGAAGTCGTAGGCTTCCCGCGGGGTCATGTGCTTCATCGGTGGTCGGGCGCGGATCGATGAGCATTTGATTATATTCTGCAGCGCCGATGCCGCCCGCGAAGGCGGCCTCAGCCTGCCGGCAGGTGCACCGGCATGCCGCGCGCGGCCGACGCCAGCAACGCCTCGATCAGGCGGTGCACCGCGAGGGCGGCGCGCCCGCTGGCCAGCGGATCGGTGCCGGCGTCGACCGCGTCGAGGAAGTCGGCGAGCACCGCGCGATGCGCGTCATGGCTGAACGCCATCGGATCGGCGCCGCCGCCGCCGCCGCCCTGGCTGCCGGCGCGCACCACCGTGCCGTCGTGCAGCTGCGCCTCGAGCAGCCCGTCGGCAAGCACCGCGGTGCCGCGCGTGCCGACGAGTTCGATGCGCTCGCCGAAGCCGGGGTAGGCGGCGGTGGTCGCCATCACGGCGCCCAGCGCCCCGTTGGCGAAGCGCAGCGCGCCGGCGACCACGTCCTCGGTCTCCATCCGGTGCAGCGCGGTGGTGCCCGCAAACGCCGTCGCCTGCGACACCGCGCCGGCCAGCGAGAGGAACAGGTCGAGCTGATGGATCGCCTGGGTGATCAGCACCCCGCCGCCGTCACGCGCCCGGGTGCCGCGCCCGGGCACGTCGTAGTAGCTCTGCGGGCGCCACCACGGCACCTGCACGTTGGCGATGGCGAGCGCGCCCAGCGCGCCGGATTCGACCAGCGCCGCCAGACGGCGCGCGCCGGGCCGGAAGCGATGCTGGAACACCACGCCGAGGCGCACGCCGGCGGCCGCGCAACGTTCGACCAGCGTCTCGCTCTTCGCGAGCGTGACCTCGAGCGGCTTCTCGAGAAGCACATGCTTGCCGGCCGCGGCACAGCGCGTCGCGAGTTCGAGATGCGTGGCCGGCGGGGTCGCGATGAGCACGCAATTGATGGTCGGGTCCGCCAGCACGGTCTCGACATCGCGCGTGACCGGGAACGGAAAGCGCGCGGCGAACGACGCGGCGCGTTCGGCCGAGCGCGTGCAGGCCCACGCGACCTCGACCCGGTCGGCGAGATCCAGCAGGCTCTGCGCGTGGGGCGTCGCCCCCATGCCGAGGCCCACCAGCGCGAGACGATGGCGCGCGCTCACGGTGCGTCCGCCGCCGCCGGCGCGGTCACGTGCGACCGGCGCCACCCGACCCGCGCCTGATCCGCGCTCCAGTCATATGTTGTCATACGACAAGTGAAGAGCACCCGGCGCCTCACGCGACGTCCCGGGCGGCCTCGTGGGCGCGGCGCAGGCGTTCGCGGCTGTTCGCCAGATGGGTCCGCATCGCGGCGCGCGCCGCCTCCGCGTCCGCCCGCGCGATCGCGTCGAAGATGTCGTGATGCTCGCGATCGACGCGCAGCAGGTACTCGCGGCGATCGAGTTGCGCCAGCGCGGCCGTGTTGAGCCGGGAGCGCGGGATGACCATCGTGCCCAGATAGCGCATCAGCTCCGAGAAGTAGCGGTTGCCGGTCGCCAGCGCGATCTGCAGATGGAACCCGAAGTCGTGCTCGACCGTCCCCTCGCCGCGCGCCACCGCCCCCGCAAACTCGTCGAGCGCCTTGCGCATCGAAATAAGTTGGTGATCACTTCTTCTTTGCGCTGCCAGGGCTGCAGCTTCTGTTTCCATGCTGATGCGCAGCTCGAGCACGGCCAGGACCTCGGCCATGGCCGACATCAGGTGGGGATCGATGCGGAAATCGGCGCCCTGGCCGAGTTCGCGCACGAAGGTGCCGACGCCATGATGGGTCTCGGTGAGACCGGCCGCCGACAGGCGCGACAGCGCCTCGCGCACCACCGTGCGCGACACGCCGTGCGCGGCGATGATCTCGGCCTCGGTCGGCAGCTTGCTGCCGACCGGGATCTCGCCGCTGCGGATGCGGGCGCTCAGGCGGTCGACCAGCTGCTGGGTCAGGGAGGTGCCGCGGCGCACGCGCGTCGGTGCGCCGCGCCCGGAATTGACGCGGATCGATTCGGCAGTTGCCCCGCTTGACATGGCTGGCGAAGCCCAAGGATAATCCAACAGGTTGTATGATGACATATCACTAAATTTCGAGCAAGCGGCGCATCGCGCCGGCCCACGCCAAGAACGCCAAGGACCCCCCGCCGTGATTCCCCTCGTCACCCGTCTGGTCGGCATCGTCCTCTGCGCCGCCTGCGCCGCGGCCGGCGCGCAGACCTTTTCCGCCAAGCCGGTCCGCATCGTCGTGCCGTTCGCCCCGGGCGGCACCTCCGACGTCCTCGCGCGCCTGCTCGGCCCGCGACTCGGCGACGCGCTCGGCACCACGGTCGTGGTCGAGAACAAGCCGGGCGCCAACGGCAACATCGGGGCCGAGCAGGTGGCCAAGTCGGCGCCCGACGGCCACAGCCTGGTCCTGATGGACGTCGGCAACCTCGCGATCAGCCCGGCGATCTTCCCCAAGCTGCCGTTCAGCGTCGGGCGCGACTTCGCACCCGTGACCCTGATCTCCTACACCCCGCACCTGCTGGTGGTGCGGCCCGACCTCGGCGTGGCCCGGGTCGCGGACCTGATCGCGATGGCGCGCGCCCATCCGGGCAAGCTCAATTACGCCACCACCGGCCTGGGCAGCGCGCCGCACATGGCCGGCCTGCTCCTGGCCGTCAGCCACGACCTCAAGTGGGTCGACATCAGCGGCAAGGGCGGCGCCGACTCGATCATGCACGTCATGTCCGGCCAGGCCGACCTGCTGTTCAACGGCATGGTCGCCACGCTGCCGCACGTCAAGAGCGGCAAGCTGCGGCTCCTCGCGGTATCGAGCGAGAAGCGGGTCGCCGCGCTGCCGGAGGTGCCGACGGTCGCCGAGGCCACCGGCGCGAAGAACTTCGTCACCGGCTCCTGGCAGGGCCTGCTCGCGCCGGCCGGCACCCCGAAGCCGGCGCTCGACCGGCTGCAGGCCGAGATCGCGCGCCTGTTCAAGGTGCCGGAGGTGGCCGAGCGCCTGGCGGCGCTCGGCGCCGACCCGGTCGGCAACCGGCCCGAGGAAATGGCGGCCTGGCTGGGCAACGAGATGCAGCGCTGGTCCGAGGTCGTGCGCCGCACCGGCTTCCGGCTCGAGCAATAGGCCGCCGCCGGGAGCCGCCGCCATGTCCGCCGCGCACGCCTTCGACCGCCTGCTGCTGACCGGCGCCGCCGGCGGCATCGGCCGCGAGATGCGGCCGCGCCTGCGCGCCCTGGCGCGCATCCTGCGCGTGTCCGACATCGCGCCGCTGGGCGCGGCCGCCGCCGGCGAGGAGCTCGCGCCCTGCGATCTCGCCGACCGCGACGCCGTCCACGGGCTCCTCGCCGGCGTCGACGCCGTCGTCCACCTCGGCGGCGTCTCGGTCGAGCGCCCGTACCTCGAGATCCTCGGACCCAACATCGCCGGCCTCGCGCATCTCTACGAGGCGGCGCGCATCCACGGCGTGCGCCGCATCGTCTTCGCCAGCTCCAACCACGTGATCGGCTTCTACCCGCGCTCCCGGACCATCGACGCCGACGACCCGCCGCGCCCGGACAGCTTCTACGGCGTCTCGAAGGCGTTCGGCGAGAACCTGTCGCGCTTCTACTACGACCGCTACGGCCTCGAGACCGTGTGCGTGCGCATCGGCTCGTGCTTCCCCGAGCCCCGGGACCGGCGCATGCTCGCGACCTGGATCTCGATCGACGACCTGACCGAGCTGGTGCGTCTCGGCCTGACCGTGCCGTCGGTCGGGCACACCATCGTCTTCGGCGCCTCGGACAACCGCGACAAGTGGTGGGACAACAGCGCCGCCGCGCACCTGGGCTTCGTGCCGCGCGAGAGTTCGGAGAAGTTCCGCGCCGCCGTCGAGGCACGCTCCCCGGCGGGCGACCCGGCGACGCGCGCCGCGCGGATGCAGGGCGGCCCCTATGTCGAGATGGGTCCCTTCTATTGAGTCGCGCCTCCCTCCCCGCGCGCCCGACGCCCTGGCCGTTCCGGCGGCGACGCGCTATCTTTGCCGTCCGCCCAACCAACCAAGGAGACAAGCATGAAACGACGTGACGTGATCCGCGCCGGCGCCGCCGCCGCGCTCGGGGCCGCCCTGCCCGCCGGCGGCGTCCTGGCCCAGCAGAAGGTGGTGTGGAAGGCTTCCGACGTGCACCCGCTCGGCTATCCGACCGTGGAAGCCATCGTGCGCATGGGCAGGAAGCTCGAGGCCGCCACCAACGGCCGCATCTCGATCCAGATGTTTCCGGCGATGCAGCTGGGCGGCGAGAAGGAGATGATCGAGCAGGCCCAGGTCGGCGCGCTGCAGATCGCCCGCATCTCGGTCGGGGCGATGGGCCCGGTGGTCGACGACCTCAACGTGTTCAACCTGCCGTTCGTCTTCCGCGACGAGGCGCACATGCGCAAGGTCATCGACGGCCCGATCGGGCAGGACCTGCTCGAGCGCATGTCCGCCGGCACCTCGCGCCTGATCGCGCTGGGCTGGATGGATGCCGGCACGCGCAACGTCTACGCGAACAAGCCGGCCGCCAAGCCCGCGGACCTCAAGGGCATGAAGATCCGCATGATGGGCAACCCGCTGTTCGTCGAGACCATGAACGCGATGGGCGGCAACGGCGTGGCGATGGGCTTCAACGAACTGTTCCAGGCGCTGCAGACCGGCGTGGTCGACGGCGCCGAGAACAACCCGCCGACGCTGCTCGCGCAGAACCACTACACCGTCTCGAAGGTGTACAGCCTGACCGGCCACCTGATCATTCCCGAGATCTTCGTCTTCTCGCGGCGCACCTGGGACGCGCTGTCGAAGGAGGACCAGGCGCTGGTCCGGAAGGTCTCGCGCGAGGCGCAGATCGAGCAGCGCCAGCTGTGGGATGCCTACACCGGCGAGGCCGAGGCCAAGCTCAAGGCGGCCGGCGTGCAGTTCGTGGCGGCCGACAAGGCGGCGTTCTACAAGGCCACCCAGCCGATCCGCGACAAGTACGGCGCCAAGTACGCCGCCATCCTCAAGCGCATCGAGGACACCAAGTAGGCGCATCCGCCCGCCGTCCGTTCCGCCCGCGCGGCCCCGCCCGCGCGGGCACGACCCCCGCAGGAGCATCCGCCATGACCGCCAAAGCGCGTTATGCCAGGGCGATGGAGGCGCTTTACCTCGCCTGCATCGTCCTCTCCGGGCTCGCCATCGTGGTGATCACGCTGATCATCCCGTTCGGCGTGTTCATGCGCTACGTGATGAACAACCCGCAGTCGTGGCCGGAGCCGGCGGCGGTGGTGATGATGGTGATGTTCTCCTTCATCGGCGGCGCGGCGGTGTTCCGCGCCAACGTCCACATCGCCGTCGAGGCGCTGCTCAACGCGGTCGGCGCCGGGACGCGCAGGGCGATGCTGGTCGGCGTCGACCTGTGCATGGCCGCGATGGCGCTGTTCATGACCGGCTACGGCGCGCACCTGTGCGTGATCACCTGGAACCAGAGCATGGCCGAGTTCCCCGGCCTGCCGGTCGGCATCGTCTACATGCCGATCCCGGTGGCCGGCGCGCTGACCCTGCTGTTCCTGTTCGAGCGGGTGTGGGCGGGTCCGCCGCCGCGCACCTCGGTCATGTACAGCGACGGCGAAGCCGAACTGGAGTAGGGCCATGGACGTTCTGGTGTTGCTGGGCTCGTTCGCGCTCCTGTGCGCCCTCGGTGTGCCGGTGGCCTACGCGCTCGGGCTGGCGGCGATCTGCGGCGCCTGGTGGATCGACATTCCGCTCGAGGCGATCATGCTCAAGATCTCCGACGGCACCGACGACTTCGCCCTGCTCGCGATCCCGTTCTTCGTGCTCGCCGGCGCCATCATGGCCGAGGGCGGCATGGCGGCGCGCCTGATCAACCTCGCGCGCGTGTTCGTCGGCTTCATCCGCGGCGGGCTGGCGCTGGTCAACATCATGGCCTCTTCGCTGTTCGGCTGCATCTCCGGGTCGTCGGTGGCCGACACCTCGGCGATCGGCTCGGTGATGATCCCGCAGATGGTCAAGGCGGGCTTCCCGCGCGTGTTCGCCACCAACGTCACGATCTGCGGCTCGGTGCAGGCGCTCCTGATCCCGCCCTCGCACAACGCGGTGATCTATTCGCTCGCCGCCGGCGGCACGGTGTCGGTGGCGCACCTGTTCCTGGCGGGGGTGATCCCGGGGCTGCTCTTCGCCGTCTGCCTGATCGGGCTGGTGCTGTGGGTGTCGCACAAGCGCGACTACCCGAAGGGCGAGCCGGTGGCGCTCGCGGACGTGCCGCGGATCGTGATCGAGGCGCTCTGGGGCCTGGTCACCGTGGTCATCATCATGGGCGGCATCCTGTCCGGGGTGTTCACGCCCACCGAGTCCGCGGCGGTGGCCTGCGTCTACGCCTTCCTCGTCACCTTCCTGGTCTACCGCGACTACAAGTGGCGCGACCTGCCGCACCTGGTGCACCGCGTGGTCAAGACCGTGGCGATGGTGATGATGCTGATCGGCTTCTCGGTCGCCTTCGGCTACATGATGGCGCTGATGCAGATCCCGGCGAAGGTGACGCAGTTCTTCCTGTCGATCTCCGACAACAAGTACGTCTTCCTGCTGCTGGTCAACCTCCTGCTCCTGCTGCTGGGCACCTTCATGGACCTGGCGCCGATGCTGCTCATCTGCACGCCGATCTTCATGCCGGTGATCGCCAAGCTCGGCATCGACCCGGTGCACTTCGGCATGATCATGATCCTGAACCTCGGCATCGGGCTCATCACGCCGCCGGTCGGGCCGACGCTGTTCGTCGGCTGCGCCGTCGGCAAGGTGACCATGGAGCAGGTCTCGCGCGAGCTGTGGCCGTTCTACGGCGCGATGTGCGTGGCCCTGCTGCTGGTGACCTACGTCCCGGCGCTGTCGCTGTGGCTGCCCGGGCTGATGAAGTAGCCGCGCCAAATACAATGGGCGTCCCGCCATCCCGCGCCGCGCCGACCCCATGATCGAACTCCAGGACCGCCTCGCCGCCGGCCCCACCATCCGCCTGCACGACGGCGACAACATCGTCATCGCGCGCGTCGACATCGGCATCGGCACCGCGCTGCCGGCCGAGGGCATCGCGAGCCGCTCGCAGGTCGCGGCCGGCCACAAGATCGCGCGCACGCGGATCGCGAAGGGCGAGCCGATCCGCAAGTACGGCGTGACCATCGGCTTCGCCGCCGCCGACATCGAGCCCGGCACGCTGATCCACTCGCACAACCTGGAATTCCGCGAGACCGAGCGCGACTACGCGTTCGCGCGCGACTACAAGCCGGTGGTCATGGTGCCGGACGCCGAGCGCGCCTCCTTCATGGGCATCGTGCGCGACAACGGCCAGGTCGCCACGCGCAACTACGTCGGCATCGTCTCGACCGTCAACTGCTCGGCCACCGTGGTGCACAGGATCGCCGCATGGTTCACGCCCGAGCGCCTGGCGCAGTTTCCCAACATCGACGGCGTGGCCGCCTTCGCCCACGGGCTGGGCTGCGGCATGGAGATGACCGGCGAACCGATGGACCTGCTGCGCCGCACGCTGGCCGGCTACATCCGCCACGCCAACCTGGCCGCGGTGCTGGTGATCGGCCTGGGCTGCGAGCGCAACCAGATCGCCGGGCTGCTGCAGGACCAGGGACTGTCGGTCGGGCCGCGGCTCAGGACCTTCGTCATGCAGGAGACCGGCGGCACGCGCCGGACCGTCGAGGCCGGCGTGGCGGCGGTCCGGGAACTGCTGCCGGCCGCCAACCGGGTCACGCGCACGCGCGTGCCGGCCAGCCATCTTTCGATCGGCCTGCAGTGCGGCGGCTCCGACGGCTTTTCCGGCCTCACCGCCAACCCGGCGCTGGGTGCGGCGATGGACCTGCTGGTGCAGCACGGCGGCACCGCGATCCTCTCCGAGACGCCGGAGATCTACGGCGTCGAGCACACCCTCACCTGCCGCGCGCGCAACCGCGAGGTCGGCGAGAAGCTCGTCGAGCGCATCCGCTGGTGGAAGGACAACTACGCGGTCGGGCGCGACGTGCAGATCAACGGCAAGGTGAGCCCCGGCAACAACGCCGGCGGACTCGCGAACATCTTCGAAAAATCGCTCGGCTCCTCGATGAAGGGCGGCACCGGCCCGCTGATGGAGGTCTACAAGTACGCCGAGCCGGTGACGCAGAAGGGGTTCGTGTTCATGGACACGCCCGGCTACGACCCCTGCTCGGCCACCGGCCAGATCGCCGGCGGCGCCAACATGATCATGTTCACCACCGGCCGCGGCTCGATGTTCGGCGCCAAGCCGGTGCCGTCGATCAAGCTCGCGACCAACACCCCGATGTACGAGCGCCTGATCGAGGACATGGACATCAACTGCGGCCTGGTGCTCGACGGCGTGCTCACCATGCGCGAGATGGGCCGGCGCGTGTTCGACCTGATGCTCGAGGTCGCCTCCGGCGCGAAGACCCGGAGCGAGCTCCTGGGGCTGGGCGACCACGAGTTCGTGCCCTGGCAGATCGGCATCACCGGCTAGCCGCCGGCGGCGACCGCCCTATACTTGACATCCCGACCCCGGTATTGGCGCAGCGCCGGTACCCGTCGCTTCCCGTCGCCGCAACGCCATGTCCCCCGCACCATCGCGCACCTTCGCCTACGTCGCCTGCGCCGACAGCCGCGAGATCCTCGTCCTCGAGCTCAACGGCGCCAGCGGCGAGCTGGCCCTGACGCAGCGCGTCCCCGCCGGCGGGCTGGTCATGCCGCTGGCCGTGAGCCCGGACCGCCGCTACCTCTACGCGGGGCTGCGCTCGGCGCCCTACCGCGTGGCCGCGTTCGCGATCGACCCGGCGAGCGGCCAGCTGTCGCCGCGCGGCCACGGCGCGCTGCCCGACAGCACGCCCTACATCGCGACCGACCGCACCGGCCGCCATCTGCTGGCCGCCTCCTACGGCGGGCACAAGGTCGCGGTGTGCCGCATCGACGACGGCGGCACGCCGGCGGACGCGCACCAGGTCCTCGACACCGAGCCCAACGCGCACGCCATCGTGCCCGACCCGTCGAACCGCTTCGTGTTCGTGCCCTGCCTCGGCGCCCACGCGGTGATGCAGTTCCGCTTCGACGAGGCCGGCGGCACGCTCACGCCCAACGACCCGCCGCGGACCACGGTACGCCACGGCGCCGGGCCGCGGCATTTCATCTTCCACCCGGACGGCCGCACCGCCTACCTGCTCAACGAGCTCGACGCCACGGTCTGCGTGTTCGCGTTCGACGCCGACGCCGGCACGCTCGCGCCCGTCCAGACCGCCGAGGCGATGCCCGCCGGGCACCCGGAGCGGCCCTGGGCCGCCGACCTCCACCTGACGCCGGACGCGCGCTTCCTCTACGCCTCCGAACGCCGGTCCAGCACCCTCGCGGCGTTCGCGGTGGACGCCCGGGGCCGCCTCGGGCCGGCGCGCCACTACGCGACCGAGCGCGAGCCGCGCGGATTCGCGATCGACCCGTCCGGGCGCTACCTGCTGTGCGTGGGCCAGGCGTCGCACGCGATGTCGGTGCACGCGATCGACCCTGCCGACGGCAGCCTCGTCGAGTTGCGCAAGTACGCGACGGGCCGCAATCCCAACTGGGTCGAGATCGTGTCCCTGCCCTGACCGGCCGCGGCGCCGCGCGACGACGCGCCGCCGGCACCGCGCCCGCCGCCACGATGCGCCGCGACCTGCTCCTGCCGCTGATCATCGCCTGCGCGCTGTTCATGGAGAACATGGACTCGACGGTGATCGCCACCTCGCTGCCGGTGATCGCCGCGGACCTCGGCGTCAACCCGATCTCCCTGAAGCTCGCCCTCACCGCCTACCTGGTGAGCCTCGCGGTGTTCATCCCGATCTCGGGCTGGATGGCGGATCGCTTCGGCTCGAAGACCGTGTTCCGGCTCGCGATCGGCGTGTTCATGCTGGGCTCGCTCCTGTGCGGCCTCTCGAGCTCGCTCGGCGGCTTCGTCGCCGCGCGCTTCCTGCAGGGCCTCGGCGGCGCGATGATGGTGCCGGTCGGCCGGCTCGTGCTGCTGAAGAGCGTGCCGAAGAAGGACCTGGTCCGGGTGCTGTCCTACCTCACGATCCCGGCGCTCCTCGGCCCGGTGATCGGGCCGCCGCTGGGCGGCGCGATCAGCACCTATTTCCACTGGCGCTGGATCTTCTTCATCAACCTCCCGATCGGCCTGCTGGGCATCTACCTCGCCACCCGCCACGTGCCGCAGATCACCGAGGACCGGGTGGCGCCGCTCGATGCCGCCGGATTCCTGCTGTCCGGGATCGGGCTCTCGGCCATGACCCTGGGACTCGCGACCACGGGCGAGCACCTGCTGTCGCGGACCGCCTCGCTCGGTTGCCTCGCGGCGGGCGTCGCCGCGCTGGCCGCCTACCTGTGGCACGCGCGGCGCTGCGCGCACCCGCTGATCGACTTCCGCTTCCTGCGCCTGGCCACCTACCGCACCGGCGTCCTCGGCGGCGCGCTGTTCCGCGTCGGCGTCGGCGCCATGCCGTTCCTGCTGCCGCTGATGCTGCAGCTCGGCTTCGGCTTCAGCGCGCTCGCCTCGGGCATGCTCACCTGCACCTCGGCGCTCGCCGCGATGTTCATGAAGACCCTCGCGGTGGCGATCCTCCGGCGCTTCGGCTTTCGCGCCGTGCTCACCGCCAATGTCGTCGTCGCCGCCGGCACCATCGCCGGCTACGGCCTGTTCACCGCGACCACGCCCTGGGGCTGGATGGTCGCGCTGCTGCTCGCCGGCGGCTTCTTCCGCTCGCTGCAGTTCACCGCGCTCAACGCCCTGTCCTACGCCGATGTCGCGCGCGCCGACATGAGCCCGGCCTCGAGCCTCGCCAACGTCACCCAGCAGCTGGCGCTGAGCCTCGGCGTCACGCTCGCCGCCTGGGTGCTCGAGAGCACCGCGGCGCTGCGCGGCCACGCGCAGGTCGAGGCGTCGGACTTCAGCATCGCCTTCGTCGTCGTCGCCCTGGTCTCGGCGAGCTCGTTCCTGTTCAACATCCGCCTGGCGCGCAATGCCGGCGCCGAGGTGGCCGGCCGCGACGGCGCCTGAGCCGCTCGCCGATCTGTGCAATGCTTCGTCACCGCGCCGCGCCGGCGCTGCCCACGAAGGAAACGCCCATGGACGACATCACCCTGTACTGCTTCGCCCAGTCCGGCAACAGCTACAAGGCCGCGCTGATGCTCAATCTGTGCGCGCTGCCGTGGACCCCGCGCTTCGTCGACTATTTCAACGGCGAGACCCGCAGCGAGGCCTACCGCGCGGTCAACCCGATGGGCGAGGCGCCGGTGCTCGAGTACACGGCCGACGGCCGGCGCGAGCGGGTCAGCCAGTCCGGCGTCATCCTCGATCTGCTCGCCGGCGCCACCGGCAGGTTCGGCTGGGCCGACGAGGCCGGCCGCCGCGAGGTGCTGCGCTGGCTCCTGTTCGACAACCACAAGTTCACCAGCTACACCGCGACCTACCGCTGGCTGGTCGCGATCGCCCGCAACGGCGACCCGGCCGTGCTGGAGTTCCTCAAGGCGCGCATGCTGGGCGCCTTCGCCATCGCCGAGCGGCAGCTCGGCACGCGCGACTGGATCGCCGGCGCGCAGCCGACCATCGCCGACCTGTCGATGTGCGGCTACCTGTACTTCGAGGACGAGATCGGCATCGACCTCGGCCGCGAATTCCCCAACCTCAAGCGCTGGCTCGGCCGCATCGCCGCGCTGCCGGGCTGGAAGCATCCGTACGACCTGATGCCCGGCCAGGCGCCCGCGCGCCCCTGACGCCGCCGCCCCCGCCCCGCCCTCTGCCCCACCGCCGCCGGAGCCGACGCCCGTGAATCCAGAGAAGATCGTCATCCCGCTTGCACCCGGCACCGTCGCCCCGCGCGACGTGCTCGCCCGCTTCGCCCCCCACGGCTACACGCTGATGTCGCTGCTCGAGTCGCGCGCGCGCGCGCAGCCCGACAAGACCTTCTTGGTCTTCGAAGGCGGCCGGACCAGCTATGCGCAGGTGCTGGCCGGCGCGCGCGCGGCGGCACGCGCGCTGGCCGCGCGCGGCGTCAGGGCGGGCGACCGCGTCGGCGTCATCTCGGCCAACCATCCGGCGACCGTGTTCACCTTCTTCGCCCTCGGTCACCTGGGCGCGATCATGGTGTCGGTCAACCCGGACTACGGCGTCGAGGAGGCGCGCTACGTCTTCACCCACGCCGGCGTGTGCGGCGTGGTCGCCGCGCCGGCCACGCTGGAGAAGGCGCGCGCAGCCTGCGCCGCCCTGGCGCCGGCGCCCTGGTTCGCGCTGAACCAGCCGGGCGCGGGCGCGCCGCCGCTGGTCGGCGACGCCGGCGCGGACGCGGACGCGCTGCCGCCGGGCGGCGCCGCGCCCGCGGCCACCTGCATCCTGGTCTACACCTCGGGCACGACCGGCTTCCCCAAGGGCGTGATGCACAGCCAGAAGACCGTGGTGCTCGCCGGCGAGGGCTTCGTCCAGCGCATGTTCCTGCAGCCCGACGAGCGCATCCTGTGCGTGCTGCCGATGTTCCACATCAACGCGGTGTTCTATTCGCTCACCGGCGCGCTCGTCGCCGGCGCCACCCTGATACTCGAGCCGCGCTTCTCCGCCGCGCGCTTCTGGGAGGTCGCCGAGGCCACCGGGGCCACCGAGGTCAACACCATCGCGGCCGCAGCCGGCATCCTGATGCGGCGCCCGCGCAGCGAGTACCGCCCGGGGCACAAGCTCACGAAGATGTTCGGCGCGCCCTTCGACGCCGAGGTCTACCGCGTCTTCGGCGAGGAATTCCACCTGCCGCACGTCATCGAGGGTTTCGGCATGTCGGAGATCCCGGGCGCGATGAACAACCCGTTCGACGGCGAGCGCCGCGTCGGCTCGATGGGCCTGCCGAGCACCCATCCCGACCCGGCGGTCCGGCTCACCGAGCTCAAGGTGATCGACGACGACGGCAACACCGTCGGCCCGCGCACCATCGGCGAGCTGGCGGTGCGGACGCCGACCATCATGCAGGGCTACTACAACGACCCCGAGCAGACGCGCGCGGCCTTCCGCGACGGCTGGTTCCTGACCGGCGACCTGGCCTGGGTCGACGAGGACGGCTACTACTGGTTCGTCGCGCGCAAGAAGGACATCATCCGCAAGCGCGGCGAGAACGTCTCCGGCGCCGAGCTCGACCGCGTGATCGGCAACCATCCGGCGGTGCTCGAGGCCGCCGCGATCCCGGTGCCCGCGGACCTGGGCGAGGACGAGATCCTGGTCGCGGTCGTGCTGCGCGAGGGCATGCGCGCCGACGCCGCGGAGATCGCCGCCTGGTGCCGCGCGCGCCTCGCGCCGATCAAGGTGCCGCGCTACGTGGTGTTCGTCGACGCGCTGCCGCACACGCCGACCCATCGGGTCGAGAAGTTCAGGATGCGCCAGGACAAGACCCTGCGCGAGCGCGCGGTCGATCTCGCCGCCCCCGGGTAGCCGCCGGCCGCCGGCCCGGGAATCCGAGCCGCCGCGCGACGGATTTGTTGCACACTACGCGCGTTCGCCGCCGCCGCGGCGCGCCTTCCCCCTCCCTCCGAACGAGACCGACCCGATGATCCCCCGCACCCTGTTCACCGCCGACCACGAGGCCTTCCGCGATTCCGTCCGCCGCTTCATGGAGGCCGAAGTCGTTCCCAACGAGGACCGCTGGCAGGAGCAGGGCTACGTCGACCGCGACGTCTGGCTCAAGGCCGGCGCGAACGGCTTCCTGTGCGTGAGCATGCCCGAGGAATACGGCGGCGCCGCCGCCGACCGCCTCTACAGCGTGGTGCTGATGGAGGAGCAGGCCTACGCCAACAGCTCCTCGATCGGCTTCGGCCTGCACTCGGAGATCGTCGCCCCCTACCTGAACCGCTACGGCAGCGCCGCGCTCAAGAAGAAGTACCTGCCGCGCATGGTCAAGGGCGAGCTGATCGGCGCCATCGCGATGACCGAGCCGGGCGCGGGCTCCGACCTGCAGTCGATCAAGACCACCGCGGTGCGCCAGGGCGACAAGTACGTCGTCAACGGCTCGAAGACCTTCATCACCAACGGCTGGAACTGCGACCTGGTGATCGTGGTCGCCAAGACCGACCCGAACAAGGGCGCCAAGGGCACCTCGCTGATCATCGTCGACACCACGATGAAGGGCTTCACCAAGGGCAAGCGCCTGAAGAAGATGGGCCTGAAGGGCCAGGACACCTCCGAGCTCTTCTTCGACAACGTCGAGGTGCCGGCCGAGAACCTGCTGGGCGAGGAGAACAACGGCTTCATCTACCTGATGCAGGAGCTGCCCTGGGAGCGCATGCAGATCGCGCTGGGCGCGATGGCCAAGACCGAGGCGGCGATCAAGTGGACCATCGACTACGTCAACAACCGCAAGGCCTTCGGCACCCCGGTGTCGTCGTTCCAGAACACCCGCTTCAAGCTCGCCGAGCTCGCCACCCAGTGCCAGGTCGGGCGCGTCTTCGTCGACCGCTGCATGGAGCTGCTCATGCAGAACAAGCTCGACACCGCGACCGCCAGCATGGCCAAGATGTGGGCCTCCGACATCGAGAACCGCATCATCGACGAGTGCCTGCAGCTGCACGGCGGCTACGGCTTCATGATGGAGTACCCGATCGCCAAGGCCTACGTCGACGCGCGCGTGCAGCGCATCTACGGCGGCACCAACGAGATCATGAAGGAGGTGATCTCGCGCTCGCTCGGACTGAACAAGGCCTAGCGCCCGCCCCCCGGCGCCCACGCGGAACCCCGACATGACCGCCGCCCTGCCCGAATACGAGATCTACGCGCTGCGCTACGCCACCCTCGCGCGCCGCCGCCAGGAGGCCTTCATGGCCTACGACCCGCACGACGCGCCGATGCCGATCGACTACTTCGTCTGGGTGGTGCGGAACGCCGAGCGCACCGTGCTGGTCGACACCGGCTTCTCGGCCGAGGCCTCGCAGCGCCGCAGGCGCGACTACCTGTGCTCGCCGCTCGACGCCATCGCGCGCCTCGGGCTGGCGCCGGCGGATGTCCGGGACGTGATCATCACCCACCTGCACTACGACCATGCGGGCAACGTGCACCTGCTGCCCAACGCGCGGCTGCACCTGCAGGAGAAGGAACTGCAGTACGCGACCGGCCGCTACATGCGCTACGACGCGATGCGCCACGCCTACGACGTCGACGACGTCGTGCACATCGTGCGCGGGGTCTACGACCGGCGCGTCGAGTTCTACGACGGCGACGCGCCGTTCGCGCCCGGCATCGACCTGGTGTACATCGGCGGCCACACCGCGGGCCTGCAGTCGGTGCGCGTGCACACCCGGCGCGGCTGGGTGGTGCTGGCCTCGGACGCGACGCACTTCTACGCCAACCTGCACAAGGAGTCGCCGTTCCCGATCATCTTCCACGTCGGCCACATGCTCGACGGCTACCGCAAGCTGCAGCGCCTGGCGCCGAGCCCGGACCACCTGATCCCGGGTCACGACCCGCTGGTGCGCGCGCGCTTCCCGGCGTGGCGCGACGGCGACACCGAGATCGTCATGCTGCACGAGGCGCCGACCGCGCCGCTCGAGATCGCCGCCCTGTAGCGGGCTAGCGCGCGATCGGCTCCACCTCGCACCAGCTCGCGCGCAGCGGAATCGACCCCGACACCGGGTCGTCGCGCGCGGTGTCGATCACCTGGTTGAGGTTGGCCGCCAGCGGATGCGCGCGATCGTACGGCGTTCCGCCCGCGCCCTCGACCCACCACCCGTGCTGGGCGCACACCGCGCCCTCGGCGAGCCCGCGCGAGATGCGCGCGCGCGCGACGGCGCTGCCGACCGGGGTGCGGATGCGGATCCAGTCGCCGTTGGCGATGCCGCGCTGGCGCGCGGTCTCCGGCGCGATCTCGGCCTGCGGGTCCGGCATCAGCCGGCGCAGCGAGTCGAGGTTGCGGTGCTGGCTGTGGCAGAACGCGAGCACCTTGGCGGCGCCGAGGCGCAGCGGATAGCCCGGCGGTGCCGCGGGCAGGTCGGCCGCGTCCAGCACGGGCAGCGGCGCGATGCCGTGGTCGAGCAGGGTTTCGCTGTAGACCTCGACACGGCGGGTCGGCGTTGCGAATCCCCGGGGCCGGCCGTCGACCATCTGCGCATACGCGCGGAGCGCCACCTCGCCGGGCAGGTCGACGCCCTCCGGTTGCCGACGCAGCTGCGCGACCGACAGCCCGGCGGGCGCGAGCACCTCGTCGTGGCCGGCATCGGCGCTGCCGTGGAAGAACTGCGCCTGCATGCCCAGGCGGTCGGCCAGGCCCAGCACGATGTCGGTGTCGCTGCGCGCCGCGCCGCGCGGCGCGACGACGGCCGGGCGCAGCTGCACGCGCTTGAGCGACGCCAGGCTGGTGTCGAAGCCGGTACGCAGGCCTTCGCGTTCCCACGAGGTCGCGGCCGGCAGGACGATGTCCGCATGGGCTGCGGTCGGGTTCAGGAAGAAGTCCGCGTGCACGTGGAATTCCAGACGCTCGAGCGCCTGGCGCGCCAACCCGGTGTCCGGCTGCGAGGCCAGCAGGTTGGTGCCGAACGAGACCAGCATGCGCACCGGGTAGGGGTCGCCGTGCAGCACCGCGCGATAGACGTCGCGCGCGGTGACCCAGCCGTTGCGGCCGGGGCCGAGCGGGCGCGCCTTCAGCCCCAGCGCCTTGTCGCGCTGGGCGGCGGACATCAGGTCGGCACCGGAGATGTCGCCGAAGCGCGCGGCGCCGCCCGGCACGTTGCCGCCCTGCGCGCCGACGCTGCCGGTGAGCGACACCAGGAGCGTCAGGGCGCGGTCGGTCTGCGTCGCGGTGACGCTCTGGCCGATGCCGTTCCACGCGAAGTAGGCCACCGACGCCGCCCCGCCGATGAGCGCCGCGGCCTGGCGCAGCGCGGCTTCGTCGACGCCGGTGTGCGCGGCGACGCGTTGCGGCGGCCACTCGGCGGCGGCCGTCGCATAGAGCTCGAACGCGGTGTGGCAGGCCGCCTCGCCGGTGCGGGTGCGCAGGTGCGCGGCGCCGACGAGCGCGACGTCGGCCGCATCGGCCAGCCACGCCCCGCGCGCGGCGTCGTACGGAACCAGGCGCTCGCCGTCGCCCAGTCCGTAGAACACCTGGTCGCTGCCGCCCGCCTCGACGTCGCTCTGGCGGAGGAAGCGGCCGGTGTCGGCGCGCACCAGCAGGGGCGCGTTGGTCCACGCGCGCATGAACGCGGCATCGAAGCTGCCGGCCGCGATCATCAGGTGGGCCAGGCCGAGCGCCAGGGCCTGGTCGGTGCCGGGGCGCACCTGCAGCCAGCAATCCGCCTGCCTGGCGAAGGCCGTCGGGCGCGGATCCACCACCACCATGCGCGCGCCGCGCCTGACCGCGCCCTGGATCTCCGCCACCCGCGCCAGCCAGGTGACCGCCGGGTTGTTGCCCCACAAGAGAATGCAGTCGGTGTGCGCGAAGTCGGGCGTGCCGATGTCGTGGCCGAAGGTGAAGCGCGTGGCGTGGTCCTTGTGCCAGTTGCAGATCTCGGTGGCGTAGATGGTGTTCGGGCTGCCGTAGGCGCGGATGAAGCGCTCGATCCACGCGATCGAATCCTGCAGGTGCGAGCCCGACGGCGTGGTGACCGAGAACGCCACCTGCTCGGCGCCGTGCCGCTGGCGCACGTCCCGCAGGCGCGTCGCGATCTCGTCGAGCGCCTCGTCCCACGAGATGGCGCGCCAGCCGGGATCCGCCGCGCCCTTGGGCGCGGTGCGCCGCAGCGGCGCGGTCAGCCGGTCCGGGTGATGCACGAGTTCCGGCGCCGCGCGGCCCTTCGGGCACAGCTTCGCGCCGGTCGGATGCGCGGGATCGGGCAGGACGGCGGCCAGCCGGTCGCCCTCGACCACCGCGATGCAGCCGCAGCGGGAACGGCACTGCGTGCAGAAGGCGCGCACCTGCGCCATCGTCGGCCCGCCTCAGCCGCCCTGGCCGGCGCAGCCGCCGGCACGCGCGCAGGCGCGCATCAGACCGGCACTTCCGTCCACTCGTAGGCGACGTAGGCGACGCGGTCCCCGCTGTGGACCACCGGATCGACGCGGATCGCGATGATGATCAGGTCCTGCGGGGCCGTCGGCCGTTCGACGACGTGGCCGTGGATGCTCAGGATCTCGCCCAGCGCCTCGCCGGCGCGCACCACCTCGCCCGGCTTCTGCCGCGGCCGGAACAGGCCGCCGTGCGCGACCGGGAAATGCCCGCGGCGCGTCACGTGGCGCAGCACGCGCATCCCGGTCTGCAGCGCGCCGTCGACGATGCCGAGGCGGCGGCACACGTCGGCGAAGCCGGTCACGCCGCGCAGGACCTCGGCGGGATCGGCGCGCTGGCCGGTGCCGAGCTCGACCATGAAGGTCGGGATGCCCGCCATGTTGAGCTGGTAGTCGAGCGCGCCCGAATGATTGCCGAGGATCTCCCCGGACCCGGGCAGCACGCTCATCCGGCAGGCGACGCTGGGCTCGAATGCCGCCATGTAGGGGAACAGCTGCGGTCCGCGGACCGGCGCCTCGGGCGGCTCCTTGTAGACCGTGTAGGTGCGGCTGGTGGTCTGCGTGCCCTGGGCATGCATGCTGATGACCAGGTCGGGCGCGACCGCGCGGATCTCGCGCAGCAGGTGGTGCGCGAACAGCTCGGTCGTGTAGCCGTTGGCCCGGCCGGGGAAGCTCATGTCGAGGTCGTTGTCGTCCTGCGGCGCGTTCTTGCGCCGGGCATCGAAGCCCAGCGGATTGGCGGTGCTGGTCACGACGATGTTGCCGGCGAGGCGGCCGGCGTCCTGCGCGTTGACGAACTCGAGCGCGGCGACGATGCCGGTGACCTCGTTGCCGTGCACCTGGCCGTTGATCCACAGCGTCTTGCCGGGGCGCGCGCCGCGCAGCGCGACGAACGGCAGCCCGATCAGGGCGCCGCTGGCCATGTTGCCTACCGGCACCGTGCCTTCGACGCGGGTGCCGGGCGCCGCGGCGGCGAGGGCCGCCTGGATGGTGGTTGTGCTCATCGGATCAACTCCTCGGTTGGCGCGCGTCGCGCGCGGCGCGATCCCTGCGGTCGCGCCGGGGTGTCACTGCGGCTTCAGGCCGGAGAGCTGCACCAGCTCGCGGAACAGCGGGATCTGCTCGCGGATCTGCGCGGCGAACTCCTCCGGCGAATTCGAGACCGGCACGCCGCCGAGCTGGATCATGCGCTCGCGCACGTCCGGCAGCGCGAGCGCCTTGCGCAGCGCGCCGTTGAGTTTCTGGACGACCTCCGGCGCCAATCCGGCGGGCCCGAGCAGCGCCTGGAACGAGTCGTAGCGGAACTTCGGCACCACGGTCTCGGCGAAGGTCGCGACCTCGGGCAGGTGCACCGAGCGCGTCGCGCCCGACTGCGCGACGGCCACCAGCGTCCCCTTGCGCACGTGCTGGATGCTCGAGGAGATCTGGTCCATCGCCATCGGAATGTGCCCGGCGAGCACGTCCTGCACCGCGAGGATCCCGCCCTTGTACGGCGCGTGCTCGATCTTCAGGCCGAACTCCCGATTCAGGTACACGGCCATCAGGTGGTTGGAGGTGCCGGCACCGGACGTTCCCCAGGCGGCGCCCGGATTCGCCCGGATCCAGCGGATCAGCTCGTCGATCGTCTTGACGTTGAGCCGCGGGCTCACCACCAGCAGATTCGGCGCGTAGGCGACCAGCGAGATCGGCGTGAAGCTCTTGACCGCGTCGTAGTTCGCCTCCTTGGACAGCATCGGGTTGAGGATCACGCTGCTCTGCGACCCCATGCACAGGGTGTAGCCGTCCGGCGCCGCGGCGACGCAGGCCTGGGTGCCGATCGCGCCGCCCGCGCCGGCGCGGTTCTCGACGATCACCGGCTGGCCGAGGTCCGCGCCCAGCGGCGTGGCGATCAGCCGCGCCATCACGTCGGCGACGCCGCCGGCCGCGTAGGCGACGATGATGCGCACCGGCTTGGCGGGATAGGGCGACTGCGCCGGCGCCGGCGCCGGCAGCATCGCGGCCGTCACCACGGCGAGCGCGGCCAGGCGCAGCGCGTCATGCTTGAGCAACCGGGTCATGCGGTGCCTCCGTTTCAGGATTCGACGACGGTCTCGCCTGTCACGTTGTCGACGGTGACGAGGCTCTCGTAGTAGGTGACCACGGGTGCGGCGCCGAAGCGATCGGTCATCGCCTTGCGCCAGGCGTCGGTGTACCAGGCCTCGGCATCGGCGCGCGTGCGCCACAGGTACACCCCGCCGCCGCCGGCCGCGCCGTTCAGGTAGTGCTTGCGCAGCAGGCCGCGCCCGCCGAGGTCGCGATAGGTGGGCGCGCTCGCCGTCGCCTGGCGCACGGCTTCCTCGCGCGGGCGCGGCGCAATCGGGATCTGCACGATGGCAACGATCATGGGAACCCCTCTCCGGGCGATCCGCCCGCGCCGCCCCGGTCTGCGCATGGTGTCGCCCGCGGGCCGGCGGCACGACCGCGGCGACTGGCCCCCAATATACATCGCGCCGCGCGCCCGGCCGCGCGGCGCCCGGCGGCACGCGAAAGCGCGACAATGCACGGCGTTCGATTGCCGCCCGCGCGGCCCAGGAGACCCATGTCGCAACCCCCGGTACTCGTCAGCGCCGACGCCCGCGGCGTCGTGCGCGTCACCCTCAACCGGCCCGCGGTCAACAACGCCTACGACGGCGCGATGATCGACGCGCTCATCGATGCCTGCGCGCAGGTGCGCGCGGGCGGCGCCGCGCGCGCGGTGGTGCTCGCGGGCAACGGGCGCCACTTCCAGGCCGGCGCCGACCTCGGCTGGCTCGACGCGGTGCGCACCCGGGGCGCGCCGGCCAACCTCGACGCCTCCGAGCGCACCGCGCGCGCGATGTGGGAATTGAACACCCTGCCGGTGCCCACGGTGGCGCTGATCCACGGCGGCTGCTTCGGCGGCGGCACCGGGATCGCCGCCGCGTGCGACGTCGCGATCGCCGCCGACAATGCGATGTTCGCGATCGCCGAGACCCGCTGGGGCATGGCGGCCACCATCATCTTCCCGCAGCTCGCCGACGCCATCGGCGTGCGCCACCTGCGGCGCTACGCGCAGACCGGCGAGCGCTTCGGCGCCGCCGAGGCCAGGCGCATCGGCCTGGTCCACGAGGTGGTGCCGGCGGCCGAGCTGGAAGCCGCCGGCGCGCGCGTCGTCGACGCGCTCCTGAAGAACGCGCCGCGCGCGAACGCCGTCACCAAGGCCGGCGTGCTGCGCCAGGCCTGGGCCGACGTCCACCGCGGCCACTTCGCGGCCATCGTCGCCGAGCATGCGGCGGGGCGGCAGTCGGCCGAGGCCGCCGAAGGGCTGGCCTCGTTCCACGAGGAGCGCGAGGCCGCCTGGTACCCCCGGCCCTGAGGGGCGCGCCGGCCCATGCCGTTGGCATGCCGATACGCGGCCGGCTTTGCAAAACTTCGCGTCGCGGGTTGTCTTGGCACCGGAAGCCGCGCTAATCTGAGCCCCCGCGAGCCGCCGACGGCGACGCGCCCCGGCGATCGATCGCCGGCGCGCCCGCGCCAGCCGGCCGACGCTCGGGTGGCAAGGAGGACCAGATGCGCACCTTCGCCCGCGGCGCGCCGCCGCCCCGGCCGCGCCGGCCTGCCGTCCGCCGCTGCACGTTCCTGCTGGCGTTCTGCTGCAGCCTCCTCGCGGCACCGCACGCCGCGGCGCAGTTCATCGCCACCTGGATCGGCGGCAGCGGTGCCTGGCTCGCCAAGACCCCGGGAGACTGGGCGATCGCCAGCTTCAACAGCCTCTGGCAGTACTTTCCGGACAACACCTTCGGCGAGTACTTCTTCACCGTCGTGCCGAGCGGGCATGTGCACCTCGACATCGACCTGATCCCGGGCGAGAACGGGGTGCCGCTCAGCATCCTCGGCGTCTCGGTCTCGACCTTGTCGCTGTCGGGCGGCGCCCAGTTGTCGCTGCACAACCAGGCCGCGCTGTCGATCCAGGGCATCAGCCTCGCCGGCGGCGTGCTGACCAACGACGGGCAAATCACCCTGAACGGAAGCAGCGCGCTGGACTTCCCGCTGATCATGCCGATCAACGGCAGCGGCCGGATCGTCATGGCCAGCGAGTCGTCGTTCCTGGGCGGTCTCGCCGGCGTGCTGACCCATTCGTCCGCGCACACCATCTCCGGGTTTGGCACGGTGAGCGTCGCGTCGCTGATCAACCAGGGCACGCTGATCGCCGACACGCCGGGCAAGGCGCTCAGGTTCACCGGGCTCGCGCTCGACAACAGCGGGGTCCTGCGCGCCGGCGGCGCCAGCCCGGGGGCACCAGGCGGCGAATTGCGCCTGCAGCCGCTCGCAAGCTTCGACAACAGCGGCACGATCGTCGCCGAGAACGGCATGGTCAAGCTCGACGGGGGCTCGCTCGGGAACAGCGGCCTGATCGAAGCGCGCAATCAGGGCCTGGTTTCGGTGCAGGGCGTCGCGCTCGACAACGGCGGCGGCACGCTGCGCGTGCGGGCCGGCGGCGCGCTGGTGACCGGCGGCGACACCACGATCACCGGCGGGCAGCTCGAAGCCGAGGCGGGCAGCTTCATCGCCGTCGGCAGCGGGCAGACCGAGTTGCGCGGCAGCCTGTCGCTCACCGGCATGCTCAGGCTGGACGGCGGCACGCTGCGCTTCGCGGGCGCGCAGCTGTCCATGCCGCAAGGCGAAGTGCACCTCGCCGCAGGCATGACGGCGACCGCGGCGGGAACCTCGAACACCTTCCGCGGCGGCGTGTGGAGCGGCGCCGGCGTCCTCGCGGTGGTTGCGCCCAGCGTGTGGGACGCCTCGGGCGGCGTGAGCTTCGCGGCCGGACTCACCGTCGACCTGTTCCGCGCCAGCCACCGCGTCGCGGGCACGTTCACCAACGACGCGGCGATCCGGCTGCGCAACAACTCCGGCTTCAACCAGGCCCTGCAGCTCGTTCTCGACGCCGACACGCGCCTCGCGGGAAGCGGCACGCTGCGCTTCGCGGAATCGAACGGACCCAACGAGATCGTGTCCGCTGTCGGGGCGCGGCTGGAGAACGGGCCGCAGCATGCGCTGCTCGCCCAGGCCGGCAGCACCGGCACGGTCGTCGCCGACCTGTGGAACGACGGCCTGATCGATGCCGCCGGAGGCACGCTCAACCTGTGGAGTGCGCGCATCGACAATGCGGGGATCATCCGCGCCGGCGGCGGCGGCACGATCCTGTTCAACCGCCCCTTCGGCGCCGCGGTGATCGACAACCACCTGGGCCGCATCGAATCCCTGCCCGGCGCGCTGCTGCAGTTCTCCGGCACCACCAACACCGTCATCGGCGGCACCCTCGCCGGCGGCGGCACCCTTCTCAACATCGGGACCCTGATCCTGGACGGCGCGTCGCAGGGTGCAGTGACCATCGAGGCCGGCGCGCGGTTGACCACCTCGAACGCGCCCGTGACGCTCAGTGGCACCCTCGTCAACCAGGGCGTCCTCAACCTGCACGACGGCACGCCCTGGCTTTCCGGGCCGGCGCGGCTGCAGATCGCCGGGCCGGTGCGCATCGACGGCAGCGGCAGGATCGAACTGACCGGGTATGACGAAATCCGCGTCGAAGCCGCCAACGCGCAGGGCGTTCTGGAAATCGGCAGCGCCCAGACCCTGACCACGGCAGCCGGCGCGTCCGGCGCCTTGACCCTGCCACTGAGCAACCAGGGCCGCGTCGAGGCGCGCGGCGCCGGGTCCGTGCTGCAGGCCCTGACGACGAGCATCGTCAACACCGGCGTGCTCGCCGCCGCCGACGGCGCCACTCTCGCAATCGGCGTGGGCAACACCAACACCCTGGTCGACAACAGCCAGGGACGCATCGAGGCCCTCGCCGGCAGCTTCGTCACCCTCTCGCATTCGCACCCGTCGACCACCGGCGTGGTCACCATCCGCGGCGGCGTCCTCGGCGGCGCCGGCCGCTTCGACGCCCACCGCCTCGCGGCGCTCGACGGCGCCGCCGCCGGCGCCCTCACGATCGAGGCCGGCACCACCGTGCGCGTGGCCAACCAGTTGAACCTGTACCTCGCCGGCAGCATCGTCAACCACGGCACGCTCGAACTGGCCGACGGCACCCCCTGGCTGTCGGGCAATGCGACGCTGTGGATCAACGGCGCGGCCACGCTCGGCGGCGCCGGCCGTACCCGCTTCGCCAGCGGGGACGAAACCCTGATCGACAGGACGAGCAGCGATGCACTCCTCACCGTCGGGCCGCAACATACGCTCGGCACCGCAAGCGGCGCGAGCGGAACCATCCGCGCCAACCTGGCTGTCGACGGCCGGGTCGAGGCACGCGGTGCGGGATCGACCCTGCAGCTGCGGGTCGCGACGATCGCCAATCGCGGCGTGCTCGCCGCTGCCGACGGCAGCGACTTGCGCGTGGGGCGCGGCAATGCCGACACGACCATCGACAACACCCGGGGCCGCATCGTGGCGGAGACCGGCAGCCGCGTCTTCCTCGCCGACGCCTCGCACCCGGCCAACTTCGGCGTCACCACGGTGCAGGGCGGCAGGCTCACGGGCACGGGCACCATCTTCATGCAGCTTGCGCAACTGACAGGCGGGGTGACGATCGCCCCGGGCAATTCGCCCGGCATCCTCGCGTTCAACGGCAACCTCCATCTGGACCCGGCCGGCGCCCTGGAGGTCGACATCGGCGGGACCGTGGCCGGCACCGGCCATGACCGCGTGACGGTCTCCGGATCGGTGCTCCTCGCCGGACAACTGGTCCCGCTCCTCTGGGGCGGCTACGTTCCCGGCCCCGGCGACAGCTACACGATCCTCACCGCGCAGGCGGTCAGCGGCGGGTTCGGCAACCTGGTCGGCGGCCGCGTGTTCTTCGCCGGCGGCAGCTTCGGCGTCACCGTGACCTCGTCCTCGGTGACGCTCGGCCAGTTCGTCGCCGCGCCGGTGCCGGAACCGCAGGCCTGGGCGCTCCTGGCTGCCGGCCTCGTGCTCGTGCGCCTGGCGCACGCCCGGCACGCGCAGCGGCGTCGCGCGCGGGGCGCGGCATGAAGATCGCCCTCCTCCCCGGCGACGGCATCGGCCCCGAAGTCACGCGCCCGGCCGCCCAGGTGCTCGTCGCCGCGGCCACCCGCGGACGCGCGTTCGTCCTGACCGAGGCGCCGATCGGCGGCGCCGGCGTGGCCGCCGCGGGCGACCCGCTGCCCGAGGCCACCGCGCGCCTGGCCGAGGACAGCGACGCGATCCTGTTCGGCGCCGCCGGCATCGCCGGCGACACCCTGCTGCCGGCGACGCAGCGCCCCGGCGCCGGGCTGCTGCGCCTGCGCAAGCGCCTCGGGCTCTACGCCAACTACCGGCCCGCGGTGCTGTACCCGGAACTGATCGACGCGTCGTCGCTGAAGCCCGGGATCGTGCGCGGCCTCGATCTCATGATCCTGCGCGAGCTCAACGGCGATGCCTACTTCGGCGAGCCGCGCGGCATCGCGGCCGACGCGTCCGGCGAACGCGTCGGCGTCAACACCATGCGCTACACCGAGAGCGAGATCCGGCGCATCGCGCATGCCGGCTTCCGCCTCGCGCGCGCGCGCAAGGGGAAGCTGTGCTCGGTCGACAAGGCCAACGTGCTGGAGGTGATGAAGCTCTGGCGCGAAGTCGTCACCGCCGTCGGCCGCGAGTATCCCGACGTGGCGCTGAGCCACATGTTCGTCGACGCCGCCGCGATGCACCTGCTGCGCCGGCCCACGGACTTCGACGTCATCGTCACCGGCAACATGTTCGGCGACATCCTGTCGGACGAGGCGGCGATGCTGACCGGCTCGATCGGCATGCTGCCCTCGGCCTCGCTGGGCGCGGACCGCCGCGGGCTCTACGAGCCGGTGCACGGCTCGGCGCCCGACATCGCCGGGCAGGACGTCGCCAACCCGCTCGGCGCGATCCTGTCGGCGGCGATGCTGCTGCGCTTCTCGGCCGACGACGCCGCCGGCGCGGACCGCATCGAGGCGGCGGTGCGCGCGGTGCTCGCGCAGGGGCTGCGCACGGCCGACATCCACACGCCGGGCACGACGCGGGTGGGCACGGCCGCGATGGGGGCGGCGGTGCTGGCGGCGCTCTGAGCGCGCCGCCCGGGCCGCCGCGCCCGGGATCCGGTCCGCCCCCTTCTCCGTGCGCACCGCCACCGCTGCACCGGTGTCGCCCGCAGCCGCCGCCGGCCTGATCGAGGTGTCGATCACGCGCGGGCCGGCTTTCTCGTCCCGGCGGTCTGCGCCTACTCGACCTTGATGCCCGCATCGCGGACCACGGCCGCGTAGAACGGGATCTCCCGGCGCATCGCGTCGCCCAGCCGCTGCGCCGGACCGCCGGTCGCGTCGAATCCCAGCGCGTCCAGGCGCGCCTGCACCTCGGGCGCCTTGAGCGCGGCGTTGAGCTGGACGTTGAGCCGGTCGAGCACCGGCCGGGGCGTCGCCGCCGGCGCCAGCATGGCGAACCAGAGCGCCGCATAGACGCCCCAGACACCCGCCACGGCAAATGTCGGCACGCCCGGGACCAGGCGCGAGCGCTCGTCGCCCGCGACCGCGAGTCCGATCAGCTTGCCCGCCTTGAGGTGCGGCAGCGCGTTGGAGACGCCGGCGATGGTGATCGGCACGCGCCCGGCGATGGTTTCCATGATGGCCTGCTGCGGCCCCTTGAACGGCACATGCGTCAGGCGGATGCCGGCCGCGCGCGCCAGCATCTCCACGGTCAGATGCGCGGCGGAGCCGACCGCCGGCGAGCCGTACGCGAGGCGCCCGGCCTCGCGCCGGGCCAGCGCGATCAGGTCCGCGAGCGTCTTCACCCCGAGGTCCGCGCTCGCCACCAGCAGGTTCGGCGCGGTCGCCATCAGGCCCACCGGCGCGAAGTCCTTCTCCGTGTCATACGGGACCTTGTACAGGGCCGGCGCGATCACCAGGGTGTTGGAGGTCACGAGCAGGGTGTGACCGTCGGGCGCGGCCTTGGCGACCGCATCGGCACCGATGATGCCGCCGGCGCCGCCGCGGTTCTCGATCACCACGCTCGTGCCCAGTGCGGCGCCCATGGCCTCGCCGACCGCGCGCGCCAGCAGGTCCGCGGCGCCGCCGGCGCCGGCGGGCACCACGATCCGGATCGCCCGGGCGGGAAACGCCTGCGCCTGCCCCGACGCAGGCAGGGCGAGGAGGACGAGGGCGGCGGCCAGCGCGGCGAGGCGAGCGATCATGGCAGGGGCTTTCTAGTGGGTATCGCTGACGATCAGGTCCTGGGCAAGCTTGGGCGGCCCGGGCGGGAACAGGCGGATCGCATCGCCGACCAGGACCTCCATGCGGTCCAGCGCCAGCTCGACCGCGCCGTCGTAGCCCGCGCGCACCCGCGCGAGGATGTCGTACTGCGTCACCCGCCACAGGCTCACGTGGTTGAGCAGCGTCAGCCGCGGCCGGGCGCGCCGGCAGATCTCGTTCATCTGGTCCGGATCGGTGTGGATCGACAGGATGCGGCGGGTGATCTCGTTGCCGGCCAGCTGGCGCCGCGACGCGGCCGCGATCTCGTGGATCAGCACGTCGCAGCCGGCCGCGTGCTCCAGCACGCCCGGGCAGATCGTGGTGTCGCCCGAGAGCACGACGCTCCTGCCCGCGCATTCGACGCGGAAGCCGTAGGCCGGCCGCACCGCCGGTCCGTGGTCGACGAGGAAGGAAATGACGCGGACCCCGTCCTCGTCGTAGACGACCTCCTCGCCGAATTCGTGCACGTCGAAGTCCTTGCCGGACGAGAGGGCCGTTTCGTACTTGCTGCGCGCGGTCACGTCGAAGTGATGCAGTTCCTTCAACCCCTCGATCATCCGGCGCGTGCCCTCCGGGCCGAAGATGCGCAGGGGCTTCTTGCGGTGCAGGACGAACCAGCCGGTCATCCAGAAGTCCGGCATGCCGCAGATGTGGTCGGAATGCAGGTGCGTGAGGAAGACGTCGGTGACTTCCGGGATCGGAATGCCGCATTCGTACATGCGCTGCAGCGCCGCGCGCCCGACATCGAACAGGAGCCAGCGACCGTTGGCCTTGATCAGGGTGGCGATGCCGTGGCGCTGCACCGAGAGCGACGGGCTGCCGGTGCCGAGGGTCCAGATGCGCAGATGCGCGTCGAGCGGCGCATCGAGATGCACGCCGTTGTAGAGGTGCTCCATGAGCGGCCTTCCCGCGCGGACGAATGACGATCGCGGTCTACTCTAGGCGCCCCGTGGCATCCTGTCCAACAGAACATTCAGGACGCGTCGTTCAATTAAACAGTACGGACGGCGCCGCGCCGCTATTGCCCGTGCAGCCCGGCGAGCTTCGCCGCCAGGTCCGCCGCGAGCGCCTGGCTGGCCGGCGGCAGGCTCGTGCCCTCGCGACAGAACAGGCGCAGGCGCTGGCTCTTGCCGCGCAGGTCGCGCAACGGCACGAACGCGAGCGCGCCGGCCGCGAGCTCGCGCTCGACGCCGATGCGCGTCTTCACCGCCACGCCGACCCCCTTGAGCGCAAGCTGGGTCATCATCATCAGGGAGTTGGTCTCCAGGCGCGGCAGCAGGCGCAGCGCGTCGCGCCCGAGCGTGCTCTCGAGCATGGCGCGCACCCCGACCGAGCGATCGGCCAGCAGCAGGGGCAGGCCCGCGTCGACCAGCTGGCGCACGCTCAGGCCGGCGCGGTCCGCGAGCGGATGGTCCGCGCGCAGGATCGCGCCCACGCGCAGCTCGGCCTGCGCCAGCAGGCGCGCGCGCGGACTCTCGGGCGTGGCGTAGGCGAGCCCGAGGTCGGCCGCGCCGCTGTCGACCGCATCGAAGGCCTGGGCCGAGCTTCCGGTGGTCACGCCGACCCGGACATTGGGCCAGCGCGCCCAGAAGCCTTCGAGCACTTCCGCCAGCGGGCCGACGGCCACGCCCTCGACCGTGGCGACCGACGCGGCGCCGCTGCGCATGCCGCTCAGGTTGCGGATGAACTCGCGCGCGCGCTCGATCTCCGACACGCCGCGGCGCACGTGGTGCAGCAGCGTCTCGCCGGCGCTCGAGAGCCTGAACCCGCGCGGCAGGCGATTGAAGAGCGGCGCGCCGAGCTCGTCCTCGAGAAGCCGGATCTGATGGCTCACGGCCGACGGCGCCACGAACAGTTCGGCGGCGGCCTTGCGCACCGATCCGAGCCGGGCCACGCTCTCGAAATAGACGTAGGCGGTCGAGTGCAGGGCGGAGCGGCGGATGCGGGTCATGCGTGCGCGCCCCCGCGCGGCCGCCCTGCCCCGTGCCGGCCGGGGCCGTGCCGCAGCGGCCCGCGCGACAGTCCGCCCCGGCCGCGGCTCACGCCCACCGCCGTTCGGCTAGGCGCCGCACACCAGGTCCGCGCCCTTCTCCGCGATCGCCACCACCGCCGCATTGGTGTTGCCCGAGACCACCGCCGGCATGATCGAGGCGTCGATCACGCGCAGGCCGTCGATGCCGCGCACGCGCAGCTGCGGGTCGACCACCGAGGCGGCATCGGTGCCCATGCGGCAGGTCGAGGTCGGGTGGTAGACGGTCTCGCCGGTGGCGCGGCAGAAGTCCAGCCATTCGTCGTCGCTCTGCACGGCGGGTCCCGGCGCGCGCTCCTCGGCGACGTACTGCGCGAACGGCGGCGTGTTGACCAGCCGGCGCAGCTTCTTCAGCCCCTCGACCATGACGCGCCGGTCGTTCTCGGTGTCGAGGTAGTTGTAGAGGATGGCCGGCGGCGCCTGCGGGTCGGCCGAGGCAATGCGCACGTGGCCGCGCGACTCGGCGCGCAATTGCGACATCGAGCAGGTGAAGCCCGAGAACGGGTCCAGCACCCCGCCGCGCCTGGCAACCGAGAAGTTGATGAAGTAGAACTGCGCGTCGGGGCGCGTCAGTTCCGGCCGCGTGCGCGTGAACGCGGCCGCGTAGCCGGCGCTCACCGTCAGCGGGCCGCGCCGCGTCAGCAGGTACTGCAGGCCGATCTTCGCCTGGCGCCACAGGCTCGCCATGTCGTCGTTGAGCGTGATCGGCCGCGTGCAGCGCCAGAAGGTGCGCACGTAGAAGTGGTCGTTCAGGTTCGCGCCGACCTCGGGCAGGTCGTGCACCACCGGGATGCCGTGGCGCGCGAGGAGCGGCGCGGGCCCGACGCCGGAGAGCTGCAGCAGTTGCGGTGAATTGAACGCGCCGCCGGCGAGGATGACCTCGCGCGCCCGCGCGGTCTTCACCGCGCCGCCCTGGCGGTACTCGACGCCCACCGCGCGCCGGCCCTCGAACAGCACGCGCGTGGCGAGCGCCTCGACCTGCACCTCGAGGTTGGCGCGCTTCTCGGCCGGGCGCAGGTAGCCGACCGCGGTGGAGACGCGCCGGCCGTTGCGGGTGTTGGCCTGGTAGTAGCCGGCGCCCTCCTGGGTCGCGCCGTTGAAGTCGTCGTTGCGCGGGATGCCGTTGGCCTCGGCGGCGGCGATGAAGGCGTCGCACATCTCGTGGCGGTCCGGCAGGTCGGAGACCGCGAACGGCCCGCCCGTGCCGTGCCAGGCGTTGGCGCCGCGGCTCTGGTCCTCGGCCCTGATGAAGTACGGCAGCAGGCCCGCGTAGTCCCAGCCGGGCACGCCCCACTCGTCGAAGTCCTCGCGCTGGCCGCGGATGTAGACCAGGCCGTTGATCGACGAGGACCCGCCGAGCACCTTGCCGCGCGGGGTGAAGATGCGCCGGCCCTGGCAGTGCGGCTCCGGCTCGGACTCGTAGCTCCAGTTCACGCGCTTGTCGGCGAAGAGCTTGCCGTAGCCGAGCGGCACGTGGATCCAGGGATTGGTGTCGCGCGGGCCGGCCTCGAGCAGCAGGACCTTGCGCTTGCCATCGGCCGTCAGGCGGTTGGCCAGCACGCAGCCGGCCGAGCCGGCGCCGACGATGATGGTGTCGCAGGAAGTCATGCGGCGTTCCTCAGGGAGCGGGGGACGGTCGCGCCGGCGCAGGCCCGCGGAGCGTTGCGCGCATCTTACCGGCCCGCCGGGTTAACATGCCGCGCGGTGCGCATCGGCCCGCGGCAGGAGGACCTCATGACACTTTCGATCCGGCAGCTCCACCCGCACTTCGTCGGCGAGGTCGGCCCCGTCGACCTGCGCGCCGTGCGCGATCGCGCCACCCTCGAGGAAATCCGCGCCGGCATGGACCGCTACGCGGTGCTGGTGTTCCGCGACCAGCCCTTCACCAACGAGGAGCAGCTCGACTTCGCGCAGCGCTTCGACGGGCAGCTGCACGCCCGGACCTCGACCGCGGTGCTGGTGAAGAACCGCTTCGGCAACGAAGCCCTGTCCGACATCTCCAACGTCGGCGCCGACGGGCAGATCCTGTCGCCGGACGACCGCCGGCGCATGGGCGGGCTGGCGAACCGGCTGTGGCACACCGACGCCTCGTTCGTCGACCCGCCGGGACGCTACTCGATGCTCTCGGCGCGCGTCATCCCGCCGGTCGCGGCCGATACCGAGTTCGCCGACATGCGCGCCGCCTACGACGCGCTCGACGCCGCGACCCGCGCCTCGCTCGAGGGCCTGATGGTGCACCACTCGATCGCCTATTCGCGCGAGGTGCTGGGCTTCGAGTTCAGCGCGGCCGAGAAGGAGCAGCTCAAGGGCGCGGTGCATCCGCTGGTGCGCACGCTGCCCGGCGGACGCCGCGGCCTCTACCTGGCCTCGCATGCGTCGTCGATCGTCGGCTGGCGCCTGCCCGAGGGACGGCTCCTGCTGCGCGACCTGATCGAGCACGCGACCCGGCCCGCGTTCGTCTACAGCCACCACTGGCAGCCGGGCGACTTCGTCATCTGGGACAACCGCGCCACCATGCACCGCGCGCGGCCGTTCGACGACACGACGTACCGGCGCGAGCTGCGCCGCACCACCACGCTGGACATCGCGCCGGACAGCGTCCCCGACGGCGTTCCGGACGGCGCACCGGCGGCGCAGGCCGTCTGAGCCGGGCCGCGCTACCGCGCCTCGAGCGTGCGCTTGAGCTGCTGCACGCGCTCGAAGACCTCCTGCACCTTGCGGGCGTAGCGGTCGCGCTTCTCCGGCAGCGTCGAGTGGAACGCGCCGACCGCGGCCCAGGTGTTGCCGAATGCCGCGACCTTGCGCTTGAGCAGCAGCGCGGCAATGTGGCTCGACAGGCACACGTCGTGCAGGTCGTCCGCGACGATGCCGGCCGCGGCAAGCTCGGCCAGGTGCACCGAATTGATCTGGTACAGCCCGCGATCGACGCTGCCATTGGCGTTGACGTTGACCGCGGCCGGCCGCGCCCGCGACTCGACGATCGCGATGGCGCGCAGGATGTCGCCGTGCACGCCGAAGGATCGCGCCGCCGCCTCGATGCAGTCGGCGGACGCCGGCGCGGATCCGAGCAGCAGCAGCCCGGCGAGAAGGAGCCTTTTTCCCATGTCGCGATGGTGGCAGGGCGGCGTCGATCCGAACTCCGGAGTTCCGGACAAACTCGCGCGCAGCTCCACGTTTTCGCCCGCCCGCACCGTTCCCGCACGCCGCGACGCGGCGTCAGCCGCCCAGTTCCGGAACCAGGCCGGCGAGCTCCGCCTCGGTCGGAAAGCCGCGCGTCTGCGCGCGCGAGTAGCGCAATGCACCGTCGACCTCGATGTCGAACTGGCCGGCACGACCCGGGAGCAGCTCGACGTCGGCGGGCCCGAGTTCCAGCAGCACGTCCCTCGCACGGAGGGCCTGCGGCTTGTAGCCTCAGCCGCTGCAGTAGCGGATGACGATCTTCATCATGCGAGCGGTCCCGGTCCTGTTGCTCGTGATCGGGGCAGCGTACCATACGCAGCGCAGCGCCGGAGCGAAGCGCCGGCGTCGGGCAACGCACAGACAGGAGACGGGAATGAGCTACTGGAAACGCGCGATCACTGCACTCGCCCTGGCCGGGCTGGCGCCGCCGGCCCTGGCCCAGGCCTGGCCGGCCAAGCCGATCCGCATGATCATCCCGTTCGCGCCGGCCGGCCCGGCGGACCTGATCGGCCGGCCCACCGGACAGAAGCTCTCCGAACTCCTCGGCCAGCCCGTGATCATCGACAACCGCGCGGGCGCCGGCGGCAACGTCGGCGCCGCGGCGGTGGCCAAGAGCGCGCCCGACGGCTACACCGTGCTCGTCACCACGACCGCGTTCGCGGTCAACGTCACGCTCTCGCCCAACCCCGGCTTCGACGCCGAGCGCGAGCTGATCCCGGTGGCGGCGATCGCGCGCCAGCCCAACCTGATCTTCGTCCACCCGTCGGTGCCGGCGAAGACCCTGGCCGACCTGATCGCGCACGCGAAGACCGCGAAGCTCTCGTTCGCCTCGCCCGGCAGCGGCACCACGCCGCACCTGACCGCCGAGAACATCTTCAACGTCACCCACAAGCTCGACATGACCGCGATCCACTTCCGCGGCGCCGGCCCGGCGATCACCGCGGTGGTCGGCGGCGAGCCGCTCGTGGGTTCGGGCGCGCTGTCGACGCCGCTGCCGCACGTCAAGGCGGGCAAGCTGCGCGCCATCGCGGTGTCGAGCGCGGCGCGGGTGGCCGCGCTGCCCGACGTGCCGACGGCGGCCGAATCGGGCTTTCCCGGCATCAACGACGACACCTGGATCGCGCTCTTCGTCCCGGCCGGCACGCCGCCGGCGATCGTGCAGCGCCTCAACGAGGCGATCAACCAGATGCTGCAGCAGCCCGACCTGCGCGAGCGCCTCGCCGGCATGGCCTTCGAGCCGGTCGGCGGGCCGCAGCGCGCGTTCGCCGACTACGTCAAGGCCGAGATCGTCAAGTGGGGCCGCGTGGTGCGCGAGGGCAACATCAAGCCCGACTGAGGTCTGCCGGCGGCGCGCGCCGCGTCAGATGAAGCGCGTCGAGGGCCGCATCCCCAGATAGTGCTGGCCCGCCGACTGCAGGTGCAGCGGGTTGGACTGGATCTGCTGGGTCACCGCGTGCATGTCGCGCAGGCGGCGCTCGAACGGGTTGGCGGCGAAGATCGCGGTCGCGCCGGCGTCGGCGTAGGTGTCGCGCGCGACCTTGGCGGCCTCGCCGATCGCGTAGGTCGACGCCAGGCGCATCGCGACGCGGTGCTCGTAGGCGTGCGTGCCGGTGGCCGCGCAGGCGTGCCACGACGCGGCCAGCGTCTGCCCGAGCCAGGCGCGCATCGAGGCGATGCGCGCCTCCGACACCGCGACGCGCGCCTGGATCACCGCGCTGTCGCGCAACAGCGTGCTGCCGGACGACGGCGTCTTGCGGCCGGCCAGTTCGATGAAGGCGTCGAGCATCGCGCGCGCGATGCCGAGCGCGACCGCCGAGAAGCCCGCC
Source organism: Burkholderiales bacterium (assembly GCA_016790695.1). GTDB lineage: Bacteria > Pseudomonadota > Gammaproteobacteria > Burkholderiales > JAEUOS01 > JAEUOS01. The sequence continues at coordinate 53,481 of JAEUOS010000113.1, forward strand.
TGGTACACCGCGGTCGGCGAGAACCGGTACAGCGGGCCGGCCTCGCGGCGCTCGGTCTCCGGGTCGGGCACGGCGTCGGGGGGCAACTGCAGGTCGCGCCCCACGCCGCGCGGCACCACGCAGTGCGCGGCCGGCACGAACAGGTCGGTCACCGCGTAGGTGTCGCTGCCGGTGCCGGCGAGCCCGATCACGTCCCAGGTGGCGTCGACGATGCGCACCGCGTCGCGCGGAAACAGCGCGGTGCGCTCGACGACGCTGCCGTCGGCCTTCCGCTGCGGCGTGCCGTCGGCCGCGCACACCGTGCAATGGCCGCCGAGCCAGGTCGAGTGGCGGCTGCCGCTGCCGAACCCCCAGGTGCCGCTGACGCGCCAGCCGCCGTCGACGGCGACGGCGCGGCACGGCCCCTGCGGGAACCCCCAGGACAGCACCGCGCGCGGCGCGCCGAACATCGCGCGCGCCGCGTCGGCCGGCATGTAGGCCGCCGCCATCGCGCAGCCGTTGCTCTGCGCGACGCTCCAGGCCGCGCTGGCGTCGCCGCGCGCGATGTCGAACACCACCTCGGCGAAGGTCGGCAGGTCGAGCTCCGCGCCGCCCGCCGCGCGCGGCAGCAGCATGCGAAACATCTGCGCGTCGAACAGCGCGTCCTGCACGTCGGCCGGCAGGCCCTTGGCCGCCTCGATGCGCGGCGCGGCCGCGTCCAGCAACGGCGTGAGCGCGCGCGCGCGCGCGATCCAGTCGGCCGGCGCGGCGACGATGCCGGGGGGGAGGTCGCTGGGATTCAAGCGGTGGGCGCGCGCGGTGGGCGATCGGGGATTCGGCGGAGCATTCTAGCGTGCGCACCCGCCCCGGACGCGACGCCGCGCTATCATCGGCGCCTTTCCAAGACCGGGGACCCAAAACTGAGCACCGACCTGCCGCCGATCCGCCGCCTCGTATCCGCCGACGATGCCGAGGGCCGTTCCAGCCACGTCGAGGACGCGCCGGCGCGCGCGGT
>JAEUOS010000212.1 GCA_016790695.1 Burkholderiales bacterium
GCCAGGTGCCCCGATCGGCAAGAATGTAGGCATCGATCGCGGACGCGGTATTGAGCGCCGGCCCCATGCCGGAGCCGGTCTCGCGGTACCAGGGACCCTTCGCGCGGTCGATCTCGATGCCGGCCGCGCGCCAGTAGCGCATCTCGGCGGCATGGGTACCGCTCTTGTCGGCACGCGAGACGAATGCGGCCTTCGCCGCCGCGATCCTGCTCAGCCCCGCGGCAATGTCGCGCCCGGCGGCGCGGGCCGGATCCGCCTTCGGCCCGATCAGCACGAAGTCGTTGTACATCACCTCGAGGCGCCGGACGCCGAAGCCGTCGGCGACGAACTTCTCCTCGGCCGGCTTGTCGTGGACGAACACCACGTCGGCGTCGCCGCGCCGCCCGTGGTCGAGCGCCTGGCCGGTGCCGACCGCGACCACGCGCACCTTGATGCCGGTCTTCTTCTCGAAGGCCGGCAGCAGGTGGCCGAACAGTCCCGACTGTTCGGTCGAGGTGGTCGAGGCGACGACGATGAACCTTTCCTGCGCCAGCACCGGCACGGCCGCGAGCGGCACGACCGCCGCGGCGACCACGGCGAGGGCACGGCCGAGGGGATTCATGCGAGATCGCCTTCCAGATAGGCATGCGCCGCGGCGGACCGCGGCCGGGCGAAGAAGTCGGTCACCGTCGCCTGCTCGGCGATCCGGCCCTCGTGGAGGAACACGACCTGCTCGGCGAAGCGCCGCGCGAGCCCGCGATGGTGCGTGACCAGCACCACTGCGACGCCGCTGGCGGCGATCTCGTGGATCACCGCCTCGATCGCGCGCGTGGCGCCCGGGTCGAGGCTCGCGGTCGGTTCGTCGAGCAGCAGGACGTCCGGTTCGAGCGCCCAGGCGCGCGCCAGCGCGACGCGCTGCTGCTCGCCGCCGGACAGCACGCGCCCGGACCGCGAAGCCAGGTGCGCCAGTCCGACGCGCTCGAGCGCGGCAACGGCGCGCGCGCGCCGTTGCGCCGCGCTCAGGCCGCGATGCGCGGCACTGCTGGCCAGGCCATAGACGACGTTGTCCTCGACCGAGCGGCGCAGCAGCACCGGCCGCTGGAACACCATGGCGATGCGCGGCGCGCGCCCGGCGACCGCGTGCCACGCCACGCGCCCGGCGGTCGGCGCCAGCAATCCGTGCATGACGCGCAGCAGAACGCTCTTGCCGGCGCCGTTGGGGCCGAGGATCGCAATGCGCCGCCGTGGCAGCGTCGCGCTGACGCCGTCGAGCGCGCGATGGCCGCGCCCCGCGACGACCAGGCCATCGAGGCGGACCAGTTCCTCGGGCGCCCGTTCAGCCATGGCGGCGCACCGACCATTCGCGCACCGCGTAGGCGATGCCGTTGAGCGACAGCACGACCGCGAGCAGGATCACGCCGAGCGCGAGCGCGAGCGGCAGGTCGCCCTTGCTGGTCTCCAGCGCGATCGCCGTGGTCATGACGCGCGTGACGCCGTCGATGTTGCCGCCGACGATCATCACCGCGCCGACCTCGGCCATGGCGCGGCCCAGGCCGGCGAGCAGCACCGTGACGAGCGAGTAACGGGTGTCCCAGATCAGGGTCCGTGCCGCCGCGACGGTGGAGACGCCGAGCGAGCGCAACTGCTCCTCGTACTCGCGCCAGGCGTCCTCGATCACCTGGCGCGACAGGGCGGCGATGATCGGCGTGATCAGCAGCACCTGCGCCACCACCATCGCCGCGGGCGTGAACAGGATGCCGAGCGCGCCGAGCGGCCCGGCGCGCGAGAGCAGCAGGTAGACCACGAGCCCGATCACCACCGGCGGCAGGCCCATCGCCGCGTTGAGGACGACGATCACGAGGCGGCGGCCGGGGAAGCGCCCGACCGCGACCGCCGCGCCGATCAGGCAGCCGACGAGCGCCGCGATCGCGACCGCCGCCAGGCTCACCTCGAGCGACAGCGCGACGATCGCGTACAGGCGCAGGTCGCCCGAGGCGGCGAGCGCGAACGCGCCGGCGAGGCTGTCGGCGATCCAGGACATGGCGGGGCTGGGTGAACCTGGGCTGAGGAAGCGGTGGTCCGCCGCGCGGCGCGCGACCGCGTCGAGGGATGGGCCACAATGGTAGCGAGGGCCGAACGATCGCCCAATAGGAAGCCGATTGCATATGTTTCGCATCCGGATCGACTACCGCTTCTCCCCCGCGCGCGACGGCGCGGCCGGCGCGCACCTCGGCAATCCGCTGTTCGCCCTGCTGGCCGCGATCCGCGCCAGCGGCTCGATCAGCCGCGCCGCTGCCGACCTCGGCTATTCCTACCGCCATGTCTGGGGCGAACTCAAGCGCTGGGAGGCCGAACTCGCGCATCCGCTGATCGTCTGGGAGAAGGGCCGGCGCGCGCGCCTGACCCCGTTCGGCGAGAAGCTCCTGTGGGCCGAGGAACGCGCGCGCGCGCGCATCGCGCCGCAGGTGCAGGGCCTGGCGTCGGAACTCGAGTCCGCCTTCGCGGTCGCCTTCGACGACAACGCCCATGTCCTGTCCGCGCAGGCGAGCCACGATCTGGCGCTGCCGCTGCTCAAGGACCTGCTGCTTGCCGCCGGCGTCCACCTCGACCTGCAGTACCGCGGCAGCCTCGACGCGCTGGCGGCGCTGTCGGCCGGGCGCTGCCTGCTGGCCGGCTTCCACGTCAGCGACGACCACGGGCCGCGCTCGGCCACCGCGCGGGCGTTCAAGCGCCATCTCGTGCCCGGCCGCCACAAGCTGATCGACTTCGCCGCGCGCCGCCAGGGACTGATGACCGCGCCCGGCAACCCGCTGGCGATCGGTGCGGTCGCCGACCTCGCGCGTCCCGGCGTGCGCTTCGTCAACCGCCAGCGCGGCTCCGGCACCCGGGTGGAGATCGACCAGTTGATCGCCGGCGCCGGCCTCGACCCGGCGCGCATCGACGGCTTTGCCGACGAGGAAGCCACCCATCTCGCGGTGGCCGCGGCGGTGGCCGCGGGCGCCGCCGACGTCGGCTTCGGCATCGAGGCGGCGGCGCTGCGCTACGGGCTGGCGTTCGTGCCGCTGGTTGCCGAGCACTACTATCTCGCGTGCCTGAAGCAGACGCTCGACACGCCGGCGATGCAGCGCCTGCTGGCGGTGATGCAGGGCGCGGCCTGGCGCGCGCAGGCGGCGGCCCTTCCCGGCTACACCCTGGTCGCCCCGGGCGCGGTGCTGTCGCTGACCCGCGCGCTGCCGTGGTACCGCTATCGCGCACCGAGGCCGGCGTCGTAGACTTGCCGCTTCGTCCCTTCCCTCGAGACCATGATGAACATCCGCGAGATCGCCAGTGGCCTGCAGTTCCCCGAAGGGCCGGTCGCCCTGAGCGACGGCTCGGTGGTGCTGGTGGAGATCGCGCGCGGCACGATCTCGCGCGTCACGCCGGACGGCCGGGTCGAGGTCGTCGCCGCCCCGGGCGGCGGCCCCAACGGCGCGGCGATCGGCCCGGACGGCGCGCTCTACGTCTGCAACAACGGCGGCTTCAACTGGTACCACGATCCGCAGCACGGCCTGCGCCCGACCGGCCAGGCCGATGACTACTCGGGCGGGCGGATCGAGCGCGTGCACCTCGGCACCGGCAAGGTCGAGCGCGTCTACGACTGCGTCGACGGGCGCGGCCTGCGCGGCCCCAACGACCTGGTCTTCGACGCCGACGGCGGTTTCTGGTTCACCGACCTCGGCAAGACCCGCGCGCGCGAGATGGACCTGGGCGGGGTCTACTACGCGCGCGCCGACGGCAGCGCGATCCGCGAGGCCGCGCATCCGGTCGTCACCGCCAACGGCACCGCGCTGTCGCCGGACGGCCGGACCCTCTACGTCTGCGAGTCGATCAGCGCGCGCCTCTGGGCCTTCGACATCGACGCGCCCGGGCACCTGTCGAGGCTGCCGTTTCCGTCGCCCGCCGGCGGACGGCTGGTGCACGTGGCCAGCGGCTACGCGCGCTTCGATTCGATGTGCGTCGACGCCTTCGGCAATGCGCTGGTGGCGACGCTGCTGAACGGCGGCATCAGCGTCATCTCCCCCGACGGGCGCATCGTCTCGCACCTGCCGCTGCCCGATGCCTATGTCACCAACTGCTGCTTCGGCGGGTCCGACCTGCGCACCCTGTACGTGACGCTGTCGTGCACGGGCAAGCTGGTCGCGATCGACGACTGGCCGGTGCCGGGCCTGCGCCTGGCCTACAACGCCTGACGGTCGGCGGCACGCCCGCCGCACGGCCCCCGAAGCGCGCCGATCCGCCCTGGAGATGCGATGTCGAATACCGCCCTTGCCCTGACCGGCTTCATTGCGTGGACCCTGCTCCTGCTGGCGGTCATGGAAGCCGTCCGTTCGGCACTGGTCGTCTCCGGCACGATGCCGGCCAACGGCTTCCGTCCCGACAACGCGAACCTTTCGCCGTTCATGCAGCGCCTCGCCCGCGCCCACGCGAACTGCCTCGAGGGCCTGCCGATCTTCGGCGGGCTGATGCTGGTGGCGCTGGTCACGGACCGAAGCGCGATCACCGATCCGCTCGCGCATGCGCTGCTGGCGGCGCGCATCGTGCAGTCGTCGATTCATCTCGCGTCGACGGCAAGCGCCGCGGTCACCGCGCGCTTCGCCGCGTTCGCGATGCAGATGGCGATCGCCGCCTACTGGACGTTCCGGTTGCTGCTCGGTTAGCGCGTGCGCCACCCTTCCCCTGAGGACTTCCCCATGCGCGCCACCCTGCCCCGGACCGGCCGCCCGCCGGCCGACATCCTCGACGAGATGCGCGGCTTCAAGCGCGACGACGTCGACTGGAAGCGCGGCCGCTCGCCCGCGTTCATGTTCGAGGCCAGCGCGGCGATCACCGCGCTCGGCCGCGACGCCTTCCTCGAGTACTTCTCCGAGAACGCGCTCGGCGCCGGCCGCGCCTTCGCCAGCGTCAAGCGCATGGAGACCGAGGTCGTCGAGATGGCGCTGTCGCTGTTCCAGGCGCCGGCGGAGGCGGCCGGCTTCATGACCACCGGCGGCACCGAGAGCCTGATCCAGGCGGTGCAGACCTGCCGCGACTACACGCGCGCCGCGCGCGGCGAACCGCGCCTGGCCGGCAACATCGTCGCGCCGGAATCGGTGCATCCGGGCTTCGACAAGGCGGCGCGCCTGATGGACCTCGAGGTGCGGCGCGTGCCGGTGGCGGCCGACTTCCGCGCCGATCCGCGCGCGATGGAGGCGGCGATCGACGACCGCACCATCATGCTGATCGGCTCGGCGCCCTGCTATCCGTTCGGCGTCATCGACCCGATCGCGGAACTGGGCGCGCTCGCAACCCGGCGCGGCCTGTGGCTGCACGTCGACGCCTGCGTCGGCGGCTACCTTGCCCCGTTCGCGCGCATGATCGGCCGCGACATCCCGGCGTTCGACTTCTCGGTGCCCGGCGTCGCCTCGCTCTCGGCCGACCTGCACAAGTACGGCTTCTGCCCCAAGCCCGCCTCGACCGTGTTCTACCGGACCCCGGAGATGGCGCGCCACCACTGGTTCGACTTCAAGGACTGGCCGAGCGGGCGCTTCGCGACCACCACCCTGGTCGGCACCCGCCCGGCCGGCGGCGTCGCCGGCGCCTGGGCGGTGTTCCAGCACCTGGGTGTCGAAGGCTACAAGCGCGTGGCCGCCGACCTGCTCGCCTTCATCGACGCCTACAAGGCCGGCATTCGCGCGATCCCGGGCCTGTCGGTGGTGGGCGAGCCGCCGCTGGGCATCGTCGCCTACACCGCGGCGGACGTCGACATCTTTCGCGTCGCCGAGGCGATGGCGAAGCAGGGCTGGCTGCCGGGCCTGCTGCGACGCCCGAAGGCGATCCATCGCATGATGTCGATGCCGCACGCGGCGACGATGGATGCCTACCTCGCCGACCTGCGCGCGGCGCTCGCCACGGTGCGCACGGCGGCCGACGGCGCCAGCACCCTGCGCGCGGAGTACGGCGGTCGCTAGCGCGCCGCCGCGTCAGCCCGCCGGCACGGCCGCCACCTCGACCAGCGCGGCGCTCGCCAGGTCGATCAGTGCCCCGCGCACGCGCCGGGGCGCGTACACCGCTGCCACCAACGCCATGTAGTCGCGCACCTGCGCCTCGTAGCCGGGCAGGACGTCCGGGCCCAGGCGCGCCTTGTAGTCGATCACCCACACCTCGTCGTCGAAGGCGACGATGCGGTCGATGCGGCGCGTCTGGCCGTCGCTGCCGACGATCTCGGCCTCGTTGCGCGCGACCGCGCCTGCCGGCGGGTCGAAGAAACGGGCGAGGGCCGGCGCCGCAAGCGCCGCGCGCGCCCGGACGATGGCGGCCTCGACGGCCGCGGCAGGCACGGCGAAACGCCGCGCCAGGACCGCGTGCTCGTCAAGCGCGATCCCTTCGCTGAGGCACTGCAGCACCCAGTGCGACAGCTTGCCGCTGCGGATCTCGGGCGACTCCGGCGCGAGACGCTCGCCGAGCGGCGGCAGCCGTGCCCGCGGCGGCGCGGGCGGCGCGGGTGCGGGGGCCCCGGCCGGGGCCGCCGGGGTCGCCGCCGGGAGGACTCCGAACGGGCTCCCGCCGAGGCCGGCGAGCGCCGATTCGATGCGCCGGTACCAGCTCGCGCCATCCTCGTTCCGCCCGGGCATCACGCCGCTCACGAACAGCGCCTGCCGCGCCCGCGTCATCGCCACGTAGAGCAGGTTCAGGTACTCCACCGCATCCTCGCGCGCCTCGGCGTCGAAGAAGGCCTCGCGGCCGGTGCCGCGGAGCGCGGCGGTGAAGACCGGCGAAAAATGCGCGGGGCGCGCGGCCTGCGGCGGCCATTCGACCAGCACGCGGTTGCCGCCCGCGGCCGGAACGGCGCGATGCGCGTCGGCGAGCCAGACGATCGGCGCCTCCAGGCCCTTGGCGCCGTGGATGGTCATGATGCGCACCGCACCATCGGCCGTGGCGACGCCCTCGTCGGGGGCGTCGTTCGCGTCCTCGCGCCGCCAGCGCGCGATCTCGTCGATGAAGCGCGTGAGGCTCGGATAGCGTCCGGCGTCAAGGTCGAGCGCCAGTTCGATCAGCGCATGCAGGTTGGCCTCCACCCGCGCTGCCAGGTGCGCCGGCGCCGCCGCGCGATAGCGGTCGAGCGCATCGCCCTCGTGGTAGACGCGGTCGAGCAGGTCGTGCACGGGCAGGCGGTCGGCGATCGCCTGCCACGCCCCGAGCAGGCGCGCGGCGCGCGCCAGCGGCGATGCCGGCGCCGCGGCGCCCGCCGCGCACAGGCGCAGCCACCAGGTGGCCTCGCCGCGCGCCGCCAGGGCCGCCAGGTCGTCGTCGCCGCAGCCGAACAGCGGGCACTTGAGCACCTGGGCGAGCGCGAGGTCGTCCGCCTCCTGGACCAGGAAGCGCATCAGCGCGACCATGTCCCGCACCTCGATCGCCTCGAGCAGTCCGCCCAGGCGCGCGGTGAGGAACGGGATGCCGGCCTCGCGCAGCGCGCGCTCGTAGGCGGCGACCGGCGCGCGGCT
>JAEUOS010000219.1 GCA_016790695.1 Burkholderiales bacterium
CGGCACCTGGTCTGCCTGCAGCACCGCGGCGACATTCGGATGCATGCGGGCCGTCACGTCGTGGTGCCAGGCGTCGGTGCTGGTGCGCTGGCCGATGCCCGGCTTCTTCTGGATCACGAGCACTTCGGGATGCCCTTCGGCCGCAAGCGTCTTGCCGAAGGTGTGCCGCTCCAGCTCGTCCGAGAACACCCGCGCCAGCGCCTTGTGCTGGTCGAAGCTCAGGTGCTGGTCGCGGGCGAACAGCACGCCGAAGCGCCACAGCGCCGTGCGCAGGTCCGCGGCCACCGCGTCGTCCAGTTTCGACAGGTGCAGCCCCTCGATGGTGCCGCCGATGGTCGGCGTGCACGGCACGACCCGGAAGTGCCTGAACTCCGCCGGCAACCGGCGCATTTCTGCCGCGGACATCGGTGCGTTCATGGTGGCGATTTCTCGAAGGATTGCGGGTTTGCGGGACGGATCGGCGTGGCACGCATACTCGCACCGGCCGGACGGCGCAGCCAGTGAATTCTGGTAGTCTCGTCATAACTTCCTGGTTATGCGGCAGCGCGGAAATTGGGCCTGCCGGGCCGTGTGCCGAAGGGACGACGTTGACGATTCGCCAGTTTTTCGCGCGCGACATGAAGCTGCGCCACCTGCGGCTCCTGATCGCGATCGACGATGCCGGGCAGCTGAGCAAGGTCGCGCGCCTGATGCACGTGACCCAGCCCGCGCTGTCGAAGGCGCTGGCGGAGATCGAGCATTCGATCGGCGCGCCGCTGTTCGAACGCACCGCGCACGGGCTCGTGCCGAACCGCGCCGGCGCCGCGCTGATCCGCGCCGCGCGCAGCGCGCTGGCCGAACTCGAGCGCGCCAGCGGCGACATGGAGAACCTCGCGCGCGGTCTGGTCCGGTCCCTGAGCATCGGCGCGATGCCGACCTCGGCGCTGGCGCTGGTGGCGCCCGCGGTCGCGCTGCTCGGCCGGCGCGCGCCCGACGTCGCCGTCAGCGTCGTCGAGGCGCCGACCAACGTGCTGCTGCCCGAACTCGTCGCCGGCCGCATCGACCTGCTGGTCGGGGCCCGCCTGCGCCGGGCCCAGCCCGACGGCATCGAGGGATTCCCCCTGTACGACGAGCCGATGCAGATCGTCGTCGCCCCGCGCCATCCGCTGGTGCGGCGCACGCGCGTCGGCTGGGACGCGTGCATCGCCCATCCGTGGGTCCTGCCGCCGCCGTCGAATCCGATCCGCGTCTCCTTCGAGCGCGCGCTGCGGCGCGCCGGGCTGCCGTCGCCGGCGCGCGTGACCGACGCGCTGATGACCGACCTCGTCATCGGCCTGCTGGCGGAGGCCGACGCGGTGAACCTGATGCCGGACCGTCAGGCGCGCGCCCTGCAGAAGCGCGGACTGGTGCGCATCGTCGCCGAGGCCCACGCGCGCACCCTCGACATCTGGATGCCGGTGACGGCGTTCGCGCAGGCCGAGCGCGCCGCGACGGCCGGCGTCGCGGCCATGCTCGACTGCCTGCGCGAGGTCGCGAGCAGCCCCGCGGGCGCCGGCTGAAACCTCGCACGGTCGGGCGCGCGACGAGACCGCCTTCAGGCCGCCGTCGTGCGCTCGCGCCGCTGGATGTCACGGCGCCGGGTGATCAGGCGGGCGCTTTTCCGCGTTGCGATTGCGCCATCGCGCCCGGTTGGATCAACGCCTGCGCGTCGGCCGCGAGGGATTCGAAGCCCAGCGCCGACAGGATCGGATAGGCCGCCTTCGCCTCGGCCAGCGAAGCGTCGGCATCGATGCCGTCTGCCAGCCAGCGTGCAAGTTCCAAGCGCGTGCGCGCCTCCTCGTAAGGCGCCGCCATTTCCGCGAATGTCTTCGCCGCCATCGCATAGCGCAAGCGGGCGAGTCCGATATCGCCCTGCCGACGAGCCACCCGGGCCAGGATTCGCTCGATCCAGCCACGCCCGTAGACATAGCCGGATTCCAGCGTCAACCGCGCCCCTGCCTGCGCCGCCACCTCAGCGCCGCGGCAGTCGCCCGCCTGCAGCGCGGCTTCGCCGCGAAAGCCGTGAAACAGCCCCTCAAGGCGCGGTATCCGGAACGTCGCCGCTGCGGGGATCGCCAAGTCGAGCAGCGCCAGCGCGGCTTGCGCCTCACCGCGCTCGACATGCACCAGCGCCTGCATGCCCATCGATACCATACGTCCCATCGGATCAGGCGCGAGGGCTACGGCCTGCGCGCAGGAAGACAGCGCGCGTTCGAAGTCGCCGGCCAGCGCCCGAATGAATCCGTCGGCCCAGGCGGCCGAGCACTGCAGGCGCCGGTCGCCAAGCGCATCCCCGATGGCCGCAGCGCGTTCCTGCATCTGCAGCCCCTCCGACAGCCTGCCTCGATAGGAGAGGTTCAGTCCGTAGATCCAACTCGCCTGCCCCAGCCACCACGAATCGTTCGCTCGTGCCAGTAGCGCGATCGCATCGTGTCCGTGACGCACGCCGAGGTCCGGCCGTGCCCAGAAATGATGCAGCGTGAGAATGGTATGCGCCTTGCCCATGGTGCCGATGTCGCCGCATGACCTGGCTGCCGCAAGGGCCCGCTCCGAATGCGCCGCGGACTTGCCGTAGTCGCCGAGATAGCTGTAGGTCGCACCGAGGCGGACGTAGTACAGGCCGGCGAGCCGATCGTCCGCCACGCCGTCGACGTAGGTGTGCTCCTGCGCCAGCATGCGCACGACGTCGTCCAGGCGCCCAAGCAGGAGCGCGCTGCGTGACTTGCGGAACACGAGTTCGAAGCGCTGCCTGGCATTGAACTGACCGGGCCGCCGCGCGAGATGCATGAGCGCCTCGTCGAGTGCATCGATGGCACGCTCGTGCGCGCCGGCGCGGGCCGCCCCCTCGGCCAGACGCGTGAGGTAGTAGACCGCCTTGCCGGCGCGGTCGGTCCGTGCGAAGTGGTAGGCAAGCCGGTCGATCACCTGCGCCGCCGACGCTGCGTACAAGGCTTCATAGGCGTCGCCGAGCGCCCCGTGGAGAATTCGCTTGGCCGGCTCGAGCAGGCCGTCCTCGGCCACCCTGCGGATGCGGTCGTGGGCGAATTCGAATCGTTCTCCCGAGGCGCGCAGCACGCGCCGCCGCACCAGTTCGTCGAGCGCGTCGGCGGCGTCGCGCTCGGTCAGGCCCGCGGCTTGCTGCAGCAGCACGAATTCGCAGACGCCCCCAGCCACCGCTGCGACGGCGGCAAGCTGCCGGGCCGCGGGACTCAGGCGCTCGAGATGGCCTTCGATGAGGTCGCGCACCCGGTGCGGAAACGGCACTGCCGCCGTCTGCGTCAGCGTCGATTGCAGTGCCGCCTGCGAGCCCATCGCGTGAACGGTTTCGATGATGACGAACGGGTTGCCTTCGCTGGTCCGCCACACGAACTCCTCCAGCCGCGCGCCCAGCGGTCCAACGGCCGGCGCGCGCACCAGAGCGCCCAGCAGGGCGACGGTCTGCTGCTGGGACAGCGCTTCCAGGCTCAGGCGCGTCAGCGCATCATGCTTGTCGAGCTCGCGAAGCGTGCGCTGCAGCACGCCGGCGACGGCAATCTCTTCAGCGCGCGCAGTGCCGAGCACCAGCACGGGATAACCGTCGAGCCGGCGCCCGAAGGTGGCGAGGAGCCTCAGGCTGATGTCGTCCGCCCAATGCAGGTCTTCGAGCACGAGCAAGACGGGACCGCGGGCCGCAAGACGCTGGAACAGCCGCACCACAGCCTCGAATACCCTGCCGGCGTGCCCGGACGACAGCCGATCGTCTTCCAGATGCTCGTCGTCGCTCGCCAGTTCCGGCAGCATGCCGGCAAGATCGCGGCGCCAGGCACGATCCAGTTCTTCCATGAGAACCCGATCGATCGCCACCCGCGCCGCGCGCAGCAGTTCCATCCATGGTGTGTACGGATCCTGCTGCTGGCTCTCATGGCAGCGGCCGACCATGACGCGCACCGATTGCCGTGCCGCCAGGGCAGACACTTCGGCGACCAAGCGGCTCTTGCCGATGCCCGCCTCGCCGGAAATGAGCACCGTGCGCGCTGCGCCGGCGCGCGCCGACGCCAGCATCGCCACCAATTCGGACAAGGCGGCGTCTCGCCCCACCAAGGGTGCGGCATGCATCGATTCCGCCGGCGCCCCGACGGTCGGGCCGAGGCCGCTTTCCGGGGCCCATCGGTCCGGACTCGCATCGGCTTCGGTGCCGCGTTGCCGCAGCACGGCGTCAAACAGGTCGCGGGTTTCCCGCGCGGGTTCGGCATCGAGTTCCCGGCGAAGAATGTCGACGCACGTCTCATACTGGCGTAGTGCCGCACCGCGGCGGCCCAGCCCTGCCAGTTGGCGCATCAGTGCGCGATGCGCGGCTTCATCGAGCGGGTCGATTGCCAGCAAGCGCTGCAGAACCTCGATTGCGCGCACCGGGTCGGCCCGCTCAGCATGACAATCGGCCAGTCGCCCCAGCACGACGAGCAGTCGCCTGCGCAGGCGCTCCCGCTCGATCCGCAGCCATTCCTCGAATGGCGCAGCGCCGATCGCCGCGGTGCCAAGCAGGTCTCCTCGATACAGCGCCGCCGCACGTTCCGCAGCCTCCAGCGACGCGTCATCGGCGAGATCGTCGAATTCGGCCGCATCCGCCTGCAGCATCCCGGCTGCCAGTCCGAGAGTCCGAGCCGTCGTCACCAGGACTCCCGGGCCAAGCATCTTCTTCACCAATGCGAGCGTCTGGCGCAGCGTGGCGCGCGCGTCCGCAACCGCCGCATCGGGCCACAGGAGCGCCGCCAGCGCTTCGCGGGAATGTTCGCGGTCTGCCTGGAGAGCGAGGTAGGCAAGCAGCGCCTCGGCCTTTCGGGTCGGCAGCCGCTTGACCACGCCGTCCGCCTGCCGGAGCTCGAAGCCACCGAGTACGCTCAAGCGCAGGGTGCCCGACCTTTCACTGACAACGCCCTCCCCCGCCGCTGGAGAACTCTGACGAGGATGATTCACGATGCGGGAACTATAGCCCAAGCCTTCGCCAGCCGGTCCCAAGAGTAGCTCTTCCCCGTCTGTTGCGATTTTTTTGCGCGCGTCGGATAGAAATGGGGACCCGGCGTCGGGTTGCCTGCGGCGGAGCGCCTGGGGTAGACGGGATGCTGCAGGCTCCGGCCCCGGCAGTTTCGTTCGCATCGATACGCCAGCCCGCGAGCGCAAGAAGTCAGTACTCAACCCCTGCAAAGGATCGCGCCATGTCCTCCATTGAAAGCAGCCGCGCCAACGGCCAGCCTACCGATCCGCGCGGACTGCGGCAGCGCATTCGCCGTCTGCGTCGCTGCGCGGCGATCCTTTGTACTTTCCTAGCCGTTGCGCCGGCCACGGCGGAGACGCTCTTTGCCGACCAGTCCGACTACAAAGTCTACGGCCTTCCAGCCACAGAATTGACCTTCTTCCACGGCTTCAGCGGCATCGGCATCACCTCATACAGCGTGCCGAACCTGTCTACCTACGCCCTGCTCGCGGGACCCGGGCAGAGCGTTCAGGAGACCTACGACCTTGCCTTGCGCTTCGTCGCCGACCCCGGTCGGCAGTTCACAGGCGTGGCCTGGCAGTTGAGTGTCGACGTCTCGACCGGCCAGGGCAGCGGGTATGTTTCGATGAACTGGCTGGTTGGCGCCAATCCGCAATACAACGGAGCGACAGCGGTGTGGACCAATGGTGCCTGGTTCTTCAATGGCACGATCACCCAGGATTCACCGTCGTACGCGCTGTCTACATCCGACTTCACGCTCAACGTCGCCGTCCCACTGGCTGCCGTCGGCTTTCCGGGAGGCTGCGGCACCGGCGATGGATACTGCGCACGGGTCGCCGGCCCGTACGTCAAGGTGTTCCTCGAGACCGCCGCTGCGCCGGTTCCAGAGCCGGGCGCGGCCGCACTTCTCTTGTCAGGGCTGCTCCTGGTCGTGGCGACGATCCGGCGCCGCGATCGCTGATCCGGCGGAGGGCGCGGGAGCGATTCCCCCAGCCTCCCCCTTGCACGCCCGACTGCGTTCGATTTCGGGCGCCAGGCCCTGTTGCGCACGAGCAAGCGCATGCATTTGCGCCGCCCGCCATCTCCCGTGACCGCCGGCGCCTGCGAGCCAAAGCATCGATAATCATGAGTTCGTCAGCGGCCCGTGGGACGTGCTGTTCCGACTGGCCGTCGCGAAGACATCGTTGCAAGGAGATGCCAGATGGTCGAACCGACCGCCGCCCGGGACGTCGAAACCTGGGATGCCACCGTGGTGCGTGTCCTCAAATCCCACGACGTGCGGCTCGTTGCCCACGTCCCCGACAAGGTGCTCGCGCCGCTGATCCGGCGCCTGGTGGACGACGACTTCTTCACCGTGGTCTCGCCGGCGCGCGAGGAGGAGGCGGTGGGCATCGTCGCCGGCGCCTACCTCGCGGGCATGCGCGGCATCGCGCTGATGCAGACCAGCGGCTTCGCCACCCTGCCCAACGTGCTGGCCTCGCTCGCCCTGCCGTTCCAGCTACCGATCCTGATGCTGGTCTCCGAGCGCGGCACCCTCGGCGATTTCCAGCTCGCGCAGGCGATGGTGTGCAGCACGCTGCGGCCGATCCTGCAGGCGCTGAAGATCGAGCATTTCGCGATCCAGCGCATGGACGAGGTCGAGTTCGTGGTCGGGCAGATGATCAGGCAGGCCTATGCGACGCAGGCGCCGGCGGCGATGATCCTGTCGCCGCTGCTGACCGCGCGCCGCGGGGGAATCCAATGACGGCGATCCGCCATCTGAGCCGCGCGGACGCGCACGTGATGAACCGCTCCGCGCTCACCCGGCGCCTGGTCGCCCGGCTGCCGGACGACGTCGCCGTCGTCGGCGGCATCGGCCACACCCACTTCGACCTGTGGGCGGCGGGACAGCGCGCGCGCAACTTCTACATGCTGGGCAGCATGGGCCTGGCGGTGCCGATCGCGCTGGGCGTGGCGCTGGCGCAGCCGCGGCGCCGCGTCATCGCCCTCGAGGGCGACGGCTCGCTGCTGATGCAACTGGGCGCGCTCGGCACGGTGATGGCGGCACGCCCGAAGAACCTCGCCATCTTCGTCTGGGACAACGGCGCCTACCAGATCACCGGCGCCCAGCCGACCGCGACCTCGGCCGGCGTCGACCTGGTCGCGATCGCGCGCGGGGCCGGCATCGCCGCTGCCACCTGGGCCGCCGACGAGGCGCATTTCGAGGCGCTGGTCGAACTCGCACTCTCGGGCGACGGGCCGCTGTTCGTCGCCGCGCGCACCGACAATCAGCCCCCGGCCGGCACCACCGACCGCGACGCCGCGCGCATCCGCATGCGCTTCATGGATGCGCTCAAGCAAGGTTGACGGCGATGCTGCCGCCGGCCGGCGGCGCCTGATGTGATCTCCCGCGCCACACGGTGATGGTCGGCTCGCCCGCGCGCTTCACCGCCTGGCTGTGCGTCGCCCAGGTCGGCACCATGCTCGGCTACGCGACCTATCCGACCCTGCTCGGCACGCTGCAGGCCGCATGGGGCATGAGCAATACCGAGGCCGGCGTCGTCAGCGGCGCCTACTTCGGCGGCTACATGCTGGCCGTCCCGATCCTGACCGCGCTGACCGACCGCATCGACGCGCGGCGCATCCATGTGTTCGCCTGCGTCCTCTCGGCGATCGGCAGCTTCGGCTTCGCCGTGTTCGCCGGCGGGTTCGCCTCGGCGGCGCTGTTCCAGGCCCTGGTCGGCATGGGGCTCGCCGGCACCTACATGCCGGGCTTGCGGATCCTGTCCGACCGCGTCGGCGGCCCGCGGCAGAGCCGCTACGTGTCGTTCTACACCACCAGTTTCACCGTCGGTGCGTCGGTGTCGTTCCTGCTGCCGCTGGCCGCGGCACCGCTGGTCGGATGGCGCGGCACGTTCGCGATCACCGGCCTCGGACCGGTGATCGCCGCGCTGATGGTGCTGCGCATCGCGCCGCTGCCGCTGCCCGTCGCGGCCCCCGGCGGCGCGGCGCTGCTCGACTTCCGGCCGGTGCTCGCCAACAAGCCCGCGATGGGCTACATCCTCGCCTACACCGCGCACTGCTGGGAACTGCTCGGCAGCCGATCCTGGCTGGTGGCCTTCCTGGCGTTCGCCGCCGGCCTGTCCGGCGGCACGGCGCCGGCCGCCCCGGCCGTGGCAGCGGCGGTGATCAACCTGCTGGGCATGCCGGCGTCGATCCTCGGCAACGAACTGGCGATGCGCTTCGGGCGCGCGCGCGTGATCCTGGTGTGCATGCTGCTCTCCGGGGCCGCCAGCGCGGCGGTCGGCTTCACCGCGTCGCTGCCGTGGTTCCTGGTGGCGGCGATCATGGCGCTCTACACCATGCTGGTGATGGCGGACTCCTCCTCGCTCACCGCCGGCACGGTCGCGGCGGCCGCGCCCGACAAGCGCGGCATCACCCTGGCGCTGCACTCCACGCTGGGCTTCGGCGCGGGCATGGTCTCGCCCACCCTGTTCGGCTGGATCCTCGACCGTGCCGGCGGCAACGGCGTGACCGCGGCCTGGGGGCTCGCCTACGCGAGCCAGGGCATGTTCTGCCTGCTGGCGCCGCTGCTCGCCTGGGCCGCACACGGAAGCCGCGCCTCCCGCAGGCAGCGGCGCTAGCACCGGAACGGCGGGCCCGCGACCGCCGCGCACGCCGGCCGCAGGGCCGGCGCGCCGCGCGGGTCGTTGACCCGCCGGACCGCGATTGGTACTATTTGCATGCAAAATTACATGCAACCACGGCACGCCCTGCCGCCGCCCGCCACGCTGAAACGGACCCGCGATGACCCGCCCCGCCTGCCCTGCCCGTTCCTTGCGTCGCCGGCTGCTCGGCGCCCTGGCCCTGTCCCTCGCCGCGATGCCGTGGTCGCAGGCGGTGGCACAGGCTGCGGCGGGCGGACCGTTTCCCGGCAGGGCCGTGAAGGTCATCATCCCCGGGGGCGCCGGCAGCGGGCCCGACACGCTCGCGCGCCTGCTCATTTCCAAGCTCGCCGACCTGTGGGGTCAGGCGGTGGTCGCGGAGAACATCGTTGGCGCCGGCGGCAACATCGGCCATGAGCGCGGCGCGAAGTCGCCGCCCGACGGCCACACCCTGCTCCTGGGCATGGTCGGCCCGATGTCGATCAATCCGACCTTGCAGGAAGGCAAGCTCGGCTTCGACCCGGTCAAGGACCTGGTACCGATCACGATGGTGTCACGCTACCCGAACCTGCTGGTGGTGCACCCGGGCGTGCAGGCGAGGAACCTGCAGGAGCTGACCGGCCTGGCCCGGGCGAATCCGGGCAAGCTGCGCTACGGCACGCCCGGAAGCGGAACCACGCCGCACCTGTCGGCGGTGATGTTCTCCATCATGGCGGGCGTCCGCATGCTGGAGGTGCCCTACAAGTCCAGCGCGCAGATGACCACCGACGTCCTTGCCGGCCACATCGACCTGATGTTCCTCAACCCGGGTGCGGTGCTGCAGCACGTGAAGGCCGGCACGCTGCGTGCGGTGGCGATCACCAGTCCGACGCGCCAGCCGTATGCCCCGGACGTGCCGACGCTCATCGAGTCCGGCCTGCCCGGCTACGAGGTGTCGTCCTGGTTCGGCATGTTCGCGCCGGCGGGCACGCCGCCGGCGCTGGTCGCGCGCCTGAACGCGGACCTCCTCAAGGTGATGGCGCTGCCGGACGTGCGCGAACAGTTCGCCGCGCGCGGCGACGAGGCATTCGGCGGCACGCCCGAACAGGCCGGCAGCTACCTGCGCGCCGAGATCGCGAAATGGCAGCGCGTGATCCGGCAAGCCAACATCAAGGCCGATTGAGCCTGCCGGCGTTCAGCCGGCGAGCTCGCCGAGGTGGCTGACCAGGCGCCACCGGGCGCCCTGGATGTGCTGCGCGAGCAGGTGTTCTGCCGCGGCGCCGTCCTCGCTGCGCAGCGCCTTCATCATCTGCTCGTGTTCGTGGAGCGCTTCCGCGCCGCGCACGGTGCGGTAGCCGTCGGTTCGAATCTTCATGATCAGCCGCTCGAACACCGCCGCCAGCGAGCGCAGCAGCGCGCGATTGCCGGCAAGCGACGCCAGCGCCAGGTGCCAGTCGCGGTCGACCGACATGCGCTCGCGCGTCGCACCGTCGCGCACCAGCGCCTTGTAGTCCCGATTGAAGCCGTCGAGACGCCGCAACTTGGCCGGCCGAATGCCGCGCGCAAGACTGCGCCGCAGCGCGTAGATCTCCAGCGCCTCGCGCAGTTCGTAGAGCTCGCGCGCCTCGTCCTCGTCGATCTCGGCAACGTAGAAGCCGCGCCGCGGCAGCCGCGTCACCAGGCCCTCCTGGAACAGGCGCTCGAGCGCCTCGCGGACCGGCGTGCGCGAGACCTGCAGGCGCTCCGCCAGATCCTGGTGGATCAGCTTCACTCCGGGGCGAAGCTGGCTCTGGGTGATCAGTTCCTTGATCGCATCGTAGACCGTCGCGTTGACCGTCCGCCCGGTGTCCTCGGCGCGCCGGGTCGGCTTGTCGGCCGGTCGCGGCTGCGATGCGCGGGCGGCGAACGGCG
>JAEUOS010000037.1 GCA_016790695.1 Burkholderiales bacterium
GCCACGGCCAGCGCGGCGGCCACGCCGGCGGCCTGGCCGGTGATCCAGCATTGCGGGATCTCGCGCATGAACCCGTGCGAGTTGCGGTCGCACGACAGGTGGCGGCCGCACGCGAGCAGGCCGTCGAGGCGCGCCGGCACCAGCGCGCCGTACGGGATCGAGATGTTGGGGAACTTCGGGGACACCGCGGGCGAGACGCCGACCTCGTCCGCGTGCGGCGTCCCGCGCGGCCAGTCGGCGCGCAGCACCGCGCCGACGCCCTTCAGGCGCCGCGTGTGGCGCACGCCGATCTGCGGCGCCGACAGCATCAGGTAGGCGTTCTCGAATCCCGGCGCGTGGCGCCGGTAGAAGTCCAGGTGCGCGGCCATCGCGCGATGCGAGCGCACCTCCACCGCGGTGAGGTCGTCGACGTCGAGCCCCGAATAGCCGGACTGGCGCGGCCCCATGAACAGCGCGATGTCGTCGCGCCAGGAGACGAACGGGCGCTCGAACAGCGTGAGTTCGGCGCGCCCGCGCTCCATGAACGCCGCGCAGGCCTCGGGTGCGCCGGCGCGGAACGCGATCCAGCGCGCCATGTCGACGCCGCCGAAGAGCCAGGCGGTGTTCATGCAGTGGTGGATGTCGCCTTCCTCGATGTCGTTCTCGAACGCCGCCCCGGCGCGCGCGAACAGGTCGCCGTCGCCGGTGGCGTCGATCACGACCCGCGCCATGATCGCCATCCGCCCCTCCTTGCTCTCGAAGGCGACGCCGCGCACGGCGCCGTCCTCGACCACCGGCAGCGAGGCCCAGGAGTGGTAGACGAGCTTGACCTTGCGTTCGAGCAGCATCTCCTGCGAGGCGAGCTTCAGGCGCTCCGGGTCGACCGTGGGCGACCAGGTGACGATGCCGTGGTAGGCGGCAGTGCGCTGCGCCCAGTGGGCGGCGCGCGCGGCGTCGCGCGAGCCCCACTCGCCGCGGTCCGGACCGGCGATGGCGTCGGCCGGCAGGCGGTCGAGGATTTCCTCGGCGAAGCCGCGAATGACGAGGTTGCCGGACCAGTCGGTCATGCGGTCGATCCAGATCACCAGCCCGCCGGTGGACAGCCCGCCCAGGTGGTTGTAGCGCTCGAGCAGCACGACGTCGGCGCCCTCGCGCGCGGCGGCGGCCGCGGCCGCGGTCCCCGAAGGCCCGCCGCCGACCACCAGCACGTCGCAGCGCCGGTAGATCGGCAGCGCGCGACCGGGCTCGAACCACGTGCCATGCTGCTGGCGCGGCTCGCGCGCCTCCCGCTCATCGAAGATGTCGGAGTTGAGGATCCGCTCGTCGTTCTGCTCGACTTTTCTCATGGCGCGCCCGCGTTGGCCGATGGGACGCCGGATGATAGCCCAGGCGGCGGCCCGGGCACGACGCTGGCGCGGCGCTACTCGCCGGTTCCGGCGTCGCGCGCGGGCGCGTTCAGGCCGCGCGCCAGGCAGGCGGCCACGGCCGCGAGCAGCAGCAGCGCGAGCGACGCGCCGGCCGCCCAGAGCAGGTAGCGCAGCTCGCGCGAGCGCATCTGCGCGAACACCTCCGCGTCGGTGCGCCCGACCACCACGGCCAGCGGATAGCCGGCGAGCTTGCGGTAGCTCAGGTGGCGCGCGACCGCCTCGCCGGCGGTCGCCGCGCGCAGCGAGCCGGCGTCGCCGACCTGCAGATGCGTGTCGAGGACCGAACCCGAGAGATCCTGCCCGACCGAGAGGGCCTGCCAGCCGTGCCCGGCGCGCACCACGCCGTCGGTCCCGAGCAGGGCCGCGACCCCGCCGGCGCCGAGCTCGATGTCGGCATAGTTGGTCGAGAAGCATTGCGGGTCGATGCCCACCAGCACGATGCCGCCGAACGCGCCGTCCGGCTTGTTGACGCGCCGCGACAGCTGCACCCGCCAGGTCGCGGGATCGCGCCCGGCCGCGGGCTTGCCGACGTGGAGCGCGCCGCGGTCGCGCAGCGCGTGCGCGCGGAAGTGCTCGCTGTCGGCCCACGCGGTGGCGGCCATCGGCCCGATGCTGCCCGAACGCAGGACGCCGGTCTCGTCGATGTGGGCGATCTCGCGCGCGAGCTGCCCGTCGAGCAGTCCGCCGCGCGCGAACTCGCCCACGTCGAGGCGCCGGTCGGCCGCCTCGAGCTGGCGCTTGACGAACATCGCGATGTGGTCGGCGCCCTTGATGCCGCGCAGCGACTGCTCGGCCAGCGCGCGCGCCAGGTTGGCGTTGTCGCGGCGCGCCGCCTCGGCGACGGCTTCGCGCTCGGCGCCGATCTGCGCCAGGATGCCGCCCCAGAGGATGGCCAGCAGCACCAGCGTGAAGATGCCGATCACCGACGAGCGGGATTGCGCGAGGCGGTCGGCCGCGCGGCGCGCGGCGGCGTCGATCCGCAGCGGCATCAGTTCCCCGGCGGTTCGCGACAGCGCGAGATCGGTCGTCTGGCTGGACATGGCGCGGCTTCCTTGCGTGATTCCCCTTCGTCGGCAGTCGGTTAACGGCCGGCCGGGGGAATCCTTGAGGCGCGCCGGCGCGGCGGCGGCGCGCGGCGGCTCAATCGGCCGGCGCGCGCACCCGCAGCGGCAGTTCGCGGATCGCCTGGGCGTTGCTCCAGGAGAAGCACTTCTCGGCCGCGGCGCGCCACGGCAGCCACTCGTAGGCCAGGTGCTCGGTCAGCACGGGCGCGCAGGGCGCCGGAATCGTGAGGCCGAACACGTGCTCGGTATTGTGGGTCACGCCCGGCGCGTAGCGGCTGACCCAGCGCTTGTAGATCTCGTAGCGGTTGGTCAGGCCCCAGTCGACCAGATGGTGGCCGGCGGACGCGGCATCGATGCCGGTTTCCTCGCGCACCTCGCGGCGCGCGGTCTCGGCCAGCGCCTCGCCTTCGTGGTCGAGGCTGCCGGTCACGCTCTGCCAGAAGCCGGGCGCGTTGCGCCGCTCGAGCAGCAGGACCTCCAGCGCCGGCGTGTGGATCACCACCAGCACCGACACCGGGATCTTCCAGCCGCCCTGCGCGAGGGTCATCGCGTCGCCGCGCCGGTCACGCCGGCGTGTCCGCCTCGCGGCCGGCGAGCAGCACCATGTCGATCATCGCGGTGTTGTTCACCCGGTCGCGCAGCTCCTGGTAGCCGGAGGCCGTGTGCGCGGCCATCGCGTCCTCGCGCCGAGGGAACTCCATGATCGACAGGAACGTCGGCGCCCAGTTGCCCGCCACCGGCGTGATCGCGTCCGACAGCGCCAGATAGCGGCCGCGATGCGCGCGCACGCCCTGGTCGATGCGCTTGCGGTACTCCTCGAACGCCGCGCGGTTGACGATGCGGGTGTCGGCGATCGCATAGACCGCCTCGCCGCCGCTGAAGCGCGCGCGCGCGAGGCCGTCGGTGAGCACGATGTCGAACATGCCGCAGTTGGCGCGCACCACCTCGAGCTCGCGATACTCGTCGGAGGCGATCATCGCGTCGGCGTCCGCGCGCCGGGCGAACTGCACCAGCAGCATGCGCGGCGGGTGCCAGCCGCCCTGGATGATCTCCGGCTCCTGGCCGCGCGCGAGGAAGGTGCCGCCGAAGCGCTCGACGCACGCGCGGAAGCGCCGGCGATACTCGTCGTACTTCTCGCGGTTGATGATGCGGATGTCGGCGATCAGGAAGGCGGGCATGGAATCCTGCTCTGGCAGCGAATACCGGCTCCTGCGTTGCCCGGCGCGGACCTGCGCGCGGCGGGTCGCGCCCGCACGCCGGAGTCCGGTCTCCGGGCAGGCGCAATGGGAGCGATTCTAACTCCGGATGCTCCGGATGCCGGGACGCCCGCTCAGGCCGCCTTCGGATTGCGCAGGCGGATGTGCAGTTCGCGCAACTGGCGCTCGTCGACTTCGGACGGCGCCTGGGTCAGCAGGCACTGCGCGCGCTGCGTCTTGGGGAACGCGATCACGTCGCGGATCGACTCGGCGCCGGTCATCATCGCCACCAGGCGATCGAGGCCGAACGCGATGCCGCCATGCGGCGGCGCGCCGTACCGCAGCGCATCGAGCAGGAACCCGAACTTGAGGCTCGCCTCCTCGGCGCCGATGCCCAGGGCGCGGAACACCTTGCTCTGCACCTCCTCGCGGTGGATGCGCACCGACCCGCCGCCGAGCTCCCAGCCGTTGAGCACCATGTCATAGGCCTTGGCGAGCGCCTTGCCCGGATCGGTCGAGAGGTAGTCCTCGTGACCGTCCTTCGGCGCGGTGAACGGATGGTGCATCGCGTTCCAGCGCTTTTCCTCTTCGTCGAACTCGAACATCGGAAAGTCGACCACCCACAGCGGCGTCCACGCCGCGCCGGTCAGGTGGCCCTTCTCGTGGCCGATCTTCACGCGCAGGGCGCCGAGCGCGTCGTTGACCACCTTGGCGCGGTCGGCGCCGAAGAAGACCAGATCGCCGCTGACCGCGCCGGTGCGCTCGAGGATCGCGCGCAGCGCCTCGGCCGAGAGGTTCTTGACGATCGGCGACTGCAGCCCGGTCTCGTTGGGCTGCGCGGCGTCGTTGACCTTGATGTAGGCGAGGCCGCGCGCGCCGTAGATCTTGACGAACTCGGTGTAGGCGTCGATCTCGCCGCGGGTCAGCGCGGCGCCGCCGGGGATGCGCAGGCCGGCGACGCGGCCGCCGGGCGTGTTGGCCGGCCCGCTGAACACCTTGAAGGCAACGTCCTTCATCACGTCGGTGAGCTCGGTGAAGCTCAGGTTCACGCGCAGGTCGGGCTTGTCGGAACCGTAGAGCGCCATCGCGCGCTCGTGCGTCATCACCGGGAACGGGTCGGGCAGCGCCACCCCGATCGCCTCGCGGAAGACGGTACGGATCATGCCCTCGAAGATGGCGCGGATCTCGGTCTCGCCGAGGAAGGAGGTCTCGCAGTCGATCTGGGTGAACTCCGGCTGGCGGTCGGCGCGCAGGTCCTCGTCGCGGAAGCACTTGGTGATCTGGTAGTAGCGATCGAAGCCGGACACCATCAGCATCTGCTTGAACAGCTGCGGCGACTGCGGCAGGGCGAAGAACAGGCCGTCGTGGACGCGCGAGGGCACGAGGTAGTCGCGCGCGCCCTCGGGGGTCGACTTGGTGAGCATCGGCGTCTCGATGTCGACGAAGCCGAGCCCGTCGAGGTGGCGCCGCACCGCCATCGCCACCTTGTAGCGCAGCATCAGGTTCTTCTGCATCGCCGGGCGCCGCAGGTCGACCACGCGATGCTCGAGCCGCACCATCTCGCCGATGTTGGTGTCGTCGATCTGGAACGGCGGCGTGACCGCGGTGTTGAGGATCTCCAACTCGTGCGCGAGGACCTCGATCTCGCCGGAAGCGAGCTTGGGGTTGACCAGATTCGCCTCGCGCCGGATCACCCTGCCGACGACGCGCACGACGTACTCGCTGCGCACCTTCTCGGCGGCAGCGAACACCGCGGCCCGGTCCGGATTGCACACCAGCTGCACGATGCCCTCGCGGTCGCGCAGGTCGATGAAGATCACGCCGCCGTGGTCGCGCCGGGTGTTGACCCACCCCATCAGGGTGACGGTCTGGTCGAGATGGCGGGCGTCGATCCTCCCGCAATAGTCGGTGCGCATGGCAATCGGCTTTCAGTGGTCAGGTAGCGGGGGTCCCCGGGCCCGCCTTGCGGCCGGGCGGCGGGCCGGGAGCGACAACCCCCATGGATACGATGTACTTGAGCGCGGCGTCCACGCTCATGGAGAGCTCGACGACGTCGCGCTTGGGCAGGAGCAGAAAGAATCCCGATGTCGGGTTCGGCGTGGTCGGCACGTAGACGCTGACGTGCTCGCCCGGCAGGTGCTCGATCACGCCCGGCCCGGGCGCGCCGGTCAGGAAGGCGATGGTCCACGCGCCCTCGCGCGGATACTGCACGAGCACCGCCTTGCGGAACGCCTGGCCGTTCGGCGACAGGATGGTGTCGGAGACCTGCTTGACGCTCGAGTAGATGGTGCGCACGATCGGAATGCGCGCGAGCAGCTTCTCCCACAGCCGCACCAGGCGCTCGCCGACGAAGTTGGCCACCAGCACCCCGGTCGCGAACACCAGCAGCAGCACCGCGATCAGCCCGGCGCCGGGAATGTGCTGGCGCTCGATGGCGTCGGGAATCATCCATTCCGGCAGCACGCCGTCCATGGTCGTGACCAGGAAGCGGATCACCCAGATGGTCACCGCCAGGGGCACCCAGACCAGGAGCCCGGCGACGAAATAGCGTCTCAAGGTGCGCATCACGCCGGCGCTGCCTCAGGCTGCCTTGGTGTCGCCGCCCGTCGACGGCGACGACGCCGAGGTCGACGCCGGCGCGGCCGCCGGGCTCGCAGCGGGCGTCGCGGCCCCCGCTTCCGCACCCTTGGCCGCGGACTTGGCTTCCGCGCCCGCATTCGCGTCCGCGGTCTTGGCGTCCGCGCCGTCGGCGGGCTTCTTCGCTTCCTTCTTGCCGCTGTCGCGGAAGTCGGTCACGTACCAGCCGCCGCCCTTGAGCTGAAAGCCCGCGGCGGTCACCTGCTTGACGAAATTCCTCGAGCCGCACGACGGGCACACGTCGATCGGCGCATCGCTCATTTTTTGCAGAAAGTCCTGCGCGTGTCCACAGTCCGCGCAACGATAGGCATAGATCGGCATCGCGTTTCTCCAAGAAAATGCTTGAAAAAACAAAAGCCTGCGATTATATCGCAAGAGTGGGCCCAATGCCGCCGCGAGGCCCCGCGCGGATCGGGTGCCGAAGCGGGTCGGGGCGACAGGCCCGTCCGTCCGGCGGCGGGCACCATCGACCGGGCCAGTTCGACCCGGGGAAGGGCCGGCGGATCCCGGCCGCTTCGCCTGTCGAGTCGACTAGAACGGAATGTCGTCGTCCATGTCGTCGAAATTGCCGGCCGGCTTCTTCGCCGGCGCCGGCTTGGCGGCCGGCGCGGCGCGCGCGCCGCCGTCATCCATCGGCGCGCTGCCCATGCCTTCGCGGCTGCCGAGCATCTG
>JAEUOS010000072.1 GCA_016790695.1 Burkholderiales bacterium
CTCGGCCTTCTTCGCCGGTTCGGCCTTCGTCTCGGCGGCCTGCGTCGCCGGGTCGGCCTTCTTCTCGGCGGCCTTCTTCGCCGGCTCGGCCTTCTTCTCGTCGGCCTTCTTCGCCGGTTCGGCCTTGGTCGCAACCACGCCCCGACCGACGCTCACCGAGCCATCCTTCTTCCAGTCGGCGACGGTTTTCTCGCCGATGCCCTTGACGCGCGCAGCGACGTCATCGAGGCTCTTGAACGGCCCGTTCTTCTTGCGCTCCTCGACGATCGCCTTGGCCTTGGCCGGCCCGACGCCCTTGATCGCGTCCAGCGCGGTCTCGTCGGCCGAATTGATGTCGACCGCGGCAAGCGCCAGCCCGCAGGTCAGGAAAAAGGCGAACAGCGCCGCCAGAATCTGCTTCATCGTCGATCCTCCACGGAGAAATGGCGCGGGCCCGTGCCCGCGATCCGCGCGAATAACGCCGCGCCGCCGGCCGGGGTTGACAGGGGTTAACCCGCTGCCGTCAGCCGCCGCGCGCCAGGAGATCGGCGACGTAGCGGGCGACGCCCACGCCGACGTCGAGGAAGGGCGCGGTGTAGCCGGCGCCGCGCAGTCGGGAGATGTCGGCGCGGGTGTAACTCTGATACTTGCCGACCAGCGCCGGCGGGAACTCGATGTACTCGATGAGCTTGCGCGCGCGCGCCTCGGCCAGGTCGATCGCCGCCTCGCCGGCGGCAACGCGGCAGCCATTGATCACCGCCATGGCCACGTCATTGAACGGCTGCGCGCGTCCCGTGCCCAGGTTGAAGATGCCGGACAGCGCGGGATTCTCCAGGAAGTGCAGGTTGACGCGGACGACGTCCTCGACCGAAACGAAATCGCGCGACTGCTCGCCGGCGTCGTAGCCGTCGTGGCCGCCGAACAGCCGCACGAAGCCGTGCTCGCGGTATTCGTGGAAGTTGTGCAGGGCGACCGATGCCATCCTGCCCTTGTGCGACTCGCGCGGGCCGTAGACGTTGAAGTAGCGGAATCCGGCGACCTGCGCCGTCGCGTCCGCCTGCCGGCGCCGCACCACCTGGTCGAACAGGAACTTGGAATAGCCGTAGACGTTGAGCGGCCGCTCGCAGGCACGCTCCTCGCGGAACACGCTGCCGCCCCCGTACACGGCCGCCGACGACGCATAGAGCAGGGGCACGGCCTCCTCCATGCAATAGTCGAGCAGGGCCACCGAGTAGCGGAAGTTGTTCTCCATCATGTAGCGCCCGTCGGTCTCCATGGTGTCGGAGCAGGCGCCCTGGTGCAGCACCGCCTCGATCTCGCCTTCCCAGGCGCCGGCCGCGAGGCGGTCGAGGAATTCGTCCTTGTCGAGATAGTCGGCGATCTCGCAGTCGACGAGATTGGCGAACTTGTCGGCGCGCTTCAGGTTGTCGACGGCGATGATCGCGTCGATGCCGCGCTCGTTCAGGCCCTTGACCAGGTTGGATCCGACGAAGCCGGCCGCGCCGGTGACGATGTAGTAGCCCATGTTCTCGCTCGTTCGTTGCGCCCCGCCGCCGACCCGCGCCTCAGTCGAATAGTTCCTCGGGCGTGACCACCGCGGTACCCAGCTTGCCGACGACGATGCCGCCGGCGCGATTGGCCATCGCCACCGCTTCGCCGAGCGCGATCCCGCCGCCCAGCAGCGCCCCCAGGGTCGCGATGACGGTGTCGCCGGCGCCGGAGACGTCGAACACCTCGCGCGCCGCCGCCGCCATGTGCGTCGCGCCCGCCGGCTCGAACAGCGTCATGCCTTCCTCCGAGCGCGTCAGCAGCAGGGCGGACAGGCCGAGCTCGGCGCGCAGCGCCTGCGCGCGGCGCGCCAGGTCCGGCTCGGAGTTCCAGGCGCCCACGACCTGGGCCAGCTCGTTGCGGTTGGGCGTGATCATGGTCGCGCCGCGATAGCGCGCGTAGTCCGCGCCCTTGGGATCGACCAGGATCTGCTTGCCGGCCGCATTGGCCGCCCCGATCATCTCGGCGATGTGGGTGAGGCCGCCCTTGCCGTAGTCGGACAGGATGACGACGTCGTTGCCGTCGAGCAGGCGCCGGAACTCGTCGAGCTTGCCGGTGAGCACCTCGTGGCTGGGCGTCTCCTCGAAGTCGATGCGCAGTAGCTGCTGCTGGCGTCCGATCACGCGCAGCTTGACCGTGGTCTTGCACAGGGCGTCGACATGCAGGGCGGCGCGGATGCCGCTGCCCTCGAGCAGGGCGCGGATCGTCGCCCCCGGCTCGTCGTCGCCGACCACCGACAGCAGGGTCACCGTGGCGCCGAGCGCGGCGGCGTTGCGGGCGACGTTGGCGGCGCCCCCGAGCCGTTCGTCGCCGCGCTCGATCTTGACCACCGGCACCGGCGCCTCCGGGCTGATGCGGTGCACGTCGCCGAACCAGTAGCGGTCGAGCATGACGTCGCCGACCACCAGCACGCGGGCGCGGGAGGCAGCCTGGCGCAGCCGTGCGGCGCGGGTCTTGCCGGAGCTGGTGGAGCGTGGCATGGCGGGAAGGAAACGCCCGGAGGCTCGTCAACCGGCGGCCGAGTTCTCCGTGTGCCGCAGGTCCGGGCGGCCGATCGGGTAGTACTCGAAACCCAGGTCGCGCACCAGCGCCGGATCGTAGAGATTGCGCCCGTCGAAGATCGCCGGCGTGCGCAGTTCGCGCCGGATGCGGTCGAAGTCGGGACTGCGGAACTCCTTCCATTCGGTGACGATGGCCAGCGCCTCCGCCCCCGCGAGCGCCTGCATCGGATTGTCGGCATAGGCGATGCGCGGCTCGTCGCCGAAGACCCGGCGCGCCTCGTGCATCGCCACCGGGTCGTAGGCGGTCACCGTGGCGCCGCGCTGCAGCAGGTCGCCGATCAGTTCGCGCGACGGCGCCTCGCGCATGTCGTCGGTGTTCGGCTTGAAGGCCAGGCCCCAGACGGCGAACCGGCGCCCCGACAGGTCGGCGCCGAAACGCGCAACGATCTTTCGCGCGAGCAGGCGCTTCTGCGCATCGTTGACAGCCTCGACCGCGTCGAGGATGCGAAACGGCTCGCCCGCCTCGCCGGCAGTGCGCTGCAGCGCCTGCACGTCCTTGGGAAAGCACGAACCGCCGTAGCCGCAGCCCGCGTACAGGAAGTGGTAGCCGATGCGCGGGTCGGAGCCGATGCCCTGGCGGACCAGTTCGACGTCCGCGCCGAGGCGCTCGGCGAGGTTGGCGATCTCGTTCATGAACGAGATGCGCGTCGCCAGCATGGCGTTGGCCGCG
Source organism: Burkholderiales bacterium (assembly GCA_016790695.1). Lineage (GTDB taxonomy): Bacteria > Pseudomonadota > Gammaproteobacteria > Burkholderiales > JAEUOS01 > JAEUOS01. The sequence goes on from JAEUOS010000072.1 coordinate 3,259, forward strand.
TACTTGGTCAGCTCGGCCGAGCGGATGTCCATGAAGATCATGCGCTCGTGATTGCGCTGGAACGGCGCGTAGAGGGCGCGCATCGCGGCGCGCGCGCGGTCGTCGTCGGCGCCGATCACGACCCGGTCGGGCTTCATGAAATCGTCGACCGCCGCGCCCTCCTTGAGGAACTCCGGATTCGAGACCACCGAGTACTCGAACGCGGCGCCGCGCGCCGCGAGTTCCTCGGCGATCGCCGCGCGCACCCGGTCGGCGGTGCCCACCGGCACGGTCGACTTGTCGACCACGACCTTCGGCCCGGTCATGTGGCGGCCGATGCTGCGCGCCGCCGCCGTCACGTACTGGAGGTCGGCGGAGCCGTCCTCGTCGGGCGGGGTGCCGACGGCGATGAACTGGATGTCGCCGTGCGCGACCGCGCGCGCCACGTCGGTGGTGAACTCCATGCGCCCGGCGGCGCGGTTGCGCGCGACCATCTCCTTGAGGCCCGGCTCGAAGATCGGCATGCCGCCCTCGTTGAGCGTGCGGATCTTCGCCGCATCGACGTCGAGGCACACGACGTCGTTGCCGACTTCGGCGAAGCAGGCACCGGTCACCAGCCCGACATAGCCAGTACCGATCATCGTCACTTTCATTCTTCTCTCCTGATCACGCAATCGCGCGAGGGAACCGCGCGGTTCGCACCCCGCGGTCAGGCCGGGTGCCCTACCTCCTCGGCCCGCCGCGGCGGATACGACTCCCACGCGCCGCATCCGGGGCAGCGCCAGAAATACTGGCGCGCCTTGAAGCCGCAATTTTCGCATGTGTAGCGCGACAGCCGGCGCGCGTGCGCATGCACCAGACCCTTGACCAGCTGCAGGTCGGCCTGGCGCTCCGGGCCGGCCAGCATCACCTGCGCCTCGAGCAGCTTGTCCAGGCCCGAGAGCGTGGGGTTGCGCCGCAGCTCGTCGCGCACCATGCGATAGGCGGGCTCGGGCCCGTCCTCGGCGACCTTGAGGTCGAACACGGTCTCCAGCAGTTCCGCCGACGGGTACTGCGCGAGGTACCCTGCCACCAGCGCCAGGCCCTCGCGGACGCGCCCGAGCGCGCGGTAGCTCTCGACGAAGCGCGGCGCGACCAGCGACAGGTAGGCCGGGTCCTGCGACTCGATCGCGCGCCAGCGTTCGATCGCCTCCTCGTGCCGCCCGGCCGCGGCAGCGATGTCGCCGAGGATCATCGACGCGCGCACCGCCTTCCGGTTGGCCGCGAGCGCCGCACGCGCCGCGGCGACGGCCTCCTCCGGCCGCGACTGCGCAACCAGGCGCGCCGCCGCCTCGCAATGGAACTGCGCAATCTGGCCCTGCAGCGACTCGCCGCCGTCGGCCTCGATCGCGCGCGCGGCCGCGATCGCACGCGGCCAGTCCTTCTCGAGCTGGTAGATGTCGAGCAGGAAGCGGCGCGCGCGCGCCGCATAGGCCGTGCCCGCGAGCTTGTCCAGGGCCTCCTCGGCCCGGTCGAGCAGCCCGCTCTTCAGGTAGTCCTGGCCGAGTTCGTAGAGCGCGTGCAGGCGATCGCCCTCGTCGAGGTCGGGGCGGTTGACCAGATTCGAGTGCATGCGGATCGCGCGGTCGATCTCGCCGCGGCGGCGGAACAGGTTGCCGAGCGCGAAATGCAGCTCGATCGTCTCGGGATCGACCTTGACCACTTCGATGAACGCGTCGATCGCCTTGTCGGGCTCCTCGTTGAGCAGGAAATTGAGGCCGCGAAAGTACGACGCCGGCAGCGCACGCGACTGCGAGACCAGATGGCGGATGTCGACGCGCGCCGCCGCCCAGCCGAACGCGAAGAACGCCGGCAACGCCAGCAGCCACCAGAGGTCGATCTCCATGCGCGCCCCGTTCCTAGCGCCGGCCGCCCGCCGCCGCGTCCTCGCGCGCCGCCGCAGGCACGCCCGCGCCCGGCACGCCCCCGCCCGGCGCACCCGCCGGGGCGCGCTCGCGGCGGTAACGCAGCAGGCGCGGCAGCATCGCGACCAGGGCCACGGCGATGCCCAGGGTGAAGAACAGGAGCAGCATCAGGATCAGCGGGGCGCGCCACTCGAGGTCGAAGTAGAAGCGCAGGGTCGCCGTCTCGAAATTCTTCTGCGCGAACAGGAAGAACACCGCGAGCAGGAACACGCGCAGGAGCGCCGTGAGCCACTTCATCGCGCATCACCCGCGGACGCGCCGCGCCGCCGGCGCAAAAAAAAGCGGCACTCGCGTGCCGCCGGACCGTCCGGTGCCGCGGGTCTCAATTTCCCGCGGCGGCGAGCGGGAGTGCCGCCGCGCGCCCTTCCGTCGCGCGCGCCGCCTCCTCGTTGAGGCGGGCGTCGACCCGGTCGCGCAACTCCTTGCCGGCCTTGAAGTGCGGCACGTACTTCTCGGGCACCTGCACCTTCTCGCCGGACTTCGGGTTGCGCCCGACGCGCGGCGGACGGTGGTTGAGACCGAAGCTGCCGAAGCCGCGGATCTCGATGCGCTGGCCGCGCGCGAGGCTCTCCGCCATCGCATCGAGAATGGTCTTGACCGCGAAGTCGGCGTCCTTCGCAACCAACTGGGGATAACGCGCCGCGAGGCGCGCGATCAGGTCGGACTTGGTCATGCCGCGGCGATCGGAAGGGTTACTTCTGATCCATCTTCGCCTTCAGCAAGGCGCCCAGATTGGTCGTTCCCGAGGCGGCGTTGCCGGCGTCGGCCTGCACCCGCGCCATCGCCTCGCGCTCCTCGACCGAATCCTTGGCCTTGATCGACAGGTTGATGTTGCGGTTCTTGCGGTCGACGTTGATGATGATCGCCTCGACCGTATCGCCGTCCCGCAGCATCGTGCTCGCGTCCTGCACGCGGTCGCGCGAGATCTCGGAGGCGCGCAGGTAGGCCTCGACGTCGTCGGACAGCGCCACGACCGCCCCCTTGGCATCGACGCTCTTGACCCGGCCGGTGACCAGCGCGCCCTTGTCGTGGGTGGCGACGTAGCTCGACCACGGATCGCCGTCGAGCTGCTTGATGCCCAGCGAGATGCGCTCGCGCTCGACATCGATCGCGAGAACGGTCGCGTCGACCTCGTCGCCCTTCTTGAAGTTCTTGACCGCCTCCTCGCCGGGCTGCGACCACGACAGGTCGGACAGGTGGACCAGGCCGTCGATGCCGCCGGGCAGGCCGATGAACACGCCGAAGTCGGTGATCGACTTGATCGCGCCGCGGACCTTGTCGCCCTTCTTGTGGTTCATCGAGAAGTCTTCCCACGGGTTGGGCATGCACTGCTTCATGCCCAGCGAGATGCGGCGGCGGTCCTCGTCGATCTCGAGGATCATCACCTCGACCTCGTCGCCGAGCGCCACCACCTTCGACGGGTGGACGTTCTTGTTGGTCCAGTCCATCTCGGAGACGTGCACCAGGCCCTCGATGCCGGCCTCGACCTCGACGAACGCGCCGTAGTCGGTCAGGTTGGTCACGCGGCCGAACAGGCGCGTGCCCTGCGGATAGCGCCGGCCGATGCCGACCCACGGATCCTCGCCGAGCTGCTTGACGCCGAGGGAGACGCGGTTCTTCTCCTGGTCGAACTTGAGGATCTTGGCGGTGATCTCGTCACCGACCGAGAGCACCTCGGACGGATGGCGCACGCGACGCCAGGCCAGGTCGGTGATGTGCAGCAGGCCGTCGATGCCGCCGAGGTCGACGAAGGCGCCGTAGTCGGTGATGTTCTTGACCACGCCCTTGACGATCGCGCCCTCGGAGAGCGTCTCCAGGAGCTTCGCGCGCTCCTCGCCCTGGGTCACCTCGAGCACGGCGCGGCGCGAGACCACCACGTTGTTGCGCTTCTTGTCGAGCTTGATGACCTTGAACTCCATGGTCTTGCCCTCGAAGGGCGTGGTGTCCTTCACCGGCCGCGTGTCCACCAGCGACCCGGGCAGGAACGCGCGGATGCCGTTGGTCATGACGGTGAGCCCGCCCTTGACCTTGCCCGTGATCACGCCGCTGACCAGTTCGCCGGTCTCGAGCGCCTTCTCGAGGTCCATCCACGCCGACAGCCGCTTGGCCTTGTCGCGCGACAGCAGGGTCTCGCCGAAGCCGTTCTCCAGGGAGTCGATGGCGACCGAGACGAAGTCGCCGGCCTTGACCGACAGCTCGCCGGAGTCGTTCTTGAATTCGTCGAGCGGAATGTAGCTCTCGGACTTGAGCCCGGCGTTGACGACGACGAAGTTGTAGTCGACGCGCACCACCTCGGCGGTGATGACCTCGCCGGCGCGCATCTCCTGGCGATTGAGCGATTCCTCGAAGAGGGCGGCAAAGGATTCGTTGGCCGCATTGGCGGCTTGTTGAGTGACGGACATGTGTGCGAAAAGGCCTGCTGTCATTCCATGCCGCGCGGTGCCGCCTCGGGCGGCCAACGGCATGGGGCTGGTTCAAGATCGGCGCCGTCCTTCCAGGCGAAGGAGGCGCCCCCATGTGCTGCTGTCTTCAATCCCCCGACGACCGGTACCACTCGCAAACCGCGTCCACCGCCTCGTCGATCGACATGGCGCTGGTGTCGAGTTCCCGCGCATCGCCGGCTTGCAGAAGCGGGGCCGCTGCACGCTCGCGATCGCGACGATCGCGCTCGTTCAGATCAGCCGTGACTTGCGCCAGAACGGCGTCGAAAGGGGCGCGAAGTGTAGCACCTTTTTCTTTTTGCATCAAACCGTTAGGCGATCCTCCCGGGTCCGGCGGCGGGCACAGCTGCCGCGCCCGGCGCAGCGCCCGCACCGCCACCGACGCGGTCAGGAACACCTTGAGCCGCGCATCCGGAAAGACCACGGTGCCCATGTCGCGCCCGTCGGCCACCAGGCCGGGCGCGCGCCGAAACGCGCGCTGGCGCTCGAGCAGCGCGGCGCGGAGCCCCGGCAGGGCCGCGATCCGCGAGGCGTTGCGGCCGCCCTCCTCGGAGCGCACGGCATCGGTCACGTCCGCGGCGCCGAGCAGCACGCGGTCGGCCGCGAAGGCGAGGTCCATGCGCGCGGCACAGGCGGCCAGGCCCGCCTCGGCGCCGGGTCCGTCGATCGGCAGTCCGGCGCGCGCGGCGGCGACCGCCGTCGCCCGATAGATCGCGCCGCTGTCGAGGTAGTGGAAGCCGAGCCGCGCGGCGACCCGCTGCGCGACCGAGCCCTTGCCGGAGGCGGAGGGCCCGTCGATGGCGATCACCGGGGCGGCGGAAGACATGGGCGGATCACGGCCGGTCGGAAGGGAGCGCGATTGTAATGCGCCGCCCCGGGGCCGCCCGCGCGGCGACGCCCGGAACTCAGTGCAGCCCGCCCGGCTTGACGATCTCGAGGTGATCCCAGAGTTCGAGGGTGCGATCGGCCCCGTGCAGCGTGCGGACGAACTGCAGCAGGCGCTCGTCGGCGATGAAGCTCGCCGACGACGCGGCCGCGAGCAGGCGCGCCGGCGCCTGCGGGCGCGCGATGGCGAAGCCCTGCACGTAGTCCACGCCGGCCTCGGCCAGCGCCTCGAGGGTCTGCCGATCCTCGACCCACTCGGCGATGGTCTTCATGCCCAGGTTGCGCGCGAGGCTGACGATGGCCTCGACGATGGCGAGGTTCGCCGGATGGCTCTTGACGCCGACGATGAAGTTGCCGTCGATCTTCAGCACATCGGCCGGCAGCTCCTTCAGGTAGGAGAACGAGGTGTAGCCCGCACCGAAGTCGTCGAGCGCCACCTTCGCGCCATACCCGCGCACGCGGTCGATGAACCGGCGCGTGTTCTCCAGGTCGTGCAGCGCGACGCTCTCGGTGATCTCGATGCACAGCCGGCCGGCCGCGTGCACGTATTGCGCAAGCAGCGCGAAGGCGTCGTGCACGAAGCGCTCGTCGTTGAGCGACGCGCCGGACAGGTTGACGCACACGAACTGCGTCTTCTTGAGGCGGTCGTAGTTGGCGTCGATCCAGGCCAGCACGGTGGCGATGACCCAGCGGTCGATCACGCCGATGCGGCCGTTGTTCTCGGCCACCGAGATCACCGACGCCGCCGAGACCACCGTGTTGTCGGCCTCGCGCATGCGCAGCAGCACCTCGAAATTGAGCGAATCCTGCGGCGACTGCAGCGACATGATCGGCTGCATCTCGAGGAACAGGCCCTCGTGCGCCGCCGACGACCCGAGCCGCTCGATGATGCGCAGCTCCGCCTCGCGCTGGCGGAACACCGTCGCGTTCTTCTCGTAGACCACCAGGCCGTTGCCGGCGCCCGACTTGGCCTCGCGGCAGGCGCGGTCGGCGGCGGAAATGGCATCCTTTGCCGAGGTCCCCGCCGAGACCTCGACCAGGCCGATCGAGCCGCGCACCTGGAACGCCTTGTCGCCGATCCGGTAGGGCAGCGTGCCGATGCGCTCGACGATGCCGCGGCACGACCACGCCGCCGACTGGATCGGCGTGCCCGGCATCACCACCACGAACTCGTCGCCGCCGACGCGCCCGACGCGCTGGCCGTGCGAGAGCATCTCGCCGACGCGCGCGCACACCTCGATGAGGACCTCGTCGCCGGCGCCGTGGCCGTAGAGGTCGTTGATCAGCTTGAAGCGGTCGAGATCCAGGTAGGCCAGCGCGAGCGGCCTGCCCTCGGCGAGCGCCGCCAGCGCCTCGTCGAGCACGAGCTCGACGCCGCGGCGGTTGAGCACGCCGGTCAGCGGATCGTTCTCGGCCAGGAACCGCAGCTGCTCGGATGCCTTCGACTTGTCGGTGACGTCCTGCAGCGAGCCCTCGATCTTGTCGTTGGCCAGCGTCGCCTTGACCAGGAAGCGCTTCTGCGCCGCCTCGCCCGCCGCGGCGGCCGCGCCGGCGTCCGCCCGCTCGCCGCCCGCCGGCGCCGGCCGCGAGCGCACCTCGATCTCCTCGCCCGCGCCCGCCTTGAGCATCGCCTGCATCCGCGCCCAGGCGCCATCCTCGAAATAGGTGCTCCAGTGCCGCGCCCCCTCGCCGGACCGGATCGCCAGCATGTCGAGCAGCGCGGGATTGCCGCGCACCAGACGGCCCTCGGCATCGAGGGTGAACAGGCCGATCGGGATCGCCTCGTAGGTGCTGCGCAGCGCCGCCTGCGCCTGCACGCGCTGGTCGCGCTCCTGGCGCAGCTGCTCGGCGATCGCCATCGCCGCGATCAGGCTCGACGACAGGGCGGCGGTCACCGCGTTGAACACGCCGATCAGGCTCTTGAACCCGAGCGCGGCGGCGATCACCTCGAAGAAACTCGCGAACAGGGTGATGCCGAGCGCGGCGGCGTACCAGACGGCCACCTTCGAGCGCGTGACCATCACGATGCGGGCGAGGAAGAACAGGAGCGTCGAGATGCCGACCGCGGTCGTCGCCCACAGGTACGGCAGGAAACTCGCGTAGGACAGCACCGGCGCGACCAGGAGCACCAGCACGCTCGACCATTGCGCGAACACCAGCAGCGGCCGGTAGCCGACGCGCTTCAGGTCGTCGGCGAACAGGCGCGAGAACAGCGTGTAGGTGAGCGCGTAGAACGCCGCCATCGACAGCTTCTTGACCTCGAACAGCCAGGCCTCCGGCACCACGCGCTCGAGCCACTGCGCGTCCCAGCCGGCGGAGATCGCCGCCATGCGCAGGTTGGCGACGAGCCAGGCCGCGAACAGCACGTAGATCCACTCGCGGCTGATCAGCGCGGTCATGAGCATGAACATCGCCAGCAGCAGCAGGCCGCCGTCGACCAGCCCGGAATTGCGGTGGAACTTCTGCGCCGAATCGGCAAGATCGGCGGGCGGCCAGGCCAGCGCCGAGATGCGCGCCGGCCCCGAGGACCGCACGCGGCAGATCACGTCGACCGGCTCCTGCAAGGCGGGCATGCGCAGCGCGAAGCCGGCCTTGACCGGCGCCAGCCGGCCGCTGGCGCCCTGCCGGTCGGCGGTGCCGAGCAGTCGCTGCATCGAGCCGTCCCAGCACGAGACCTCGACCGCATGGCGCGACGGCAGTTCGACCGCCACCAGGCCGTTCTCGAACACGGTCGGGCTGACCGAGAAGCGGATCCACACCGGGGTCTCGGACAGGCGGGTGTCGTAGTGGCGCGTCGCCGGCGCGCGCTGCAGCCGCTCGCCGGCCTGCCCGGGGTCGAGCGCCTGTTCGGCCTCGTGGATGATGCGCAGGTCCAGCGGCGTGCCGGAAACCCCGCCGTACTGCCCGGCCCAGAAGAACAGCGCGGCGACCGTCATCGCGGCGATCGCGAACGGCACCACGTAGACGCAGATGCGGTAAAGCAGCTCCTCGACCGCGCCGTACAGGCTGCGCGTCGCTGGGGCGGTCATGGTCCTGGAGTCGTTCATCGCCTGTGATCGATGCCGGAGCGCGGCGGCCTCGCCGGCGCTGCCGTGCGCGCACCCGCCGCCGCCCGCGGCAGCCGCGGACGCGGCGCGCCGCAGGCACCTCGTGGAGTGTAGCCTAGCCGGCGCGGCGCCGAGTCATTCCCGGAACTGCGCGGCTTCGGCACGTCAACTCGTCCTCCGCCCCGGCGCGCCCGCGCCCGGCAACCAGCGGGCGTCGCGTGCGCGGCCGAGCGGCATCGTCGTCAGACCCTACATCAGCACGACCGCGGGCTGCACCGCCGGCGGCGCCGGGAGCCGCGGCAGCGCATCGGCCGGCACCGAGACGTCGATGTCGGGATGGTGGGTCTCGCACATGAAGCCGAGCAGCGGGTGGCGCGCCTCGCTCCACTTGGCCTGGGCATTGACCACGTCGAGCGCCATGACGCGGTGCGGGATGCCGCCGATGTGCTTCATCGGGATGAAGCCGCCGTCCGGGTACACGTCGTCGAACAGCAGGTCCTCGTACTGGCGGTCGAGCGGCGCGCGCGCGGTGATCACCATCCACTCGATGCCGGCCTGGCGGCAATACTGGTAGAACGCCTTGAACAGCATGGTCTTGACCACCATGCCCATGCGCCCGGTGGCGATGCCCAGGCGCGTCGCCTCGGCGATCGAGGTGAACTCCAGCCAGTCGGGCAGCTTGACCGACTGTTCCAGGCCCAGGGGCGAATGGCGGTTGGTCTTGATGCGCATGGTGCCGATCGGCGACCCGTCCAACTTGGATTCGGCCAGCAGGATCACCGTGCCGTCCTCGAAGTCGAACGACTCGGGGTGCATCAGGGAGGCGGCGAAGGTCGGCACGTGGCGCGCGTACGCGGCATGGCGGATGCTCACCGCGCGCGCCAGGTCCGCCTCGTCCTTGACGATGCGGATCCGGAACGGCATGCGTTCCTCGCGCATCGACGGGCCCACGCCCGGCACCGGCTGGGTCGCCGAACGGAGAATCCTGCCCATCACAGCCTGCATGTCGTTGCGCGCTTCCATCTTGGACCCCTCCAGAAGGTAAAACAGTTTCAATTCGCCGATTTGTCCCTTGACCGACACCGTGTTCATCGCTTAGGACAACGTGAGGTCATGATATTGGCATAGTCGCCGCGCCGAAGTAAGGGAATGGCGCGATCCCTTGTAGGGCAAATTCCTACTTGCCCTGTAGGAATCAGGCAATCGCGCAGAGCGACGCGCCGGCGCCCGGCTGCCGGCGCGGCGCCGGCAGCCGGGGCGATGCGCCCCTACAGGCGCCTAGGGGGCCTTCCTACACCGGCAGCCGCGGCTTCCTACGCGGATTTCCCCTCTTTCCTACAGCCGGGCCCCCGGGGCGCGCCGCGGCGGCCGGCGCGCGCGCCTGCGCCGCGCGGTAAGCTTCCGGCCTTTCCCCAACTCCCCGCCCACAGGCACCCGACATGCAAACGCGCCGACTCGGCAATTCCGGACTCGCGGTATCCCCCCTCTGCTTCGGCGGCAACGTGTTCGGCTGGACCGCCGACCTCGCCCAGTCGTTCAAGCTGCTCGACGCGTTCGCCGAGGCCGGCGGCAACTTCATCGACACCGCCGACGTCTATTCGCGCTGGGCCCCGGGCAACCAGGGCGGCGAATCCGAGACCATCATCGGCCGCTGGCTCCGGCGCAACGCCCGCACCCGCGGACGCGACCGGCTGATCATCGCCACCAAGGTGGGCATGGACATGGGTGCCGGCAGGAAGGGGCTGTCGGCGGCGCGCATCCGCCGCGCCGTCGAGGATTCGCTCAGACGCCTGCGCACCGACTACATCGACCTCTACCAGTCGCACGCCGACGACCCGGACACGCCGATGGAGGAGACCCTGTCCGCCTACGGCGCCCTGATCGCGCAGGGCAAGGTGCGCTACATCGGCGCCTCGAACTTCAGCGCCGCGCGCCTGCGCGAGGCGCTCGCCGCGAGCCGGGCGCACGGCCTGCCGGCCTACGTGAGCCTGCAGCCCGAATACAACCTGTACCGGCGCGAGGGCTACGAGCGCGAGCTCGAACCGCTGTGCCGCGACTGGAACATCGGCGTGATCGGCTACTACGCGCTGGCCAGCGGCTTCCTGACCGGCAAGTACCGCGCGGCGGCGGACAGCGCCAAGGGCGCGCGCGGCGCGCGCATGGCCGCCTATCTCAACGAGCGCGGCCTGGGCATCCTCGCCGCGCTCGACGCGGTGGCGGCCCGGCATCGCGCCAACCCGGCGCGGGTGGCGCTCGCCTGGCTGATCGCGCGTCCCGGCGTCACCGCGCCGATCGCCAGCGCCACCAGTCTCGACCAGCTGCACGACCTCGTCGAGGCGACCCGCCTGCGCCTCGACGCGGAGGACATCGCCCGGCTCGACCGCGCCAGCGCCTGGCGCTAGCCGCCGCCCGGCCCCGGATCGGATCGACCGCCATGACGTCCCCCGCCCCGTCCTTCCCGCGCCGGCTCTGGCGCCTGGTCAGGCCGTACTTCGCCAGCGAAGCGCGCCTGCGCGCGCTCGGCTTCCTGGCCACGGTGGTCGCGCTCAACCTCGTCGCGGTCTACGTCGACGTGCTGCTCAACGAGTTCAACCGGGACTTCTACAACGCCCTCGAGCAGAAGGACTTCGCGGCCTTCCAGGCGCAGCTGCTGCGCTTCTGCTACCTCGCCTTCTTCTTCATCGTCGTCGCCGTCTACAAGTTCTACCTCACCCAGCTGTTCGAACTGCGCTGGCGCGAGTGGCTCACGCGCCGCTACATCGACCGCTGGCTCGCGCACCGCGCCTACTACAAGGTCGAGCTGTTCCACCGCGGCACCGACAATCCCGACCAGCGCATCGCCGAGGACGTGCGCGCGGTCACCGAGAAGACCGTCGAGCTCTCGATGGGCCTGCTCAATTCGGTCGTGACGCTGGCGGCGTTCCTGTCGATCCTCTGGGCGGTCTCGGGGCCGCTCGCCTTCAGCGTCGGCGGCGCCGCGGTCAGCATCCCCGGCTACATGGTGTGGGTGGCGATCCTCTACGCCCTGGCCGGATCGCTCCTGATCCACTGGATCGGCCGGCCGCTGATCGACATCAACAACCGCGCGCAGAAGGTCGAGGCCGACTTTCGCTACGGCCTGGTGCGCGTGCGCGAGAACGCCGAGAGCATCGCCCTGTACGGCGGCGAGCCCGGCGAGCGCGCGGTCCTGCGCACGCGCTTCGGCGCCGTGCTCGACACCACGCTGGAGCTGATCCGGCGGCAGAAGACCGTGCTCACCGCGCGCGTGTTCTACGCGCAGATCGCGATCGTCTTCCCGATCCTGGTCGCCGCGCCGCGCTATTTCGCGGGCAGCATCAAGCTCGGCGAACTCATGCAGATCGCCTCCGCGTTCGGCCAGGTCCAGGGCGCCCTGTCGTGGTTCATCGACGCCTACGCGAGCCTGGCGGCGTGGAAGGCGAGCGTCGACCGCCTGCTCACCTTCGACGACGCCCTCGCCGAGGCCGAGCGCGCCGGCGCGCTCACCGTGGAGGCGGCCGACGCGCCCGCGCTCGCCGGCGTCGACCTGGTCACGCCGCAGGGCGTGCCGATCGTCGCCGGCGCCACCCTCGCCATCGGCGCGGGCGAGCGCTGGCTGGTGAGCGGCCCGTCGGGCAGCGGCAAGAGCACGCTGTTCCGCGCGCTGGCGGGCATCTGGCCGTTCGGCCGCGGCCGCATCGCCGCGCCGCGCGAGGGCGTGCTGTTCCTGCCGCAGCGCCCGTATCTGCCGCTGGGCACGCTCAAGGCCGCGGTCAGCTACCCGGCCCCCGCGGACGCGGTCGACGACGACGCGGTCCGGGCGGCGCTCGCCGACTGCCGGCTGCCGCATCTGGTCGACCGCCTGCACGAGGAGGGCGCGTGGGACAAGCGCCTGTCGCCGGGCGAGCAGCAGCGCGTCGGCTTCGCGCGCGTGCTGATCAACCGGCCGCGGTGGCTGTTCATGGACGAGTCGACGGCCGCGCTCGACGCGCCGACCGCGCAGGCGCTGTACGCGCTGGTGCGCGAGCGGCTGCCCGATACCGCGCTGGTCAGCATCGCCCACGACACGGAGATCGCACGATTCCACGACCGCCGCATCGTGCTCACGCCGGGGGACGACGGATCGGTCGCGGCAGTGGCCTGAGCGCCGGCGCCCGCGGCGCCGGCGGTCGATGTGCGAAAATGCCGGGCTTCAGGCGCGCGCAACGGCGGCATCGAGCGGCCGGCGCCCAGGCGTGCCGCGCGCCGCGCCCGTCCGACACCGCAACGTCAACCCTCCGCAGCAGGAAGCCCACGCCATGACCGCATCCAAGCCACGAATCGTCTACACGCTCACCGACGAGGCGCCCCGACTCGCCACGTTCTCGCTGCTTCCGGTGATCCGCACCTTCACCGCCCCCGCGGGCGTCGAGATCGCCGAGAGCGACATTTCGGTCGCCGGCCGCATCCTCGGCGAGTTCGGCGACTACCTCAAGCCCGACCAGCGCATTCCCGACAACCTCGCCGACCTGGGCAGGCTGACGCTGAAGCCCGAGGCCAACATCATCAAGCTGCCCAACATCAGCGCGCCGGTGGGCCAGCTCACCGCCGCCATCAAGGAACTGCAGGCCAAGGGCTATGCGGTGCCGGACTACCCGGAGAACCCCAAGACCGAGGACGAGAAGAAGATCCGCCAGCGCTACTCGAAGATCCTCGGCAGCGCGGTCAACCCGGTGCTGCGCGAGGGCAACTCCGACCGTCGCGCGCCGCCCTCGGTCAAGCGCTACGCCCAGAAGAATCCGCATTCGATGGCCGAGTGGAATCCCGCCTCGCGCACCCATGTCTCGCACATGCACGGCGGCGACTTCTACCACGGCGAGAAGTCGATGACCGTGTCGCACGCCTGCGACGTGCGCATGGACCTGGTGACCAAGAGCGGCAAGACCGTCGTGCTGCGGCCCTCGGTGCCGCTGCTCGAGGGCGAGGTCATCGACAGCATGTACATGAGCAAGAAGGCGCTGTGCGCGTTCTTCGAGAAGGAGATCGAGCACTGCAGGAAGAACGACCTGCTGTTCTCGCTGCACGTCAAGGCGACCATGATGAAGGTGTCGCACCCGATCGTCTTCGGGCACGCCGTCCGGGTCTTCTACAAGGACCTGTTCGCCAAGCACGGCAAGCTCTTCGACGAGCTCGGCGTGAACGTCAACAACGGCTTCGCCAACGTGCTCGACAAGATCAAGAGCCTGCCGGAGGCCAAGCGCGCCGAGATCGAGGCCGACATCAAGGCCTGCGAGGCGGCGCGGCCGCGCCTGGCGATGGTCGACTCGGCCAAGGGCATCTCCAACCTGTTCAACCCCAACGACGTGATCGTCGACGCGTCGATGCCGGCGATGATCCGCGCCGGCGGCATGATGTGGGGCCCGGACGGCAAGATGTACGAGACCAAGGCGGTGATCCCGGAGTCGACCTTCGCGCGCATCTACCAGGAGGTGATCAACTTCTGCAAGACCAACGGCGCCTTCGACCCGCGGACCATGGGCACGGTGCCCAACGTCGGCCTGATGGCGCAGCAGGCCGAGGAGTACGGGTCGCACGACAAGACCTTCGAGATCCCCGAGGACGGCGTCGCGCGCATCGTCGACAACCACGACGGCCACGTGCTCATGGAGCAGAACGTCGAGGCCGGCGACATCTGGCGCATGTGCCAGACCAAGGATGCCGCCGTGCGCGACTGGGTCAAGCTCGCGGTCACGCGCGCGCGCCAGTCGAACACCCCGGCGGTGTTCTGGCTCGACGAGTACCGCCCGCACGAGAACGAGCTCATCAAGAAGGTGCGCCGCTACCTCAAGGACCACGACACCACCGGCCTGGACATCCAGATCATGTCCCAGGTGCGCTCGATGCGCTTCACCCTCGAACGGGTGATCCGCGGCAAGGACACCATCTCGGTGACCGGCAACATCCTGCGCGACTACCTCACCGACCTGTTCCCGATCATGGAACTCGGCACCAGCGCGAAGATGCTGTCGATCGTGCCGCTGATGGCCGGCGGCGCGATGTTCGAGACCGGCGCGGGCGGCTCGGCTCCCAAGCACGTGCAGCAGCTGGTCGAGGAGAACCACCTGCGCTGGGATTCGCTCGGCGAGTTCCTCGCGATCGCCTCCTCGCTCGAGGACCTGGCGTTCAAGACCGGCAACAAGAAGGCGATGATCCTGGCCAAGACCCTGGACGAGGCCACCGGCAAGCTGCTCGACAACAACAAGGGGCCGACGCCCAAGGCCGGGCAGCTCGACAACCGCGGCAGCCACTTCTATCTGGCGATGTACTGGGCGCAGGCGCTGGCGGCGCAGACCGAGGACGCGGCGCTCAAGGAGCGCTTCGCGCCGCTGGCCAGGGCGCTCGCCGAGAACGAGCAGAAGATCGTCGCCGAGCTCAACGCGGTGCAGGGCAAGCCCGTCGACATCGGCGGCTACTACATGCCGGATGTCGCCAAGGCCGAAGCGGTGATGCGGCCGAGCCCGACCCTGAACGCCCTGCTCGACAAGGCGGCGGCGTAGGGAAGGGAAGCGTCGCGAGGGGAAAGCGGAGCGTACGGGCCGCGGGCGGTACGGGCGGCGACCCTGAACCGCGGCCGCCGCGTCGCGCGGACCGTGCCGGGGGCGCGCCCGCGGCATCCCGCGAGCGGCCGCGCCCCGGCGGGGCCGGCCGCGCCGCCGCCGTCAGGCGGCGTAGGTGATCGACAGGTCGCCGACGCCGTCGACGTGGCCTTCGAGGCGATCGCCCTTCTTCACCGGGCCGACGCCGGCCGGGGTGCCGGTCATGATCAGGTCGCCCGGGCACAGGGTGACGAGGTTGGACAGGTAGGCGATCTGTTCCTGCACGTTCCAGATCTGCATCGCCAGGTCGCCCGACTGGCGCACCTCGCCGTTGATCCTGAGCCAGATCGCGCCCTTGGCGGGATGGCCGATCTCGGCCGCCGCCTTCAGCGCCGTCATCGGCGCGGACTCGTCGAAGCTCTTGCCCATCTCCCACGGCCGGCCCATCTTCTTGGCCTCGCCCTGCAGGTCGCGGCGCGTCATGTCGAGACCGACGCCGTAGCCCCAGACATGCTCGAGCGCCTTGTCCACCGGGATGTTCCGGCCGCCCTTGCCGATGGCGACCACCAGTTCGATCTCGTGATGGCAGTCGGCCGTGCCGACCGGGTAGGCGATCGTCGCGCCGTTCTGCACCACCGCGTTGGCCGGCTTCATGAAGAAGAACGGCGGCTCGCGGTCCGGGTCGTGCCCCATCTCGCGCGCATGGTCGGCATAGTTGCGCCCGACGCAGTAGATGCGCCCGACGGGGAAGCGCAGCTCGCTGCCGACGATGGGCAGCGAGGGCTGCGGCCCGAGGTCGATCACGTATTTGGCGTTGCGCAGGTCGTCTTTCACAGGGGGTCCTTTCAGGTCGATGCGGCGGGCACGCGCCCGCCAAGGTTGGAAATCAGTCGAGCTTGATGCCCAGCGCCCCCACCACCTTCGCGTAGCGCGCGGCCTCCTCGGCCACCATGCGCGCGAACTGCTCGGGGGAATTCGATTGCGCCTGGGCGCCGTTCTTGTCCATCGCGTCCTTGAACTCGGCGGTGGCGGCGATCGCGGCCAGGTCGCGCGCGAGGCGATCGACGATCGGCCGCGGCGTGCCGGCCGGCGCGAACACGCCGAGCCACAGCGAGGCCTCGAATCCCGCGTAGCCCTGCTCGGCGACGGTCGCGACGTCGGGCAGCGCGGGCGAGCGCGCCGCGGTGCCCACCGCCAGCGGGACCAGCTTGCCGGCCTTGACGTGCTGGAGCAGCGCCGGCATCGAGCCGAACACCGCCTGCACCTCGTTGCCGAGCACGGCCAGGTCGGTCTGCGCATTGCCCTTGTACGGCACGTGGACCAGGTTCACCTGGGCCGCGTCCTTGAGCATCTCCATCGCCAGGTGGGTGGTCGAGCCGTTGCCGGCCGACCCGTAGTTGAGCCGGCCGGGACTCGCCTTCGCGAGGGCAATCAGGTCCTTCAGCGAACGCGGCCCGACCTGCGGGTTGACCACCAGCAGGTAGGGGGTCACCGCCACCATCGCGACGGCGGCGAAATCGCGCACCGGGTGATAGCCGAGCTTGCTGTAGGCCGCCGGCGCCACCGCATGGGTGCTGGTGGTGCCGATGACGATGGTGTAGCCGTCGGCGGGCGCCTTGGCGGCGGCATCGGTGCCGATGGTGCCGCCGGCGCCGCCGCGGTTGTCGACCACCACCTGCCGGCCCAGCCGCTCGGCGAGCCGCTGCGCGACGACGCGGCCGACGATGTCGGTCGATCCGCCGGCCGGAAACGGCACGATCAGGCGCAGGGGCTTCGCCGGATAGTCGCTCTGCGCGAGACAGGGCGCCGTCGCGAGGACGGCCGCGCCGGCCAGTAGCCATGCCTGGATCGATTTCATGAGGTTCCTGGAGGAAAACGGGGGCCGGCCGGCGCGTCGGCCGGCCATCGGGCGGACGGCGGCCGGACGGTCGACGCATCGCAGTCTAGCCGCTCGCGCGGCGCCGCGACAGGGACACGCTTGCGCATGTCTTGGACGATCCTGCGCAATCGGCGCGGCGATCGACCCGGCGGTTGCCGCAGCCAAGCGGCCTAGTAGCGCGCAAGGCCGCCGGCCGCGGCGACGAGCCTGGTCCAGGCCGGCGGCCCCAGGCGCGCCTTCCAGTCGCGGAAGAACCCCGCGTCGGCCAGGGCGGCGCGGAAGGGCTCGCGATCGACGCGGTGCACCGCCATGCCGAGCGCGGGAAAGCGCGCCGCCAGGTCACGGTTGCAGGCATCGGCGTAGGCGCGCTGCGCGACGGCCTGCGTCGCCACCGCGCGCCGCACCGCGTCGCGCATGGCGTCGGAGAGCCGGTTCCAGAACGCCAGGTTGACCAGCAGGTTGAATCCGGACCACTGGTGGTCGGTGAGCGAGGCGTGGAACGAGACTTCGTGCAGGCGGTTGACCTCGGTCACCACCGGCGCGTTCTCGTGCGCGTCGACCGCGCGGCTGGCGAGCGCCTCGTGCAGGCCCCTGATGTGGACCACCACCGGGGTCGCGCCGAGCGCGCGGAACAGGTCCTCGAAGGTCTGGCCCGACGGGATGCGCATGCGCAGGCCGTGCAGGTCCGACGGCGCGAGGATCGGCCGGTCGATGCCGAACATCCAGCGAAAGCCGTTCTCGAAGCACCCGCCCGGCAGCATGTGGATGCCGTGCGGCCGGGTGCAGGCGTCGAGGAACGCGCCGAGTTCGCCGTCCATCGCCGCGAACACCTGTGCCGGCGTGTCGAACGCAAACGCCACCCCCTGCAGCTCCGCTTCCGGCGCGACCTGGCCGAGGATGCCGCCCATCAGGGTGAAGAACTCCAGCTCGCCCGAGGCGAGCATGGCGAGCGCCTGCGGGTCCGAGCCGGGGATGCCGGCATTCTGCGGGAACACCTCGACGTCGAGCGCGCCGCCGGTGTCCCTGCGCACCTGGTCCCACAGCGCGACCAGGTAGGGATGGATGTGGCTGGCCGCGGGCTGGTTGTGGAACTGCCGCGCGCGGATGGTCGCCATCGCTCTCTCCGGTCGTCGCGCCGGCGCTCAGTTGGCGCTGATGTTGGCCGTCCTGACCACCTGCTGCCAGCGCGCGAAGTCCTCGCGGATCGCCGCCGACAGCCTGTCGTGCGGGACGGCCCAGGACTCGAGGCCGCCGCCGGCGAGCTTCTGCAGCACTTCCGGGCGCGTCATCACCCGCTGTAGCTCGGCGCGCAGGCGCGCGACGATGTCCTCCGGCGTGCCCTTGGGGGCGAACAGCGCGATCCAGGATGCGTAGTCGTACCCTGGAACGCCCGCCTCGGCGACCGTCGGCAGTTCAGGGAACGCCGGCGAGCGGGTGCCGCCGGCGAAGGCGATCGGCCGCACCCGGCCCGAGGGCAGGTGCGGCAGCGCCAGCGAATGCGCGATGAACATCACCTGCACCTGGCCGGCCGCGAGATCGGTGGCGGCCTGCTGCGCGCCCTTGTAGGGCACGTGGGTGAGCCTGACGCCGGCCATCGCCATGAACATCTCGGTCGCCAGGTGCTGCGGGCTGCCGGCGCCGCCCGAGGAATAGTTGAGCCGCCCGGGCTGTGCCTTGGCCAGCGCGACGAGTTCCTGCACGTTCTTCACCGGCAGGTCCCGGTGCACGCCCAGGAGCGTGGGAATGCTGGCGATGCCGCCGATGGGAACGAAATCGCTGAACGGATCGAACCTGACCTTGTCCTTCTGGATGTTGGGCAGGATGGTCAGGATGCTGTTGTTGAGCGCCGCGAGGGTGTAGCCGTCCGGACGCGACTTCAGCAGCCGGTCGGTGCCGATCAGCCCGGCAGCGCCGGTGACGTTCTCCACCGTCACCGACTGCTTCAGGCTCTCGGCGAGGCGCTCGGCGACCACGCGGATCGCGACGTCCGACGCCGAGCCCGCCTGCAGCGGGAGCACTACCTGCACCGGCTTGTCCGGATAGCTGCCCTGGGCGGCAGCGCCGGCGCCGGTCAGGAGGGCGCCGAGCGCCAGGAGAAGTCGCGGAATGTCCATGTCCCTGCCGTCCTTCGATCCGTCCTTCGATGAATGAGCGCCGGCGGCACGCACCGCGACCGCGACGACCGCACCGCACCGGCTCCGCACCGCGCCGGCTCGCCCGCAGCGTACGCGAACGCGCGTGCCGCCGGCAGGGACGCGATTGCTATTGCCTTGGATTATCGTGTCCCAGCGCGCCCTGCCGGCGCGCCGCGGCGCGGAAGGCGAGCGGGCTCTGCCCGACCAGCTGGCGAAAGCGCCGCGAGAAGTACGCCTCGTCGGCAAAGCCGGAGGCGTGGGCGATCTCCGAGACGCGCGACTCGGTGTTGACCAGCAGTTCCTGCGCGCGCTCCATGCGCCGCTCGGTGACGAGCTCGACGAAGGTGCGGCCGGTCTCCTTCTTGATCAGGTGCGCGAGGTAGTTGGGCGACAGGAAGGCCGCCGCCGCCGCGTCCTCCAGCGACAGGCGCTCCGCCAGGTGCTCGCGCACGTGGCGCATCACGCGCGCCATCGCGTCGCGCCGGCCGCGCCGCGCGGTCTGCTCGACGGCCTTGCCCGCGATGGCGTCCTGGTGGCGCCGGCACACCAGGCCGATCAGCAGCAGCAGGTTGGCGCGGATCAGCTCCATCGAGTAGAAGCCGCGGCGCCGGTTCTCCTCCTGCATCGCCTCGCACAGCGCGAGCGCGCGCGCGCGCTCGGCGCCGTCGAGCGGGAAATCGAGCACGTCCTGGAGGATGAACGGCGCGAGCTCGGGCGCGCGCTCCAGCGGCACGTCCTCGAGGTCGAGGGGGTCGGTGTCGAGGTCGGGGCGCAGGAAGCGCTGGCCGAAGGAGATGATGTAGTAGCGCGACCCCGGCGGGTGCGGCACCCAGTGGATGCGGTAGGGCAGCACGAACGAGACCATGCCCTCGTTGAACGGGCGCACGGTCGCGCCGATGTGCTGGGTGGTGTCGCCCGCGAGGTTGACCTGGATCTGGAAATACTCGTGGCGGTGCGGCAGGTCGAGCGCCTCGCGCGCGCCCTCGCGGCGGATCTCGAAATCGAGATTGGCCGCGCGCTCCAGCATCGAATAGGTGCGGATCGCGCGGCGCGCGCGCTCGATGCCGACCACGTTGCCCATGGGGGTGCCTCCCGGTGCCGAGCCGGCAGTCTACGGCAGGATCACCGAGGAGCCCTGGGTGCGCGCGGCCTCGAGGTCGGCATGCGCGCGGGCGACATCGGCGAGCGCGTAGCGCGCGCCGATCGACACCCGCAGCACGCCCTGGGCGACGAGCGCGAACACCGCCGCCGCCGACGCCTCGAGGTCGGCGCGGCTCGCGGTGTAGGTCACGAGGGTCGGGCGGGTGAAGTACAGCGAGCCGAGCTTCTGC
This sequence comes from Burkholderiales bacterium, assembly GCA_016790695.1. Taxonomy (GTDB): domain Bacteria; phylum Pseudomonadota; class Gammaproteobacteria; order Burkholderiales; family JAEUOS01; genus JAEUOS01. The sequence goes on from JAEUOS010000072.1 coordinate 23,492, forward strand.
AGCGTCGCCGCCTCGACCGGCGGCGGTGCGCCGGTGGTGGTGCCGAACGAGACGAAGAACCCGCGCGGCGCCAGGCACTTCAGGGTCGCCTCGAAGGTCGCCTTGCCGACCGAATCGTAGGCCACCGGCACGCCGGCGCCGCCGGTGAGTTCGCGCACGCGCGCGGCGATGTCCTCGCGCGCGCGGTCGATCACCTCGGCATAGCCGTTCGCGCGCGCCAGCTCGCACTTGGCGGCACCGCCGGCCACGCCGATCATGCGCGCGCCGAGATGGCGGCCCCACTGGCCGGCCAGCAGCCCGACGCCGCCGGAGGCCGCATAGAACAGCACGTCCTGCCCGGCCCGGATCGGGACGCAGCGGTTGAGCAGGTACTCCACCGTCATGCCCTTGAGCAGCACCGCCGCGGCCACCTCGTCGGAGATGCCGGCCGGAATCGCGAGCAGGCGCTCCGCGGGCACGTTGCGGTGGGTCGCGTACGCGCCGGGCGCGCCACCGGCATAGCAGACCCGCGTGCCGACCGCGGGCCCGGCGGCGCCGGGACCGAGGGCCTCGACGACGCCGGCCGCCTCGGTGCCGATGCCCGACGGCATGGCCAGCGGGTAGGCCCCGGAGCGGTGGTACACGTCCTGGAAATTGAGGCCGATCGCGGTGTGGCGCACGCGCGCCTCGCCGGGTCCGGGTTCGGCCAGGTCCGCGGTCTCGAGACGCAGCTGCTCGGGGCCGCCATGGGCATGGATGCGGGCGACGGTGGTCTTCATCTGGGTGGTCCTCGTTCGGGTGGGATTGGCGGGAATGGAAATCCGGGGCCGCGGCCGGCGCCCTACGGCACGACCGCGAGCCGCGAGATCGCGTCGAGCAGGCGGTCGCGCGCCTCCTCGACATGGGTGCGCGCCAGCACCTGCGCGCGGCGGCGGTCGCGCGCCTGCAGCGCGTCGATGAGCGCGCCATGCTCGGCCACCAGCGCCGCCAGGCCGTCGGTGGAGAAGCGCACGATGCTCATGTAGGTGAGGCGGTCGAATTCCTCGATGATCTGGCCGGCGGCGCGTGCCAGGCGCGCGCTGCCGGCGGCGCGCGCGACCGCGAGGTGGAACGCGCGGTTGTAGGCGATCCACGACGGCAGGTCGGTGGTCCGGCCGCTGTCGCGATAGCTGTCGAGCGCCGCCAGGGTGGCGGGGTCGGCATGGTCGATGGCGCGCGCCACGCAGGCGCGCTCGAGCAGCAGCCGCATCTCGTACATCTCGGCGGCGTCGGCGACCGACACCGGCCGCACCCGGTAGCCCTTGCGCGGCAGCACCTCGATCAGCCCCTGCTGCTCCAGGCGCAGCAGCGCGTCGCGCACCGGCGACTTGGAAACGCCGTAGCGCAGCGCCAGGTCGTTCTCCTGCAGCAGCGATCCCGGCATCAGCGCGCACGACAGGATGTCCGCGCGCAGGCCGTCGTGCACCACCTCGCGGATCAGGGTGCCGCCGCCGGCCGCGCCGGACGGCGACCTGCGCCCGCCTGCCATGTCGTCTCCTTGCCTGGCTTCGTGAAATATCACATGCCGCCCGCACCATCGACGCGGGCGGCGGTCGCGATGGTAGATCAGGCCCGCCGGCGCCGCGACACCTTCACCGGAAACTCCTGCCAAATGTCAAGATTGTCCAGCCGGCGCGCGCGCCGGCGTCTCTAAACTCCATGCTGCTGAAATATCACAACAGGCCGACCGGCCGCCCACCCGAGAACCAAGGAGACGCCCATGACCCCACGCCTCGCCGCCCCGCTCGCGGCCGCCGCCCTCGCTCTGGCCGGCGCCACCGCCCACGCCGACGACATCAAGCTGCGCATCGCCTCCGGTCACCCCGCGGTCAACACCTACGTCAACCTGATGCAGACCTTCTTCGTGCCCGAGGTGACCAAGCGCGTCGCCGCGCGCACCAAGCACAAGGTCGAGTTCGTCGAGGGCTACGGCGGCTCGATGGTCAAGGTCGCCGACACCCTCGAGGGCGTGCAGTCGGGGATCATCGACATCGGCGGCTACTGCTTCTGCTTCGAGCCGTCGAACCTGCCGCTGCACGCGTTCCAGGTGATGCTGCCGTTCGGCACCATGAGCCCGAACAACAGCGTGAAGATGGCGCGCGCGGTCTACAACAAGGTCCCGTACCTGTCCAAGGTGTTCGAGGACAAGTTCAACCAGCGGCTGCTCGCGCTGATCGCCGACAACGGCTACAACCTCGGCACCAACTTCGACTGGAAGACCGTCGCCGACCTCAAGGGCCAGAAGCTGGCCGGCGCCGGCCTGAACCTCAAGTGGCTCGAGTACGCCGGCGCCACGCCGGTGCAGTCGTCCCTGCCCGAGGCCTACACCGCGATGCAGACCGGCGTCTACAACGGCTGGATCATGTTCCCGTCGGGCTGGGTCAACTTCAAGCTCAACGAGGTCGGCAAGTTCTACACCGAGGTCGGCTTCGGCGCGATCACCTGGCACGGGCTCACCATCAACAAGGCGCGCTTCGCCAAGCTGCCCAAGGACGTGCAGGCGATCATCACCGAGGTCGCGCGCGAATACGAGGCGAAGACCGGCACGGTCAACGAGGAGAACTACCCGAAGCAGCTCGAGCAGCTGAAGACCCTCGGCGTCAACGTCAAGTCGGTGCCCGATTCGGTGCGCCTGGAATGGGCGAAGTCGCTCGAGAAGTGGCCGCAGGAGAAGGCCGCCGAGCTCGACAAGGCGGGCCTGCCGGGGAGCACCGTGCTCAAGGCCGCGCTGCAGGAGGCCGAGAAGCTCGGCCACAAGTGGCCGGTGCGCTACGCGATCAAGTAGCCGACCGACCGCGACGAACCGCCGGGGCGCCGTCCGGCCGCGCCCCGGCCCTTCCTGCCCACCCCCTGCCGTCCCGCGTTGCCGCGGGGCGCGACGGAGCCGACCCGTGCTCGACCGCCTGACCGACTGGACCGCGCGCGCCATGCTGGTGTTCGCCGCGGTGCTGGGCCTGGTGCTCTCCTTCATCGTCTGCGCCGACGTGATCGGCCGCGCGGTGTTCAACAGCCCGCTGCGCGGCACGCCGGAGATGGTGTCCTCGGCGATCGTGATCATCTGCTTCATGCAGGCACCCTACGCGATCCGCTCCGGCGGCATGATCAACGTCGACTTCATCACCCAGCATCTGTCCGGGCGCTGGCAGTCGATCCTCGCGTGCGCCGGCGCCGTGCTCGGCGCGGCGCTGTTCGCCTTCATCGTCTGGGGCACCTGGGAGCCCGCGCTCAACGCATGGACCGAGGGTGAGTTCGAGGGCGAGGGGGCGCTGCGCGTGCCGGCCTGGCCCGCACGGTTCACCGTCGCCCTCGGCGCGGCGCTCGCCGCGCTCAACTACCTGCTGGTCGCGATCGCCTGCCTGCGCAGCGCGCGCGCCGGCGAGCGCCCGCCCATGGGCACCGGCAGCGCGCACTGACCGGCCACCGCTTCCCGCGCCTCCCATGTTCGACGCCCTCGACCTGACCATCCTCGTCGTCTCGCTGCTCGTCGTCGTCTTCGCCGGCGTCCACATCGCGGTGGCGCTCGGCGCCACCGCGATCCTCGGCATCACCCTGATGACCGACGACATCGGCGTCGCCCAGCAGTTCGTCGGCAACACCGCCTACGAAGCGCTGCGCGACTACGTGTTCGCGGTGATCCCGCTGTTCATGCTGATGGGCGAGTTCCTCGCCAAGTGCGGGGCGGCGCGCGACATGTTCGCGCTCGTGACCAGGGTGACGAAGATGATCCCGGCGCGCCTCGGCGTGGCCACGGTGCTTGCGAACGCGATCTTCGCCTTCGTGACCGGCGTGTCGATCGCCGCCGCCGCCGCGTTCTCCCGCATCGCCTACCCGGAGATGAAGCGCGCCGGCTACAGCCGCGAATTCTCGCTCGGGTGCATCGCCGGCAGCGCCTGCCTGGGCATGCTGATCCCGCCCTCGGTGCTGATGATCGTCTGGGGCGTGCTCACCGAGCAGTCGATCGGCAAGCTGTTCCTGGCCGGCGTTTTGCCCGGCTTCCTGCTGGTCGCCTACTACATCGTCTACATCCAGTTCGTCGCCTTGACACGGCCCGAAGCGGTCGGCGAGGCGCGCCGCGGCGCGCCGCCCGCGAGCGCCGCGCCGGCCGCCGAGGTCGACGGCGCGCTCTTCTCGACGCTCCTCGTGATCGGCCTGGTGATCGGCGTGCTGTGCGGCATCTGGCTCGGGGCGTTCACGCCGACCGAAGGCGCCGGCGTCGGCGCGGCGGCAGCGCTGCTGCTCGCGATCTTCAAGGGGCTGCGCTGGAAGGAGATCGTCGACGTCGTGATCTCCGTCGGCCGCACCTCCGGGCCGCTGCTGCTGCTGCTCTTCACCGCGCAGCTCTACTCGCGCGTGCTGGCGATGACCGGCGTGACCAAGGCGGTGCAGGACCTGATCATCGGCTCCGGCCTGTCGCCCTGGGCCATCCTCGCGCTGATGGTGGGCGTGTGGTTCATCCTCGGCTGCATCATCGACTCGATCTCGATCATCCTGCTCACCGTGCCGGTGTTCGCGCCGGTGGCCGCCGCCGCCGGCTTCGACCCGCTCGCCTTCGCCATCCTCGGCATCCTGGCGATCGAGACCGGACTCCTGACGCCGCCGTTCGGCATCCTGGTGTTCACCGTGCAGGCCGCGCTGCCGGAGGAGAAGGGCGCGGTCGGCGAGATCTTCCGCGGTTCGGTACCCTACTGGATCGCGCTGCTCGCGGTGATCCTCACCATCGCGGTGTTCCCGCAGATCGCCACCTGGCTGCCGACCCTCGCATTCTCTGCCAAGTAACCCCGCAAGGAACCAGACCATGCCCGCCTACTGGATCGCCCGCGCCCGCATCGACGACCCCGTCGAGTACAAGAAGTACACCGACCAGGTGCCGCGCATCATCGCCCCCTACGGCGCCAAGGTGCTGGCGCGCGGCGGCAAGTACCGCATCATGGAAGGCCCGGAGAATTTCCACCGCTTCATCGTCATCGAGTTCCCGACCATGGAAGCGGCGATCGCCTGCTTCGAATCCCAGGAGTACCGCGATGCCGCGGCGTTCCGCCGCAACGGCGCCGGCGTGGTCGAGAACGTGATCGTCGAGGGCGGCGAGGCCACCCCGGTCTGACTTGCCCGCCACCAAGGAGAACCCCATGCCGCTCGATCACCTGCAGCATTTCCTGATCCAGACCGCCGACATGGAGGCCACGCGCGACTTCTACACCCGCGTGCTCGGCATGCGCGTCGGGCCTTCGCCGGACTTCAAGTTCCCGGTGATCTGGCTCTACATCGGCGACAAGGACGTCCTGCACATCGCCGAGGGCGGCGCCAACGTCAGCGCGAACCGCCTCGCCTACCTGGGCCAGCAGTCCGACGCCGTGCACGGCAGCGGCGTGGTCGACCATGTCGCCTTCCACTGCACGGGCCTGTCCGACATGATGGAACACCTGACCCGCCACGGCGTC
>JAEUOS010000089.1 GCA_016790695.1 Burkholderiales bacterium
CGAGTTCGCCGCCTTCATGTGCGGCGACGCCGCCGGCTGCTTCGTCGGCCAGGTGTTCCCGGTGTGCGGCGGCTGGGTGACGCGCTGACGCGCCGCGGTACCGGACACCGCGGCGCCGTGGTCACGCCGGACATCGCAGCCGTCGTTGCCGCCTACCCATGGCTGCCGCAGGATTATCTGCGGCTGCTGCCGCGGGTGCCGCCCGCACCGCCACGCCGACGCTATGGCTTCGACTGGTTCGACCGCCCGCAGGAACCCTGCACCGCGCTCGGTGCCCGGCTCGCGGACCGGTTTCCCGCGGCGATCCTGATCGGGCGCCGCAGCGGCAATCTGGTCGGCTATGCCGGTTGGCAGGACGAGGCGCCCCTGCTGTACGAATGGGCAGGCTCGCAGCAGCGCGTGGTCCGACGGTTCGCCACACTGAGCGCGCTCGCGCTTGCCACCGCTGCGCCGGAAGAAAGCGACCTGCGCGCGCGTGTTCCCCTGCAGGTGCGCGTGCCAGGGCTCTTGATCGCCGCGTGGCGCGACGGCGGCAGCCGTCTGGACGCGCCGTGCATCCTCCTGGCGGGGGAGGAGGCCGGCGTGCTCGACGGCCTCGCGGCGGCACTGCCGAGCGGCTGGACCTTCACGCTCACCTGCGAGGACGGCGACAGCTGGCAGTCGTTGCGCCCGGCGCTCGGCGGATTCGAATCCTGCCACACACGCCATGGCAGCGTCGGCGCATGGGGCGCCTGCGACCACGCGGCGGCGCGCACCAGGGTCGTGGCCCTCGCACCATGCAACGACGGTGGTGCGCCGGGGTGGACCGCGCACCTGTCGCTCCCGGCACCGGCCTCGCCATGACCGCCTGCCACCCGCCCCTGCCTGCCGCGCGCGCGCGCTAGCCGGGCCGTCGCACGCCGCCGATGCCCGACACCGCGCAGCTTCTGGTTCACGTCATTGCCGGCTTCCTGGTCGCGGGGACGATCAAGGGCTTGATGGGCATGGGACTGCCCACGGTGGCGATGGCGCTCCTGGGCCTGGGCATGCCGCCCGCGCAGGCGGCGGCCCTCACGGTCCTGCCTGCGCTGGCCACCAACATCTGGCAATTCACCGGCGGGCCGCACCTCGGGCGGGTGCTGCGGCGCCTGTTGACGCTGGAACTGGGCGTGGTCGCCGGCACCTTCGCCGGCATCAGCTTCCTCACCGGCGCCCCGCGCGCGCTGTCGACGGCGCTCCTGGGCGCGGTGCTGGCGGCGTATGCCGGCGCCAACCTCATGAACGTGCGCTTTGCGGTACGGCCGTCGCGCGAGCGCATCCTGTCGCCGCTGATGGGACTGGTGTCCGGACTCATCGCCGGCGCCACCGGGGTATTCGTGGTCCCGGTGGTGCCCTATCTCGCTGCCCTGGACATGACGCGCGAGGAACTGCTGCAGGCGCTCGGCGTTTCGTTCACCGTCGCCACGATCGCCCTGGGCACCGGGCTTGCCGCCAGCGGCGTGTTCACCAGTACGCTGACCGTCAGCGCCGCCGTGGCGCTGGCCGCCGCGCTGGCGGGCATGGCCCTCGGCCGGCGCCTGCGCGGGCGCCTGCAGGAGGAGACCTTCCGCCGGGCGTTCTTCTACGGCATCCTGTGCATCGGCCTGTACATGGCGGCGCAGGCCATCCCCGCGTGACGCTTCCAGGAGGTCCCATGGCATCCAGCCCCGGCCTGCTCTTCCTCAAGGCGGCAAGCGCCCTTGTCGGCGTGCTGTTCGTCGCCGCCGCGCTGCGGGCGGCAACGACCGGCGTGTTCAAGGGGCCGCGTGCGATCGTGCACGGCACGCCGACCGGCGTGAGCCTCATTCGCAGGGCCGAGCGTCCGTTCGCCTTCTGGGCATGCGTCTGCAGCTACGCCGGCCTCGGTCTGGCGACCACGGCGGCGGCGCTCCTCGTGCTCTGACTGCGCGCCGGGGGCGGCGGCGCCGATTGCGCTAGAGTTGGTCCGGGACAAGGCGCCAGCGAAGCCACCCTCCGTGCCGGCGCCCAGCGCGCCGCGAAACCGACCGAAACGCCATGAGCCACCCCTTCGCAGAACTGATCGGCCTGCACATCGACGAGCAGCGTGCCGGCTACAGCCGCCTCACGCTCGTCGCCGGCAAGCGGCACCTGAATCCGCACGGCGTGGTGCACGGCGCGGTTGCCTATGCGCTCGCCGACACCGGCATGGGGGTGGCGCTCTATCCGACGCTGGCGGCGGGCGAGCTCTGCGCCACCATCGAGATCAAGATCAACTACTTCAAGGCCGTGCGCCCGGGGCTCCTGGTGTGCACGACCGAACTCGTCAATCGCGGCAAGACCGTGGCCAACCTCGAGGCGCGGGTGACCGTCGACGACGTCGTGGTGGCCCGGGCCAACGGCAACTACGCGATCTTCCGTCCCAGCCGCCCCGGCGCCTGAGCGCTCCCCCGGCGGCGGCGTTCGCGGCACAATGCGCGCTGCGATCGAAGGACCCCCACCATGCCCCTGCAAGAGACCTATGCCGCCGCCGAGCCGGCGCGCGCCCACATCGACGCCCTGCCGGGCGCCACGGTGCTCGAGTTCGGCAGCCCGACCTGCGGCCACTGCCGCGCCGCGCTGCCGCTCGTGGCCGACGCCTTCGCCGCGCATCCGCAGGTGCGCCACATCAAGGTCGAGGACGGCCGCGGCCGGCCGCTCGGACGCTCGTTCGGCGTCAAGCTCTGGCCGACCCTGGTGTTCCTGAAGGACGGCGTCGAGGCGGCGCGGGTCACCCGGCCGGCAGACGTCGCGCCGCTGCGCGCGGCGTTCGCGCGCATCGATCCGCGGCCCTGATCGTGGCGCCCGGGCTGCGCACGCGGACGCGTCTTTTCGCCGGCTGCATCGCCGCCGGCGCTGCCGCCGGCGCGCTCGGCGCGCATCTCACGGGCAGCGACGCCTGGTGGCTGTGCGTGCCGGCCGCTGTCGCCGCGGGCTGGCTCGCCGTAGCCGATCCGACCCGTTGCGCCGCCGCGCCGCCGCGCCCGTCGGACCGTGCCGACGGGCTAGAATGATTTCCCGGGCCGCGCCCGCCTTCATCCATGGAACTCGACACCGTCTTCGTCAAGACCCGCGCCGGCATCGACGAGCAGCTCGATCCGCGCTCGCGGCTGTCGTTCGCGTTCCGCCGGCTCCTCACCGCGATCGACGGCAAGGCGTCGCTGGCCGACCTGCAGACCCAGTTCCCGCAGCTGTCCGGGCGCGACCTGCGCGTCTGGGCGAGCGAACTGGCGCAGCTCAAGTTCATCGAGCCGGTCCCGCCGCGCGAGGCGGCCGCCCCCGCGACCTACGACTACCACGGCTACGTCGAGATGACCGCCGACCCGGAGTTCAAGAAGACCGCCGCGGAGGTGAGCCAGTGGCTGCGCGCGAACGCCAAGGCCGGCGAGCGGACGCCGGAGGAGGACCTGCAGAAGACCGCCTCGATGGCCACGCTGGAGGCGACCACCACGATCGGCGGCATCGAGCGCACGGGGTTCTTCATGCATCCGCCGTCGGCCGAGGCCGCCCCCGCGGCCGGCCCGCGGCGCGTGCTGATCGTCGAGGATGACCCGCTGCAGGCGAAGCTCCTCTCGACCATCGTCGCGCGCGAGGGCCTGGTGCTGGAGGTGGCGAAGAACCGTGCCGACGTGATCGCCGCGCTCAATCGCCAGCCCGCGCCCGACCTGCTGCTGCTCGACGTCGAGCTGCCCGACGTCGACGGCTTCGCCATCCTCGAGAAGGTGCGCGCCCACCCGACGCTGAAGACGCTGCGGGTGGTGATGGTCACCGGACGCACCGACCGCGCCGACATCGCCAAGGGGGTGCTGCTCGGCGCCGACGGCTACATCACCAAGCCCTACCGGCCCGCGACCATGGCGGCGGCGATCCGCCAGGCGCTCGGGATGGGATGAGGCGCCGGAGACCCGCATGGCTTCGATCGAGAACCGCCTCGCTTCCCTGGGCCTGGTGCTGCCGGCGCCGGTGACCCCGCCGCCAGGCCTGGTCCTGCCGTTCCGCTTCGTGCGCATCCAGGGCACGCGGGCCTATGTCGCGGGCCACGGGCCGCAGAATCCCGACGGCTCGCTCGCCGCGCCGCTCGGCAAGGTCGGCCGCGAGCTGTCGGTCGAGGAAGGCTATGCGGCCGCCCGGCTGACCGCGCTGTCGGTCCTCGGCAGCCTCAGGCGCGCGCTCGGCGACCTCGACCGCGTGCGCGCCTGGTCGCGCGTGTTCGGCATGGTCAACAGCGCGCCGGGTTTCAACCGCCAGCCCGCGGTCATCAACGGCTTCTCCGACCTGATCCTCGAGCTGTGGGGCGCGGAGGCCGGCGCGCACGCGCGCAGCGCCGTCGGCATGGCCGAACTGCCGTTCGACATCCCGGTCGAGGTCGAGGCCGAGGTCGAGATCGCCGCCTGATCACGCACGGGGACCCGCGCCGCCATGACCACGATCCTCCTCATCCAGGGCCCGAACATGAGCTATCTCGGGCGCCGCCAGCCCGAGATCTACGGCACCACCACCGCCGCCGAACTCGACGCCCTGCTCCTCGCGCATGCGCGCGCGCACGGCTACACGCTCGAGATCTTCTACACCCACAGCGAGGCGGCGGCGATCGAGCGCCTGTACCAGGCCAACGATGCCGGCGTCGCCGGCGTGGTGATGAATCCGGCCTCGTTCCTGTTCGCCGGCTATCCGCTGCGCGACTGCCTGCGCGCGGTGGCCCTGCCATACATCGAAGTGCACATGACCAACATCGAGAAGCGCGGCTTTCGCTCGATCCTCGCCGAGGCGGCGGTCGGGATCATCGCCGGCTTCGGCGTGCGCTCGTACATCCTCGGCCTCGAGGCGATGCTCGGCCACCTCGCGGACGCGCGGACCGCGCGCGCGCCGCGCCGGCGTGCCGGCACCGCGGCGCGCGCCCCCGCGTCAGCGCCGGCCAAGCAGCGCGGCCGTCTCGCAAAGCGGTAGGCCCATCACGCCGGAATAGCTGCCGGAGAGCCGGGCGGCGAACACCGCCGCGCGCCCCTGGATCGCGTAGCCGCCCGCCTTGTCGAGCGGCTCGCCGGTGGCGACATAGGCCGCGATCTCGGCGGCCGTGAGGCGCCGGAACGTGACCCGCGACTCCGACACGGCCGCCTGCACGCGCGCATCGCGCGCCACCGCCACCGCGGTCAGCACGCGATGCGTGCGCCCGGACAGCAGGCGCAGCATGCGCGCGGCCGCGCGCCGCGGATCGGGCGCGTCGCCGGGCTTGCCGAGGATCGCGCGACCGAGGCACACCGTGGTGTCGGCGCCGAGCACCGGCCGCGGCGGCAGGCCGCGCGCGCGCGCCGCGGCCGCCCCCGCGCGCGCCTTTTCGATCGCCAGGCGCCGGACATAGGTCGCCGGCGCCTCGCGCCCGCGCGGCGCCTCGTCGATCCCGCCGTCATCGAGGCGCAGCACCTCGAACGCCACGCCGATCTGCGCGAGCAGCTCGGCGCGTCGCGGGCTGGCCGAGGCCAGGTAGATCGCCGGCAGCGCGAGGCTCATTCGCGGTGGTACGGATGGCCGCGCGACAGGCTCGCCGCGCGGTACAGCGCCTCGGCGAGCACCACGCGCACCAGCGCGTGCGGCAGGGTCAGGCTCGACAGGCGCAGGCTCATCGCCGCGCGCTCGCGCACCTCGTCGTGCAGCCCGTCCGGACCGCCGATGGCGAAGACCACATCGGCGCCGTCGCGCTGCCAGCGCTCGAGCTGCTGTGCCAGGCCGCGCGTGGTGAGGTCGCGGCCGCGCTCGTCGAGCGCGACCAGGGTCGCGCCGGCGGGCGTCGCCGCGAGCAGGCGTCGGCCTTCGGCAGCCATCAGCTGCTGCGCCGGCCGCCCCCCGGTGCGCGGCTCGGCACGGATCTCGACCAGCTCGATGCGCGCCTCCGGCGGCATGCGCCGCGCATACTCGGCAAAGCCCTCGGCCACCCAGGCCGGAGGCCGCTGCCCGACGGCCGCGATGATCAGCTTGATGGCGCCTACGCCCGCTTGGCCGGCCGCACCGGCGCGCCCGCCGCCTTCTTCGCGGCGGCCTTCCTCGCGGCCGGCTTGGCGGCGGCAGGCTTCCTTGCAGAGGCCGCCTTGCCCGGCGCCCTGGCGGCGGTCGCCGCCTTGGTCGCCGGCGTCGCCGCGGCCGGTCGTCGCGTCGCGGCCTTCGTGGCCGCTGACGTCTTGGTCGCGGTTTTCCTGGCCGCGGTCGTCTTGGCCGCGGGCTTCTTGGCCGCGGGCTTCTTCGCGCTCGCCGCCTTGGCCGGGGCCTTACCGGTCGCGGCCTTCCTGGCCACCACCTTTTTCGCCGCGGTCTTCTTGGCTGCGGTCTTCTTTGCGACCGCCTTCTTCGGCACCGGTACCTTGGCCGGTGCCTTGGCCGTTGCCTTCCTGGCGGGCGCCTTGCGCGCGACCGCAGCCGGCGTCTCCGCAGCCGCACCCGTTGCGGCGGCGGTCGCCGCCGCGGCCGCGGCTCGCACCGCCGTCGTCGCCTGTCCGAGCGCGCTGGCGGCCGACTGCCGCACCCGCCCGACCAGTTGCGCGGCCTCCGCTGCGGCCTTCCGCGCGGCCGCCTCGGCCTTCGCCCTGGCGCGCTCGGCGGCGGTGGTCACCTTGACGCGCTTCTGGCCCCAGAGCTCCTCGAGGTTGTAGTACTGGCGCACTGCCGGCTGCATGATGTGCACGACCGCATCGACACAATCGACCAGGACCCACTCGCCGGTGTCGCCGCCCTCGACGCTGACGATGCGGCCGCCGGCGGCCTTGACCTTGTCGACCACGTTCATCGCCATCGCCTTGGTCTGGCGCGCCACGTCGGCGGTGGCGACGATGACGCGATCGAACTCCTGCGAGCCGCCGGTGGTGTCGAACACCATGATGTCGCGCGCCTTGATGTCGTCGAGCGCCTCGACGATGGTCGACTGCAGCTTGCGGATGTCCAAGTTCACCTCACTGGTACAGGCCGTGTTGAAGGATGTATTCATAGACCGCCGCCGGCAGCAGGTAGCGCGCCGAGGCGCGCGTCTTGACCAGCGTGCGGATCTGCGACGACGAGATCTTGAGCGGCGTCATCTCGATCGAGAACACGCGGCCGGCGGGCTCGGCGAGCGCGCTCTTGTCGTTGGTCAGGCGCGAGGTCACCATCGCGGCCAGCGCCGCCGGCAGTTCGCCGAGATCGAAGGGTTCGTTGGCCCGGCGCGCGACCGCGACGTGGGCGAACTCGAACAGCTTCTGCCAGCGGTGCCAGGTCGGCAGGTTGAGGAACTGGTCCGAGCCGACGATCATCACCAGCGGGCGCGCGTCGCCGAACTCCTGGCGCAGGCTTGCGAGGGTGTCGACGGTGTAGGTCGGCCCCGAGCGCTCGGCCTCGCGCGCGTCGACCGCGAAGCGCGGATTCGACTCGACGCCCAGCCGCACCATCTCGACACGGTGGCGGATCGGCACGATCAGGCCCGAGCGCTGCCACGGCTTGCCGGCGGGCAGCAGGCGCACTTCGTTGAGCTTGAGCGAGTCCGCGCATTCCTCGGCCAGCCGCAGGTGGCCGAAATGAATCGGGTCGAACGTGCCGCCGAGGATGCCCAGCGGTTCGGAGGTGGCAGTCAAGCGGTGGACGGGCTCGCAGGCGCGGATGCGGTGCGGGGGATTCTAGCCGAGAACCCGCCCCTGCCCCCGCCCTCGCTCCGCCTCACACGCGGATCACCTCGTCGAGGCCGATGTCGACCGCGGGCGCCGACTGGGTGATGCGCCCGACCGAGATGTAGTCGACGCCGGTCTCCGCGATGCCGCGGATGGTGTCGAGGTTGACGCCGCCGGAGGCCTCGAGGGGAACGCGCCCCGCGGCCATGCGCACCGCCTCGCGCAGCATGTCGAGGCTCATGTTGTCGAGCAGGATCATGTCGGCGCCCGCCTCGAGCGCCTCGGCGACCTGGTCGAGCCGGTCCGCCTCGACCTCCACCTTGGTGAGCACCGGGATGCCCTTCTTCGCCTGCGCCACCGCGGCGCGGATCGAGCCGCACACGGCGATGTGGTTGTCCTTGATCATCACGCCGTCGGCGAGGCCGAGGCGATGGTTCTTGGCGCCGCCCACCTGCGCCGCGTGCTTCTCGAGGATGCGCAGGCCCGGCGTGGTCTTGCGCGTGTCGAGCAGCACCGCGCGCGTGCCCGCGAGCTTGTCGACATACTGCGCGGTGAGGGTGGCGATGCCGGAGAGGTGCTGCAGGATGTTGAGCGCGGTGCGCTCGGCCGACAGCAGGCCGCGCGCCGGGCCGGTGACGCGCGCGAGCACCTGGCCGCGATCGGCGCGCGCGCCGTCGGCGACCTCCAGGCGGATCTCGCACTCGGGCACGTAGCGGCGGAACACCGCCGCCGCGATGTCGATGCCGGCGATCACCATGGCGTGGCGCGCGTTGATCGCGAACTCGGCGGTCGCGTGGGCGGGAATCACCAGTTCGGTGGTGAGGTCGCAAAAGCCGATGTCCTCGGCCAGCGCGGCCTCGACGAAGGCCTGGATCTGCAAGCGGTCGATCATGGGTGCGGTGCGTCCTGTCGGGTTGGAGCGAAGCGGTGCGGGCGCTCAGTCGCCCTTGATGCCGGCGAACCGGACCACGCGCGCGAACTTCTCGATGTCGTCCCGCAGGAGCGCCATGAGCTCGTCGCCGGTGGTGAGGTAGGGGTCGATGCCGACGCCGGCCATGCGCGCGCGCGAGTCGGGCAGCGCGACGATGCGCCGCACCTCGGCCTCGAGCCGGGCGAGCGCCTCGCGCGGCGCGCCGGCGGGCGCCATCAGTCCGTACCAGTTGTCGACCTCGTAGTCCTTGAGCGCCGGGCCGCCGGCCTCGCGGAAGGTCGGGATCTCCGGCGCCGCCTGGGTCCGCTTGGCGGTGGTGATCGCGAGCGCGCGCAGCTTGCCGGCACGCACGTGCGGCAGGACCGTCGCGGTGGTCGCGAACACCGCGTCGAGCTGCCCGCCGATGGTGTCGAGCGTCGCCGGCGCGCAGCCGCGGTACGGCACGTGGACGATGAAGCTCCGCGTCAGGAACTTGTGCAGCTCGCCCGCCAGGTGCATCGGCGTGCCGACGCCGCACGAGCCGTAGGACAGCCGCCCGGGCTGCGCCTTGACCAGCGCGTTGTACTCCGCCAGGGTGTGCGCGGCGACCTTCGGGTTGACCGCCAGCACCATCGGCGAGGACGCCACCATCATCACCGGCGTGAAGTCCTTCATCAGGTTGAACGGCAGCTTCGCGTACAGGCTCTCGTTGATCGCCTGGCTGTTGTTGATCATCACCAGCGTGTGGCCGTCGGGCGCGGACTTCTGCGCCGCCTCCATGCCGAGGTTGCCGCCGGCGCCGCCTCGGTTCTCGACCAGGACCTGCTCGCGCCAGGCCTCGGTCAGGCGCTGGGCGATCAGGCGCGCGGTGAAATCCGCCGCGCCGCCGGCGGTGTACGGCACGATGATGCGCACCGGCTTCGACGGAAACGTCCCCTGGGCCGGCGCCGCCCCGGGCGCGGCGGCCAGGCCCGCGACCAGCAGCGCCTGCGCCGCGCGCGCGATGCATCTGTTCATTGGCATTCCCCTTTGGCTCGTCATGTTAGCCAGTCGCCTGCGGCCGCGCACATCGGCGGCGCTTATGGACGGTATCCGCGCAGCGCATGGCGCGCGCCCCGCGCCCGGCCGCGCGTCAGACCCATTCGCGCGCGGTCAGGAAATCGGTCATCAGGCGGGCCTCGGCGCTGCCGGCCTCGGGCTGCCAGTTGTAGCGCCACTTGACCAGCGGCGGCAGGCTCATCAGGATCGACTCGGTGCGCCCGCCGGACTGCAGGCCGAAGTGGGTGCCGCGGTCGAGCACGAGGTTGAACTCGACATAGCGGCCGCGCCGGTAGCACTGCCAGTCGCGCTCGCGCTCGCCCCAGGGCATGTCGCGGCGCCGCTCGATGATCTCGGCGTAGGCCGGCAGGAAGGCGTCGCCGACCGCGCGCGTGAGCGCGAAGCTCGTCGCGAAGCCGCCCTCGCTGAAATCGTCGAAGAACACGCCGCCGACGCCGCGCGGCTCGCCGCGGTGCTTGAGGTGGAAATACTCGTCGCACCACTTCTTGAAGCGCGGGTAGTAGGCCGCGCCGAACGGGTCGAGCGCCGCCTTGCAGGCCCCGTGGAAGCGCGCCGCGTCCTTCTCGAAGCCGTAGTACGGCGTCAGGTCCATGCCGCCGCCGAACCACCAGACGTCGGCCTCGCCCGCGCGGCGCGCGACCAGGAAGCGCACGTTCATGTGCACCGTCGGGCAGTACGGATTGCGCGGATGGATCACCAGCGAGACGCCCATCGCCTCGAAGCCGCGGCCGGCCAGTTCCGGCCGCGCCGCGGTGGCCGACGGCGGCAGCCGCGCGCCGGTGACGTGCGAGAAGTTCACCCCGCCGCGCTCGAACACCCGCCCCTCCTCGATGATGCGGCCGATGCCGCCGCCGCCGAGCGCGGCGCCGTCGGCGGGGCGCGACCACTCGTCGCGCACGAACGCGTTGCCGTCGACGGCCTCCAGGCCGGCGACGATGCGTTCCTGCAAGTCGGTGAGGTAGGCGCGCACGGCGCGGCTGTCGGGCGTCATCGGCGGATCCTGCGGCGGGAGGCGGCGGTCAGGCCTGCATTCTGTCATGTCCGCCGCGCTGCCGGCCCGGCCTCAAGTTCGGCGCCCGGGTGCCGTAAGACAGGCCAAGCGGGCCTGTCCCGTCCGGCCCGGCCGGACCGCAGCCCGGCTTCGGCAAACCCGCGGAAACGCGGCGGCGCAAAGCTACAGGGCCTTGCGCGGGCAACCGCGCATGGCAGCCAGCTGTCGGCGCCCGGAAACCGACATTTCCGGGCAGGTGACGCAACCCCGAACCTGAAAGGCAGTTCCATGACCCAGCCACTGCGCAACGCGGCCGCCGCGCTCCTCGCCGCCGTCTTCTCCCATGCCGCCTGCGCCGAGCCCGCCCTCGGCCGCGTCGAGACCCTCTACGTGGCGATGTCGCAGCACCTGCTGGTCGAGATGACGCCCGGCATGCGCACGCACGACCGGCCGCTGGTGGCGGGCGTGCGCCTGCGCGACGCCGGCGGCGCGCCGGCGCGCCAGGTCTTCCTGCGCGTCGAAGCCGACGCAGTCGAGGCCGGCGACATCGTCGCCGTGAGCGAGGCCGAGCGCGGCGCCCTGCGCACTGCGCCGCTGCGCGCGCGCGACCGCCTGCTGCACGTCGAGGCGCGCCGCGACACCGAGCTCGCGCGCAACTTCTTCCAGACCCGCCCGGGATTCCTGGCCCTGCGCCAGGACTGATCGCCGGCCCCCGTGCCCGGCCGCGGCATCGCGCCGGGCGCGGGCGTCGTCGCCGCCGAACGCTTGGGCGTGGTCGCCGACGAACGCTCAGGCGTCGTCGCCGACGAAAGGATTGGTGCGGCGCTCGCGCCCGAAGGTCGACATCGGGCCATGGCCCGGGATGAAGCGCACGTCCTCCCCCAGCGGCCACAGGCGCTCGCGGATCGAGGCGATGAGCTGCGCATGGTTGCCGCGCGGGAAATCGGTGCGGCCGATCGAGCCGGCGAACAGCACGTCGCCGACGATCGCCAGGCGGTCCGCCGCCGAGAAGAACACGACGTGGCCGGGCGTGTGGCCCGGGCAATGGCGCACCTCGAGCACCGTCGCGCCGACCGTGACCTGATCGCCGTCGACGAGCCAGCGGTCGGGCTCGAACCGGGCCGCCGGCGGGAAGCCGAAATTGCGCGCCTGGGTCTCCAGCTGGTCGATCCAGAAGCGCTCGTCCTCGTGCGGCCCCTCGACGGGCACGCCGTGGCGCGCGGCGAGCGCCGCAGTGCCCGCGCAATGGTCCAGGTGGCCGTGCGTGAGCAGGATCTTCTCGAGGGTCGCGCCGGACTCGGCGAGCGCCTCCTCGATCAATTCGAGGTCGCCGCCGGGGTCGACGACCGCGGCGCGGCCGGTCTTCTCGCACACCAGGATCGAGCAGTTCTGCTGGAACGGCGTGACCGGCACCACCGCGACCTTCATGGCCGGCCCTCGCGCCGGGCGGCGATCGCGCGGTGGCCGATGTCGCGCCGGAACTGCATGCCGTCGAAACGGATGCCCTCGGCGACCTCGTAGGCGCGCTTCTGCGCCATCTTCACCGAGTCGCCCAGCGCGGTCACGCACAGCACGCGTCCGCCGGCGGTGACGGTGGCGGCGCCGGCCGCCGCGGTCCCCGCATGAAACACCGCGCAGTCGGCATGCGCGCCCGGCCGCGGCAGGCCGGAGATCGCGTCGCCGGTGCGCGGCGCGTCGGGATAGCCGGCCGCCGCCATCACCACCCCGAGGGCGGCGCGCCGGTCCCACTCGGGGCGCGCCTGATCGAGGGTGCCGGCGACGCCGTGCTCGAACAGCTCGAGCAGGTCGCTCTTCAGGCGCATCATGATCGGCTGGGTCTCGGGGTCGCCCATGCGGCAGTTGAATTCCAGCGTGCGCGCGTGGCCGGCGCCATCGATCATCAGCCCGGCATAGAGGAATCCGGTGAACGGGATGCCGTCGCGCGCCATCCCCGCGACCGTCGGCAGGATGATCTCGCGCATCACCCGCGCATGCACCTCGGGGGTCACGACCGGCGCCGGCGAATACGCGCCCATGCCGCCGGTGTTGGGGCCGGTGTCGCCGTCGCCGAGACGCTTGTGGTCCTGCGAGGTGGCCAGCGGCAGCACGTGGCGGCCGTCGACCATCACGATGAAGCTGGCCTCCTCGCCGTCGAGGAACTCCTCGATGACCACGCGCGCGCCGGCCGCGCCCATCGCGTTGCCGACCAGCATCATGTCGATCGCGGCATGGGCCTCGGCGAGGGTGGTGGCGACCACCACGCCCTTGCCGGCGGCCAGGCCGTCGGCCTTGACGACGATCGGCGCGCCCTCGCGCTCGACGTAGGCGTGGGCGGCGGCGGCCTCGGTGAAGGTCGCGTGGCGCGCGGTCGGGATGCCGTGGCGCACCATGAAGCTCTTGGCGAAGTCCTTCGAGCTCTCGAGCTGGGCCGCGGCGCGCGTCGGCCCGAAGATCGCGAGGCCGCGCGCGCGGAACGCATCGACGATGCCGGCCGCGAGCGGCCCCTCCGGCCCCACCACCGTCAGGTGCACGTGCTCGCGCGCGGCGAACGCCGCGAGCGCCTCCGGGTCGGTGAGCGCGACGTTCTCGAGGTTGGGCTCGAGCCGCGTGCCGCCGTTGCCGGGCGCCACGTAGACCATCTGCACGCGCGGCGACGCGGCGAGCTTCCAGGCCAGCGCGTGCTCGCGCCCGCCGCCGCCGACGACCAGGATCTTCATGCGCGGCCCCGCGCCGGCGCGGCCCGCATCCGCGCCCGCCTCATTCGGCGAGCACCGCGGAGGTGTAGACCGACTGCACGTCGTCGCAATCCTCGAGCGCGTCGAGCAGCTTCTGCATCTTCACCGAATCGTCGGCCGAGAGCTCGACCGGATTGAGCGGCTTCATCGCGACCTCGGCGACCGCCGCCGTCAGCCCGGCCTTCTCCAGCCCGGCCTTCACCGCGGCGAAGTCGTTGGGCGCGCACACCACCTCGACCGAGCCGTCGTCATTGGCGATCACGTCCTCGGCGCCGGCCTCGAGCGCCGCCTCCATCACCCGGTCCTCGCTGGTGCCGGGCGGGAAGATCAACTGGCCGCAGTGCTTGAACATGAAGGCGACCGAGCCCTCGGTGCCCATGTTGCCGCCGTACTTGGAGAACGCGTGGCGCACGTCGGCGACGGTGCGGGTGCGGTTGTCGGTCATGGTGTCGACGATGATCGCCGCGCCGCCGAAGCCGTAGCCCTCGTAGCGGATCTCGTCGTAGTTCGCGCCGTCGAGCGCCCCGGACCCGCGCTTGATCGCGTTCTCGATCGTGTCCTTGGCGATGTTGTTGTCGCGCGCCTTCTCCACCGCCAGGCGCAGGCGCGGGTTGCTGCCGGGATCGCCGCCGCCGAGCTTGGCGGCCACGGTGATCTCCTTGATCAGCCGCGTCGAGATCTTGCCCTTCTTGGCATCCTGGCGTCCCTTGCGGTGCTGGATGTTCGCCCACTTCGAATGGCCTGCCATGATTGAAAGATGCGCGCTTCTGCCGCGTCGGTCCCGTCGAGGGCGCGGATTTTATCACCCGCCCTGCGCGCGCAACGCGCCGCGCGCGTGCGCCGGCGGCGCGCGGCGGCGGGCCATGTGCTAAAAAGCCACGGGCGCCGCGCGCGCGCCGCCCCTCCCGGCCCATGCAAACCGCCAACTGCCCCTCCTGCGGCGCTCCGGTGACGTTCCAGTCGGCGGCATCGGTGTTCGCCGTCTGCGCCTACTGCACCTCGACGCTGCTGCGCCGCGGCGCGCAGATCGAGGACATCGGGAAGATGGCCGCGCTGATGGACGATCCGACGCCGATCCGCATCGGCACCGAGGGCGTCCACCTGGGCGTGCATTTCGCCGTCATCGGCCGCATCCAGATGCGCTACGCCGCCGGCCTGTGGAACGAGTGGCACCTCCTTTTCGACGACATGCGCACCGGCTGGCTCGCCGGTACCGCCGGCGAGTACTTCGTCACCTTCGAGCGGCCGGTCGCGCGCGCGCTGCCGCCGTTCGCCGCGATCCGCATCGAGCAGGCGATCGACCTCGGCGACGGCGTCTTCGACGTCACCAGCATCGAGAACGCCACCTGCGTCGCCGGCGAGGGCGAACTGCCGTTCGCCGTCGGCGCCGGCTACGCCGCCCCGGTGGTCGACCTGCGCGACGGCGCGCGCTTCGCCACCCTCGACTACAGCGACGCCGGCCCCGACGGGACGCCGCGCCTGTTCGTCGGCACGCGCGTCGAGGACCGCGCGCTCCGCCTCACCGGCCTGCGCACGCCGGGCGATGCCGCCACGCGGCCGCGCATCGCCGCCGACGCGTTCAACTGCCCGGCGTGCGCGGCGCCGTTCGCGCTCTCCTCGGGCCGCATCCGGCGCTTCGGCTGCGCCTCCTGCGGCGCGCTGGTCGACACCGACCGCAAGGAAGTGCGCCTGATCACCCGCGCCCAGGAGGCGCTCGATGCGCCGCTCGCGCTGCCGCTGGGCAGCGCGGGCGTGCTCGCGGGCACGCGCTGGCAGGTCATCGGCCACCTGCGCCGCGCCAGCCGCGACGGCTTCGCCTGGGACGAGTACCTGCTGTTCGAGGAGCGCGCCGGCTTCGCGTGGCTGATCGAGAGCGACGGCCACTGGACCTTCGCGCGCAACGCCGACAAGCCGTTCAAGAAGATCGGCACGCTGGCCTTCCGCGACGGCGTGAGCTACGAGCACTTCGCGCACTACCTCGCCGAGGTGCGCCACGTGCTCGGCGAGTTCTACTGGAAGGTCAAGGTGGGCGACACCGTCGCGGTCGACGACTACATCGCGCCGCCCGCCATCGCCAGCCGCGAGCTCGACGCGGGCGAGGTCACCTGGAGCCTCGGCACCTACGTCGAGCCGGCGGAGATCGCCGCGGCGTTCAAGCCGCCCGCCGCGCTGCCGGCGCGGCGCGGCATCGCGCCGAACCAGCCCTCGCCGTGGACCGGCGTGACGCCGCGGCTGTGGAAGGCCTTCGCCGCCTTCACGCTCGCGGGCGTCGTGCTGCAGCTGTGGTTCGCGCTCACCACCAGCGAGGTGCGCCGCGAGACGGTGCGCCTGGCGCCGGGGGTGGAGAACGCCATGCTGTCGGAGCCGTTTCGCGTCGACGGCGCGGGCTCCCTGGCGCTGCGGGCCGACACCGACCTCGACAACGCCTGGGCCGGGCTGTCGGTCGCGCTGGTCGATCCGGCCTCGGGCCGGGTGTGGCGCGCCGACCAGGAGATCGAGTCCTGGTCCGGCATCGACGCCGACGGCGACCGCTGGAGCGAGGGCTCGGCGTCCGCGCTCGTCAGCTTCGGCCGCATCCCGGCCGGCACCTACCGCCTGCAGGTCGAGGGCGAGGTCGATCCCGGGCAGGGCCGCGCGGTCACCGCCGTGCTCACGCTCGAGCGCGGCCATGCCTCCTGGTTCAACTGGCTGCTGCTGCAGGCCGGCTTCCTGTCGGTGCCGGGCTTCGGCGCCTGGCGCGCGCGCGCCTTCGAGCGCAGGCGCATGGCCGGCGGCGACCATGGAGACGACGACGAGGACTAGGACACCATGCTGAACCGCCTCTACCTGATCGCCGGCCTGGCCGCGCTCGCCTACTTCAGCTACGCCCAGCACCAGGGCATGAGCCCGTTCGCCCAGCGCGCCGCCCCGCAGGCCGCCTCCGGCAGCGGCGGCGGCAGCGCCTGGCGCAGCGGCAGCCTGTCCCACAAGTAACCCGCACCCCCCGCAAGGAGCAATCCGCATGGACCTCATCAACCCGCAAGTCCTGGTCAACTCGCTGGTCTACTCGATCCTCGGCGTGGTCTTCTTCTGGGTCGCCTTCGTGATCATCGACAAGCTCACCCCGTACGAGCTGTGGAAGGAGATCATCGAGAAACACAACCAGCCGCTCGCCACGGTGGTCGCGGCGATGTGCCTGGGCATCGCCATCATCGTCGCGGCCGCGATCCACTGACCGCCGCCGCGCGCACGCCGCATCGCGCCGCGTGCCGCCGACGCGCCCCGCCCCCGGTCCGCCCATGCGCCTGGCGCTGCTGTTCTCGGTCTTCGTCGTCGCCTCCTGCGGGCTCGCCTACGAGCTGATCGCGGCCGCGCTCGCCAGCTACGTGCTGGGCGACTCGGTGACGCAGTTCTCGACCATCATCGGCACCTACCTGTTCGCGATGGGCGTGGGCTCGTGGGCGTCGAAGTTCATCGTGCGCTCGCTGGCGGTGCGCTTCATCCAGATCGAGATCGCCGTCGGGCTCATCGGCGGCTTCTCGGCGATGCTGCTGTTCCTCGCCTTCGCCTACGACGCCGGGCCGTTCCGGCTGCTGCTCTACGGCCTCGTGTTCGTCACCGGCGCGCTGGTCGGGCTCGAGATCCCGCTGATCATGCGCATCCTCAAGGACGAGGTCACGTTCAAGGACCTGGTCGCGCAGGTGCTCTCGGTCGACTACCTGGGCGCGCTGGCGGTGTCGATCCTGTTCCCGCTCGCGCTCGCCCCGCACCTGGGGCTGATGCGCTCGGGCCTGCTGTTCGGCCTGATGAACGTCGGCGTCGCCCTGTGGGCGATGCGCGTGTTCGGCAGCGCGCTCGGCCGCGCGCCCTACCTGCGCGCCCAGGGCGTGCTCGCGCTGCTGCTGCTCGCCGCCGGCATCGCCTCCGCCGAGCGCCTGACCGCGCTGGCCGAATCGGCGATGTACGCCGACCGCATCATCCACGCCGAGTCGACGCCCTACCAGCGCATCGTCATCACGCGCTGGCGCGACGACATCCGCCTGCACCTGAACGGCAACCTGCAGTTCTCCTCGCGCGACGAATACCGCTACCACGAGGCGCTCGTGCATCCGGCGCTGGCCGCGCTGCCCGGCGCGCAGCGCGTGCTGATCCTCGGCGGCGGCGACGGCCTGGCGGCGCGCGAGGTGCTCAAGTACCGCCAGGTCGCCTCGATCACCCTGGTCGACCTCGACCGCCGCATGACCGAGCTGTTCCGCGACAACCGCCTGCTCGCCGCGCTCAACGCCGGCGCGCTCGCCGACCCGCGGCTGGCGATCGTCAACCGCGACGCGCTCGCCTGGCTGGAGCAGAGCGACGCGATGTTCGATCTCGTCATCGTCGACCTGCCGGACCCGTCGAACCACGCGCTGGGCAAGCTCTATTCGTCGGCGTTCTACCGCCTGCTCGGCAAGCACGTCGCGGCGCGCGGGCTGGTGGTGGTGCAGGCCACCTCGCCGTTCTACGCGCGCCGCTCGTTCTGGACGGTGGTGGCGACGCTCGAGGACGCCGGCTTCGTCACCGCGCCCTACCACGCCTACGTCCCGTCGTTCGGCGAGTGGGGCTACATCATCGCCGGCCGCGCGCCGTTCGTGCCCGCGCCGGCCTTCCCGGTGCCGACGCGCTTCCTCACCCCGGCCACGCAGCGCCTGATGTTCGACTTCCCGGCCGACATGGCGCGCATTCCGGCCGAGGTCAACCGCCTGAACAACCAGGCGCTCACGCGCACCTTCGAGGACGAGTGGCGCCGCGCGATCCGCTGAGGCCGGCGCGGCGATGAACCCGGCGCGCCGCGCCCTCCTCGCCGCCGCCGCGAGCGGCTGCTTCGCCTCCTGCGAGTTCCGCGACGGCGCGCCGCAGCCCGCGGGCGCGCTCCTGGGCACCGACATGGCGCTCGGCCACGCGCTGCGCGATGGCACGCTGCCCGCGCCGACCGAGGAACGCCGGATCGGCGCGGCCATCGTCGGCGCCGGCATCGGCGGCCTGTCGGCCGCGTGGCAGCTGGCGCGGCAGGGCGAGACCGACGTCGCGGTGTTCGAGCTCGAGGACGCGGCCGGCGGCAACGCGCGCCACGGCGAGAACGCGGTCTCGCCGTATCCGCTGGGCGCGCACTACCTGCCGCTGCCGGCCAGCGAAGCCGTGTCGGTGCGCGAGCTGCTCGCCGACCTCGGCGTGCTCGCCGGCGATCCGCACGCGCCGCTGCCGCGCTACGACGAGCGCCATCTGGTGCATGCGCCGCAGGAACGCCTCTACAAGGACGGCCTGTGGCACGACGGCCTGCTGCCGCGCGCCGGCGCCGGCGCGCGCGCGATCGCGCAGATCGAGCGCTTCGACGCGCTCGTCGCCGCGCTCAAGGCGCGCCGCGACGGCGACGGCCGGCGCCTGTTCGCGAGCCCGTCCCTGCTGGCCGGCCGCCACGCCGACAGCGACGCCCTCGCCGCGACCAGCATGGACCAGTGGATGCGCGACAACGGCTTCGACGCGCCGCTGCTGACCTGGCACGTCGACTATGCCTGCCGCGACGACTTCGGCGCCCGCCCGGCGCAGGTCTCGGCCTGGGCGGGCCTGCACTATTTCGCCTGCCGCGACGGCGTCGCCGCCGACGCCGATCCGCACAACGTGCTCACCTGGCCCGAAGGCAACGGGCACCTGGTGCGCCGCCTGGTCGGCTGGCTGCGCGACCGCGGCGTGCCGCCGATCCGCACCGGCGCGCCGTGCATCCGCCTGGCCACCGCGCGCGGCGGCGCGGTGCTCGACATCTACCATGCCGCCGAGCGGCGCAGCGTGCGCTACCGCGCCGCGCGCGTGATCTGGGCCGCGCCCGCGTTCGCGCTGGCGCGCGTCTGGGAGAACGCGCCACCCGCGTTCGCGGCGCTCGCGCGCAGCATCGACGTGAGCCCGTGGCTGACCGCCAACCTCACCCTCGCGTCGCTGCCCGAGGACGCCGGCCCGGCGCCGCTCGCCTGGGACAACGTGCTCTTCGACAGTCCCGCGCTCGGCTACGTGGTCGCGACCCACCAGCGCATGCGCGTCGCCCCCGGGCCGACCGTCCTCACCTACTACTGGCCGCTCGCCGACCTCGACCCGGCCGCGGGGCGCGCGCGCCTGGCCGCCGCGCCGTGGCAGGCCTGGGCCGCGCCGATCCTCGACGAGCTCGCGCGCCCGCACCCGGGACTGCGGCGCCAGCTGCAGCGCCTCGACCTGTGGCGCTGGCCGCACGCGATGCCGCGCCCGGTCCCGGGCTTCCGCGCCGCGCCGGTGCGCGCGGCGCTCGCCGCGCTCGACGGGCCGCTGCTGTTCGCGCATTCCGATCTCTCGGGCATGCCGCTGTTCGAGGAGGCGCACTGGGCCGGCGTGCGCGCCGCGCGGCGGCTGCTCGGCGGCGCCGGCGTCAGCGCGCCGACGCCGGCAGCCCGAACAGGCGGTCGAAGGCCCAGGTGAAGGCGTAGGTGTAGCAGAGGAAGAACAGGTTCAGGCCGAGGTTGACCATGAACGAGCGCGCGAGCGAGATCGACAGCCACCACGCCGCCACCGGCAGCAGCACCGCGAGAAAGCCGCACTCGAAGCCGACCGCATGCGCGATGCGGCGCCGGGTGCTGCGGCCGCGGACCGCCTGCCTCGACTCCCAGCGTTCGAACAGCGCGTTGTAGGTCAGGTTCCACAGCACCGCGAACACCGAGGCGAACACCGCAAGCGCGCCGGCCCGGCCGATGCCCGCGTCGGAGGCGCCGAAGAAGCCCAGGGTGCCGACGCCGAGCGCGAAGGTCTCGTACAGCGCGACGTAGGCGACGCGCCGCCGCATCCCGGTCAGACGGACGATCACGCGAAGCGCGCGATCGAGAACGGCGCGAGCTCGGGCGCGTCGCCGCCGCCGAGCAGCCGCGCGAGCAGCTCGCCGGTGCGCGCCGCGCCGGTCAGGCCGAGGTGGCCGTGGCCGAAGGCGCAGAACAGGCCCGGCGCGCCGGACGCCGGGCCGATCACCGGCATCGAGTCCGGCATGCACGGGCGGTGCCCCATCCAGAGCCTCTCCTCGCCCGCGGCCAGGCCGTCGAGGCCGGCGCGCAGGTGCCGTCCGATCAGGCGCGCGCGCGCCTCGGTCATCGGCCGCTCGAGCCCGCCGAACTCGACCGTGCCGGCCGCGCGCAGCGCCGCGCCCATCGGCGTGACGAACACCTTGCGGTCGGCCAGCACCACCTGGCGCCGCAGCCGGATGCCGGGCGCGCCCAGTTCGACGTGATAGCCGCGCTGCGTCTCCAGCGGCACGCGGATGCCGAGCGGCGCCAGCAGCCGGCCCGACCAGGCGCCGGCGGCCAGGACCACCTGCCGCGCCGTCAGCGTGCCGGCGGCGGTGCGCGCCTCCCAGTCGTCGCCGCGGCGCGCGAGCGCGTCGACGCCGGCGCCGACGAAGCGCGCGCCGCGCGCCGCCAGCGCGGCGGCGATCGCGCGCGCGTATTCCTGCGGGCCGTCGACCCAGGCCTCGTCGGGCAGGAACAGCGCGCGGGTGTAGCGCGCCGCGACCGCCGGCTCGAGGTCGCGGATCGCCGCGCCCGCGACCTCCTCGGTCTTCTGCCCGTGCGCGCGCTTCAAGGCCCAGGAGAACGCGTCCCGGGCCAGCGCCGCCTGGTCCGGATAGCAGTGCAGCTGGCCGCCGGCGACGATGCGCTCGGCGCAGCCGACCTCGGCCGCGATGCGCTGGTGCGCGGCGAGGCTGCCGCGCAACAGGCCGGCGAGCGCGGCGGCGATGCCGTTGACCCGCTCGATGCCGGCCGCGCGCACGAAGCGCCACAGCCACGGGCTCGCCTGCGGCAGATAGGCCAGCGGCACGTGCAGCGGGCTCTCGGGATCGAGCAGCATCTTGCGCGCGGACTTCAGCACGCCGGGCAGGGCGAGCGGCGCCACCGAGCCGCTCGAGATCGCGCCGGCGTTGCCGGCGGACGCGCCGGAGCCCGGCGCGTTGGCGTCGGCGACGACGACCGTGCGGCCCGAGCGACTCAGCGCGTGCGCGACGCCGAGGCCGACGATGCCGGCGCCGATCACGAGCACGCAGTCAGGAGCGCGCGCCATCGCCGGGCGGCCTCAGGTCGCGCGCGACTTGAGGAGATAGTTGAGCACCACCTCGGTCGCGTGCTTCAGGTGCGTCTCGCGCGCCACCGGGCTCATCAGGTCGCGCGCCAGCACGGTCGACAGGGTGAAGCGGTTCGACAGGTAGTAATAGTTGAGCGCCACCAGCGTGATGTAGACCTCGGCCGGGTCGATGCCGCCGCGAAACACGCCGGCCTCCTGGCCGCGCTGCAGGATCTCGCGGATGTTGTCCTGCACCGGCGAGACCAGCTGCGCGAGCTTGCGCGACTTCTTCAGGTACTTGGCCTCGTGCAGGTTCTCGCTGTTGATCAGGCTGATGAATTCCGGGTGCGCGATGTAGTAGTTCCAGATGAACTCGACGAGCTTCTTGACCGCCTCGACCGGCTCGAGGTGGTCGAGCTCGAGCGCCTTCTCGGCGTTGGCGAGGTTGATGTAGACGTTCTCCAGGACGGTGAGGAACAGCTGCTCCTTGGAGACGAAGTAGTAGTAGAGCATGCGCTCGTTGGTGCCGGCGCGCTTGGCGATGCGGTCGACGCGCGCGCCGCCGAGACCGTGCTTGGTGAACTCGTCGGTGGCCGCCTCGAGGATCCTGGCGCGGGTGCGCTCCGGGTCGCGCTTGGGCTTGGCCGCGGTGCGCGGCCGGCCGCGCCGCGGCGCTTCGGTCGCCTTTTCCATCGTCGCTGCTCCTCGTCCCCGGCCCGGCAGCGCCGCGAGGTGCAGGCCGCGGGCCGGAATTTGCGATATTGCACTGCACAAGTGGGATAATTCTAGCTTGAATCCCCGCCGTCCCCGCGCCGTGCGGACACGCCCCCGCCGATGACTTCCCTCGCCGACCGCATCGACGCCCTCCTGCCGCAGACGCAGTGCACGCGCTGCGGCTATCCGGGCTGCCGTCCCTACGCCGAGGCGATCGCCGCGGGCGCCGCCGACCTCAACCAGTGCCCGCCCGGCGGCGCCGCCGGCATCGTCAAGCTGGCCGACCTGCTCGGCCGCGCCCCCAAGGCGCTCAACCCCGCCAACGGCGTCGAGAAGCCGCTCGAGGCGGCGGTGATCGACGAGGCGCGCTGCATCGGCTGCACGCTGTGCATCCAGGCCTGCCCGGTCGACGCCATCCTCGGCGCGGCCAAGCAGATGCACACCGTGCTGGCCAGCTGGTGCACGGGCTGCGAGCTGTGCGTGGCCCCCTGCCCGGTCGACTGCATCGCGATGGTGCCGGTCGCGCCGCCGCGCGCCTGGACCGACGCCGACGCCGCCACCGCGCGCGCGCGCTACCACGCGCGCAATGCGCGCCTGGCCGACGAGAAGCGCGACCGCGAGGCCAGGCTCGCGGCCCGGTCCGCCGCCGGCCGCGCGGCCGCGGACGTCGGCGCCGCCGCGGACGATGCGGCGGCCGCGGCCGAGGCGCGCAAGAAGGCGATCATCGCCGCCGCGATGGAGCGCGCGCGCGCGCAGCGCGCCCAGGTGACGCCGAAGAATGTCGAGCCGGCCTCCGACGAGGTGCGCCGGCAGATCGCGGAAGCCGAGGCGCGGCGCGCGCGCCTGGCGAAGGAGCGCACGTGAACCCGGCCAGGCGCCACGAGATCTTCCGCCGCTGGCGCGAAGCCAATCCCCACCCGAAGAGCGACCTCGAGTACACCACGCCGTTCGAGCTGCTGGTCGCGGTGATCCTGTCCGCCCAGGCCACCGACAAGGGCGTCAATGCCGCGACGCACCGGCTGTTTCCGGTCGCGAACACCCCGGCCGCGATCGCCGCGCTCGGCGAGGACGGCCTCGCGCCCTACATCCAGACCATCGGCCTGTGGCGCGCCAAGGCGAAGAACGTCGTCGCCACCTGCCGCCTGCTGCTCGAGCGCCACGGCGGCGCCGTGCCCGCCGCGCGCGAAGCGCTCGAGTCCCTGCCGGGCGTCGGGCGCAAGACGGCGAACGTCGTGCTCAACATCGCCTTCGGCCAGCCGACCATCGCGGTCGACACCCACAACTTCCGCGTCGCCAACCGCACCGGCATCGCGCCGGGCCGGACCGTCGAGGCGGTCGAGCGCGCGCTCGTCAAGGTGGTGCCTGCCGAGTTCATGCACCACGCGCACCACTGGCTGATCCTGCACGGCCGCTACACCTGCAAGGCGCAGAAGCCGGCGTGCCCCGACTGCCTCATCAGCGACCTCTGCGAGTACCGGCACAAGACGCCGGACCCGCTGGCCGAGGCCGCGGCGCCGCGGCCTGCCGCGGGAAAGGCACGCGCGAAAAAGCCCGCGACGAACCCGTCCGCGCCGAAGGCGGTCCCGGCGACGAAGACTGGCGCCACCAAGACCGCCGCCGTGCAGGCCACCGCGACGCAGGGCGCCGCGACGGGGGGCGCCGCGACGAGGGGTGCCGCGACAAAGGCTGCGGTGACGAGGGCCGCGACGAAGACTGCCGCAACGAAGACTGCCGCGACGAGACCCGCGGCGAAGCCGCCGGCGACGACCGGGCCGGCGCCGGTGCGCAAGGCCGCGCGGCGGGGCACCTGAGATGTTCAATCCCAGCCGCGACGAGGTGCGCCGCTTCTTCTTCGAGGTCTGGCGCAAGCACGGCGCACGCGAGGTGATGACGCCGCTCGAGTCGCAGGCGCTCGACTGGGTGCTCGAGCATCCCGAATACCACGCCATGCTGGGTGATCCAGACACCTACCTCGCGCGCGACTGGCTGCCCGACGCCGGCGAAGTCAACCCCTTCCTGCACCTGTCGCTGCACCTGTCGGTCGCCGAGCAGGTGTCGATCGACCAGCCGAGCGGCCTGCGCGCGCAGTTCGAGCGCCTGGCGCAGAAGCACGGGTCGCTGCACGAGGCCGCCCACGACGTGCTCGAGTGCCTCGGCGAGACGATCTGGAAGGCGCAGCGCGACGGCACCGCGCCCGACGGCGCCGCCTATCTCGACTGCGTGCGCCGCAAGTAGGGTTTCGAGGAATGCCATGACCGCCAACGTCGACCCCGCCGAACTGCAGAAATTCTCCGACCTCGCCGCCCGGTGGTGGGACCCGACCTCGGAGTTCAAGCCGCTGCATGAGATCAACCCGCTGCGCCTCGAGTGGATCGACCGCCTGATGCCGCTCGCGGGCCGGCGCGTGCTCGACGTCGGCTGCGGCGGCGGCATCCTCGCCGAGGCGATGGCGCGGAAGGGGGCCGCGGTCACGGGCATCGACCTCGCCGAGAAGCCGCTGGCGGTGGCGAAGCTGCACCGGCTGGAGTCGGGCGTCGCGGTCGACTACGAGTGCATCGGCGCCGAGGCGCTGGCCGCCCGCGCGCCGGGCGCCTACGACGCGGTCACCTGCATGGAGATGCTCGAGCACGTGCCCGATCCCGCCTCCACCGTGCGCGCCTGCGCCGCGCTGGTGCGGCCCGGCGGCTCGGTGTTCTTCTCGACGATCAACCGCAACCTCAAGGCCTACGTGCTCGCGATCATCGGCGCGGAATACGTGCTGCGCCTGCTGCCGCGCGGCACCCACGACTACGCGCGCCTGATCCGCCCTTCCGAGCTGGCGCGCTTCTGCCGCGACGCCGGCCTGGAGCCGGGCGCGATCACCGGCATGAGCTACAACCCGCTCAGCGGCCGCTACCGGCTCGGCCGCGACACCGACGTCAACTACCTCCTGCAGGCGGTGCGGCCCGCGTGAGCGCCGCCCGCCCGACCCACCGATGATCGACTGCGTACTCTTCGACCTCGACGGCACCCTCGCCGACACCGCGCCCGACCTCGCCGCGGCGCTCAACCGGATGCGCGCCGACCGCGGCCTCGCGCCCATGCCGCTCGAACCGCTGCGGCGCATGGCCTCCTCGGGCGCGCGCGGCCTGATCGGCGTCGGCTTCGGCCTTGCGCCCGGCGACGCCGACTACGAGGCGCACCGCCTGGAATTCCTCGACAACTACGAGCGCGCGCTGCACGTGCACACGCGCCTGTTCGACGGCGTCGCCGCGCTGCTCGAGGCACTCGAGGCGATGCCGCGCAAGTGGGGCGTGGTCACCAACAAGGCGCGGCGCTTCACCGACCCGCTCGCGCAGTCGATGGGCCTGAGCGCGCGCGCGGCCTGCGTGGTCTCCGGCGACACCACGCCGCACGCCAAGCCGCATCCCGCGCCGCTGCTGCACGCCGCGCAGCTCAGCGGCGTCGACCCCGCGCGCTGCCTCTACGTCGG
>JAEUOS010000103.1 GCA_016790695.1 Burkholderiales bacterium
CCGTTCTCCTACCCGTTCAACCTGACGCAGCAACCGGCGCTGTCGGTCAACTGCGGCTTCACCGGCAGCGGGCTGCCGATCGGCCTGCAGATCGTCGCGCCCGCCTACCGGGAAGACCTGGCGCTGGCCGCGGCGCGCGCGTTCGAGGCCGCGCGGGAGCCGGCGCGGTGGCCGGGCGAGGGAGGCTAGGCATTGCGGCAGCCGGCCGACGCGCCACGCGATGACGCCGGCGTGCCCGCGGGCGACGCGGCCGCCGGGCCGGCCGCGGCGGCGCTCTCCGACGCGCCCGTCGAGCGGGCGCCGGACGGTTCGGAGGTGCGGCCCCTGCTGCGCGTTCGCGGCGGCAGCATGGCGCACTTCCGCCTGCCCGCAGGCGCGACCTCGAAGGCCGTCGCGCACCGCACGGTCGAGGAACTCTGGCACGTGCTGGCCGGCACGGGCGAGATGTGGCGCAAGTCCGGGGCGTGCGAGCGGATCGTGAGCCTCGCGCCCGGGCTCTGCGTCTCGATCCCGGCCGGCACCTCGTTCCAGTTCCGCGCGGGATCGCAGGCGCTGGAGATCATTGCGGTGACCATGCCGCCGTGGCCCGGGGCGGGGGAGGCGATCGACGTGCGCGGGCCGTGGGCCGCCGTGGAGGCCGCGGGCGCGGACCGCATGCGCATCCTGCGTTGACCGGCCCCGGGCGCGCCCGGCCGATTGCGATCCGGCGCGCGCCTGCCCGCGGACCGCGCGCCGCGCGACCAAGGGTTTCCCCGGGGTCCGTCGCCGAGGCGGCGGCGGCCCGGAATTCGGTACACTTTTCAGCTTGTGTCCGTCCGGACAAATGGGGAAAACGCATGAAACGCTTTATTCGCTTCGCCGCCCTCGCCGTCGCGGGACTGGGGCTGGCCGCCGGCGCCTGGGCGCAGGGCTCCGTGCTGCGCGTAGTTCCGCACTCGAACCTGTCGATCCTGGATCCGATCTGGACCACCCAGTACATGGCGCGCAACCATGGCTACATGATCTACGACACCCTGTTCGGCACCGACG
The DNA here is from genome assembly GCA_016790695.1 of Burkholderiales bacterium. Classification (GTDB taxonomy): domain Bacteria; phylum Pseudomonadota; class Gammaproteobacteria; order Burkholderiales; family JAEUOS01; genus JAEUOS01. The sequence continues at coordinate 1,030 of JAEUOS010000103.1, forward strand.
AGAAGGGCCAGATCAAGCCGCAGATGGTCGACACCTGGGAAGTGAGCCCGGACAACCGGCTGTGGACCTTCAAGCTGCGCAAGGGGCTGGAGTTCCATGACGGCCGGCCGGTCACCGGCGAGGACGTGATCGCCTCGCTGACCCGCTGGGGCAAGCGCGACGCGATGGGGCAGAAGCTGTTCACCTTCATCGCGCGCATGGACTCGCCGACGCCGGATTCCTTCCGCATCTTCCTGTCGGAGGCCTGCGGCATCATGCTCGACGCGCTCGGCAAGCCGTCGTCGAACGTGCCGTTCATCATGCCCAAGCGCGTCGCCGACACCCCGGCCGACAAGCAGATCGAGGACTACGTCGGCTCCGGCCCCTATGTGTTCAAGCGCGACGAGTTCAAGCCCGGCGACAAGGCGGTCTACGTCAAGTTCGCCAAGTACGTGCCGCGCAAGGAGCCGCCGTCGGGCTCGACCGGCGGCAAGATCGCCCACATCGAGCGCGTCGAATGGAACCTCGCGCTGCGCGACGCGCAGGCGCAGGTCAATGCGCTGGTCAAGGGCGAGGTCGACATCATCGAGCAGCCGGCCTTCGAGTCCTACGCCGCGCTGAGCAAGGACCCGAACATCCAGATCGTCAATTCCAACAACCTCGGCTTCCAGTACATGGTGCGGTTCAACCACCTGCACCCGCCGTTCAACAATCCCAAGGTGCGCCAGGCCGCGATCGCCGCGTTCAACCAGGAGGCCTTCCTCAAGGCGCAGGTCGGCATCAAGGAGTACTACAAGTCCTGCCCGTCGATGTTCGTCTGCGGCACGCCCTACGGCTCGACCAAGGGCTCGGACCTGATCGGCAAGAGCAACATGAAGAAGGCGCAGGAACTGCTCAAGGCCTCCGGCTACGACGGCACCACGGTGGTCGTGATGAAGCCGACCGACCTGGCGTCGATCACCAAGCTGCCCGACGTCGCCGCGCAGCTGCTGCGCCAGGCGGGCTTCAAGGTCGACCTGCAGTCGATGGACTGGAACACCCTGGTCGGCCGGCGCGCCAAGAAGGACGCGCCGTCCGCCGGCGGCTGGAACATCTTCGCCACCGCCTGGGTGTCGCCGGACATCTGGAATCCGCTGACCAAGGCGGCGATCGGCGCGGCGGGCGAGAAGTCCTGGTTCGGCTGGCCGACCGACGCCGAGATCGAGAAGCTGCGCGACCAGTTCGCGCGCGAGGTCGACATGGGCAAGCGCAAGGGGCTTGCCGAGGCGATCCAGGCGCGCGCCTTCGAGGTCGGCACCCACGCGCCGGTGGGCGAGTACTTCAACCCGTCGGCGGTGCGCAAGGGCGTGACCGGCGTCGTGTTCGGCCCCGGCAACTTCTACTGGAACATCAAGAAGTAGCGCGCGCCGGCGCCGCAGGGGCGGGCGACCGCCCCTTTTTCGTTCCCGCCGCCGGGGCCCGGTGCCGCCCGTTCCGATCGACCCATGACGCGCGCCCTCCGCGTTGACCGGCCGTAGCCCGCCCCCGGCCGCCCGCCCATGCTTTCCTTCCTCGTCAAGCGCATCCTCGCCACCGTTCCGGTCCTGCTGATCGTCGCGGTGCTGGTGTTCCTGCTGCTGCGCCTGACCCCGGGCGACCCCGCGACGATCATCGCCGGCGATGCCGCCTCGCCGGAGAACGTGGCCAAGATCCGCGAGAACCTCGGGCTGTCCAAGCCGCTTCTCGTGCAGTTCGGCATCTGGTTCGGCAACCTGATGGCGGGCGACCTCGGCGAGTCGTATTTCTTCAAGATGAAGGTGTCGACGCTGATCGGGCAGCGCATCGAGCCGACGCTGGCGCTGTCGTTCTGCACCATCGTCATCGCCGTGCTCGTCGCCGTGCCGCTGGGCGTGATCGCGGCCTGGAAGCAGGGCGGCTGGCTCGATCGCGCGCTGATGGGCTTTTCCGTCATGGGCTTCTCGGTGCCGGTGTTCGTTCTCGGCTACCTGCTCATCTGGCTGGTGTCCCTGAAGCTCGCGCTGCTGCCGGTGCAGGGCTACCAGCGCATCGCCGACGGCTTCGGTCCCTTCATCCGCCACCTGATCCTGCCCTCGATCACGCTGTCGGTGATCTACATCGCGCTGATCGCGCGCGTCACGCGCGCCGCGGTGCAGGACGTGCTCTCGGAGGACTACATCCGCACCGCGCGCGCCAAGGGGCTGCCGGAGGTCCGCGTGCTCGTCGGGCACGCGCTCGCCAACGCGGCGGTGCCGATCCTCACGGTCATCGGCATCGGCATCGCGCTGCTCATCGGCGGGGTGGTCGTCACCGAGTCGGTGTACGGCATCCCCGGCCTCGGGCGCCTCACCGTCGACGCGGTGCTGGCGCGCGACTTTCCGACCATCCAGGGCGTGATCCTGTTCTTTTCGTTCGTCTACGTGCTGATCAACCTGCTGGTCGACCTGTCGTACCTGGTGTTCGACCCGCGCATCCGCTACTGACACGCGATGCACGCCGACGCCCCCGCAGCCCCCGCGGCCGACCTGTCGACCGAAGCCGCCAACGTCTACGTGCGGCCGACCGTGTGGCAGCGCCTGGCGCGCCACTGGGCGGTGCGCATCGGCGGCGCGGCGATGCTGCTGCTGACCCTGGTGGCCCTGGCCGCGCCGGTGCTGGGCACGGTCGACCCCACGCTCTTCGACCCCGGCAGCCGCGACCTGCTGCCCGGCGCGACCGGCGAGATCACCACCCTCGAGGGCGAGAGCGTCAAGCACACCTTCCTCATGGGGTCCGACTCCTTCGGCCGCGACATCCACAGCCGCGTCCTCTACGGCACCCGGGTCTCCCTGATCGTCGGCATCGCCTGCGCGCTGCTGGCGGTGCTCCTCGGCGTGGTCGCGGGGCTGTCGGCGGGCTACCTGCGCTGGCTCGACATGCCGCTGATGCGCGTCATGGACGGCGTCATGGCGATCCCCGGCATCCTCATCGCCATCGCGCTGGTCGCCCTGTGGAAGGCGAGCCTGCTCACGGTGATCGTCGCGATCGCGATCCCCGAGATTCCGCGGGTGACGCGCCTGGTGCGCTCGCTGGTGCTGTCGATCCGCGAGGAACCCTACGTCGAGGCGGCGGTCTCGCTGGGCACGCCGACGCTGAAGATCATGTTCGGCCACATCCTGCCCAACACGGTGGCGCCGCTGATCGTCCAGGGCACCTACATCTGCGCCTCGGCCATCCTCACCGAGGCGATCCTGTCCTTCCTCGGCGTCGGCCTGCCGACCGACATGCCGACCTGGGGCAACATCATGGCCGAGGGCCGCGTGCAGTTCCAGCAGTTCCCGCACAACGTGTTCTTTCCCGGCATCTTCCTCGCCGTCACGGTGCTGGCGGTGAACATCCTCGGCGACGGGCTGCGCGACGTCCTCGACCCGAAGATGGCCAAGCGCGCGTAGGCATCGCATGGGCGCCGTCCTCGAGATCCGCAACCTCGCCATCGCGCTGCCGCGCGGCGGCGACCGGGCGCAGGCGGTCGCCGGGGTCGACCTCACGGTCGAGCGCGGCGAGATCGTCTGCCTGGTCGGCGAATCGGGCTCCGGCAAGTCGGTGATCGCGCACGCGGTCATGGGCCTGTCGCCGAAGGAGCTCAAGGCGGTCGCGGGCGAGATCCTGCTTGAGGGCGAGGACATCCTGCGCGCCAGCCCGGAGCGGCTGCGCGAGCTGCGCTGCGTGCGCATGTCGATGATCTTCCAGGAGCCGATGACCGCGCTCAACCCGGTGATGCGCTGTGGCGACCAGATCGACGAAGTGCTGGCGATGCACACGGCCCTGGGCGCCGCCGAGCGGCGCGAGCGGGTGCGCCGCGTGATCGAGGAGGTGCACCTGCCCGATCCGGAGCGGATGATGGCGTCCTATCCGCACCAGCTCTCCGGCGGCCAGCGCCAGCGCATCATGATCGCGATGGCGCTGATCATGAACCCGGTGCTGCTGATCGCCGACGAGCCGACCACCGCGCTCGACGTGACCACCCAGGCGCAGATCCTCAAGCTGATCCGCGAGCTGCAGCAGAACCACGGCACCGGGGTGCTGTTCATCACCCACGACTTCGGCGTGGTCGCCGAGATCGCCGACCGCGTCGCGGTGCTGCGGCTGGGCACGCTGGTGGAGATGCGTGCGAAGGCGGACCTGCTGGCGCGGCCGCAGCACGAGTACACGCGGATGCTGATCGGCTCGGTGCCCGGGATCGAGCCGAAGCGCCAGGGCGGCGGCGAGACCGCCCCGCTGGTGCTCAAGGCCGCCGGCCTGTCGAAGGTCTACCGCAGCGGCGGCTTCCTGTCCGCGCGCCGCGCGGTCCACGCCGCGGAGGACGTCAGCTTCGAGATCCGCCGCGGGCAGACCCTCGGCATCGTCGGCGAGTCGGGGTCGGGCAAGTCGACCGTGGCGCGCTGCATCGCGCGCCTGATCGACCCCAGCGCGGGCAGCGTCAGCCTCGGCAGCGACGAGATCGCCACCGTGTCGGCGCGCGCGCTGCGGCCGCTGCGGCGCCGGGTGCAAATCGTGTTCCAGGACCCGTACCGCAGCCTCAACCCGCGCCGCACCGTCGGCGAGGCGATCATCGAAGGGCCGCTGAACTACGGCATGGGACGCGCGCAGGCGCTGGCGCGCGCGCGGAGCCTGATGGAGACCGTGCGCCTCGATCCCGACGCCCTCGACCGCTATCCGCACCAGTTCTCCGGCGGGCAGCGCCAGCGCATCTGCATCGCGCGCGCCCTGGCGCTGGAGCCCGAGCTCCTGATCGCCGACGAGGCGGTCTCCGCGCTCGACGTCTCGGTGCAGGCGCAGGTGCTGAGGCTGTTCGACGAGATCCGCGAGCGCATGAACCTGGCGATGCTGTTCATCACGCACGACCTGCGGGTGGCTGCGCAGGTGTGCGACCACGTCGCGGTGATGTCCCGGGGCCGGGTGGTCGAGTACGGCGCCACGCGCGAGGTGTTCGGTGCGCCGCGCCACGAGTACACCCGTGCGCTGTTCGCCGCCGCGCCCGGCCGCGGGTACACTTTCGGCTCCCCCTCCTGATCCGGAAGGCCGATCCATGACCCGCGTGCTGGCTGCGGCGATGCTGACGGGCGTTCTCGCGTCCGCCGCGCAGGCCGCCAGCGTCACCGTGACCGACAGCGGCACGGTTTCGCAGAGCTACTACTACCCCACCGACTGGAACAACCCGGCGTCGGCCAACCATCCGCGCATGCAGTTCGAGTTGCCGGGGGCGCTGCTGGGCGCGAACATCGGCTCGGCGACCCTGAGTTTCACCGGCCAGCTCTACGGCAGCGGCCCGACCGCCGCCGTCGAGATGATTCGCGCGCCCGGCCCGAACCAGACCGTGGCCTCGGACGTGGTCTATCCGTTCAACTACGGCCAGTTCGCGTCGGTCGACGTCGTCGCGGCCGTGAACGCCTGGACCGGCGCGGGCGTGCCGCGGCTTGCCAACCTCGGCCTGCTGATCCGGCTCGACAGCGGCTTCGCCGACCTGCCCACCGGCGCGTTTTATCTGGAGAGCTACCGGCCGACGCTCACCGTCACCTACACGGCCACGGCGGCGTCGGCGCGCGCCGGCATGATCGCCACGGCCGGCCAGTCCGTGCTCGGCCAATCGTGGAGCTTCGACGACATCGCGGTGCTGCAATCGCTCTATCTGGCCGGCGGCGGCACCGCGGTGGTCGACGGCGAGACCTGGTCCTACACCGCCGCCGAGTATTCGACCGCGGGGCCCTGGGGCGGGCCGCGCGAGATCGGCGACGCCTGGATCGATGCCGGCGGCCACAAGCACATCTATCTCGGCTCGGGACTCACCACCGCGCCGGTGCCCGAACCCGCGATCGTGCTGCAGCTGCTTGCCGGCCTCGGCGTGCTCGCGTCGCTGCGCGCGGCGCGGCGGCGGGCGTCCTGACCGCCGCGGGCACGGGCCGCGCTGCCCGGCCGCGCGCCCCGCG
>JAEUOS010000105.1 GCA_016790695.1 Burkholderiales bacterium
GTAGCGCATCAGTTGGTGTCCATCGGGTGCAATTGGTTGAGGTCAACAACCACCGCCACGCCGAGCGCGAATTCGCGGTAGTCAGGGTGCGCCGGCGTGCCATAGAGGAGCGTGCCGTCGCGGTGCTCGCCACACCACGAAAACACGAGTGGAACGGCCTGCCCGATGGCCTTGCATCGGTCCACCACCGCCAGCCGCAGTTCACGCGAGAGCGCCAATTCCGTATTGTCAGCCACCCAGGCGCCGGCCGGGCGCGGCGGCAGCACGGCCGACAGGCAGGCCGCCGCATCGAACGGACGCGAGGCCGGGGGACGCCCGGCTAGCACCTTGGCCAATTCACGATTCACGTTCACGTATTCGCAATCCGGCCGCGACTGCACCAGTTCTTTCAAGAGCTTGGTTTTGCCTGACCCTGGACGGCCAACCACCCACACGGTGCGCGTGCGCATGGATTGGGTGCTGTCTAGGGCGCGCTGCAATTGTTCAAGTGCAGACATGGCAGAAACCCACTCTAACCTCGCAGACGGTAACTACTATCCAGAGCACGACGACGTCCGATCACTGACACCATGGCTGTCATCCCGTTGCGTGTCGGGTAACAACCAAGCGCACCTGCGCCAGAACTGCTGCCCTTAGTGCGGGGGGCCCCACCACCTCCACATCCGCACCATGCCGCAGCACATCCATCACCAGCTCGCGATCGTCATGGTACGGCACCTCCAGCAGATAGCTGCCGTCCGCCTCGAACGCCCCCTTCTGCTGCGGATGCCACACCTCGTTTGACACCCAGCGCGCGCGCGCCGGCGGGAAGCGCAGCTGGGCCACCTTGGTCGCCTTGCCGCGAAAGATCCCGTAGCTGGTCTCCAGCGCCTCCTTCAGGTCCTTCTCGGCCACGCTGCGCGCGCGCTCGGGCAGCACCTCGGCCTTGCGGATCGCGTCGACCGAGAAGCTGCGCAGGCCTTCGCGCAGGTGGCACCAGGCGTCCACGTACCAGCTGCCGCGGTAGTTCACCAGGCGCTGCGGCGAGATCACGCGCGCGCTCTCCGCGCCGGTGCCGCGGGTGAAGTAGGTGATCGCCACCTGCTTGCGCGCCAGCACGGCCTTGGCGATGCGCGCGAAGTGCTCGGGGTTGGCGCGGCGCGCGCCCACCTGCACCACGCGGATGCGCCGTTCCACCTCGTCGACGTCGTGGTCGGTCGAGCCGAGCAGCGCGCGCAGGCGCGCCTTCAGCGGCTCCACCTGGCCGGCCAGGAGGCCGGGCTCGATCTCCTTGACCAGCTGCTGCATCGCCAGCAGCGCATAGGCCTCGCTGCTGTTGAACCACAGGCCGGGCAGCTCGTGGCGCGGGCCGGCGCGGCGCGCGCCCTCGCCGCGCGCGCGGAATTCGAACCGATAGCCGCCGGCCTCGCGGTCCCAGACGATGGGCGCGTTCAGGCGGTCGCGCAGGTAGTCGAGGTCGCGCTTGAAGGTCGCGCGCGAGACCTCGAGGCGCGCGAGCAGCGTGCCGATCGGCACCACCGCCGATTCGGAGAGCATCTGCTCGATCTTGTACAGGCGTTCGGTCTGGTTCACGCGGGCGTCCGGGGCGGCGGCCGGCGCGCCCGGGGACGGCGGGCGCGGCTGGCGCGGCGGTCAGACTGCCATGCTACGGGCTCGCCGGGTGAGCCACAAGGGGGCTGGGCGGCTCGCCATACCCCACCCTGTTTGGCGTCGCCGGATGCGTACGCCACGGAAATCCGGCGACAAGATGCCGCCGAGATTCGCCGTCGCCCTACCGTGACCCGCGGCCGCTCGCGAACGCGCCTTTGCCCTGCGCGTTCTCCAGGGGCCCGCCAACATTTCTGCGACAGCCTGTCGCCGTTTTCCGGCTGCACCGTAGGCGTGTCGGTATCAACGACGCTGCTTCTGGCGTGGAGCGAGATCCACATCGGCCACGAAAGACTGAATCCGGAGCCAATCCCAAGCCCTATGACCTCTGTCAGCGAGCATGGATGTTTCAAACGTGCGTTAGATATTTACAGATAAAGCACTTTCGGAACATAATGCGCATCATGCCCACGCTACCCAGCCATACCGACCGGCTTCTGCAACTCGCCCGGCAGAAGGGCCTGGTGCGCCCCGGCGATCTGGCCGCACTCGGAATCCCGCGCGTCTACCTGACTCGCCTCACGGCCGGCGGCAAGCTTGCGAAAACCGGCCGCGGCATCTACCGCCTTGCCGATGCGCCCCTCTCGGAAAACGAAAGCTTGGCCATCGTAGCGGCACGCGCGCCGCAATCGGTGTTCTGCCTGCTCACGGCGCTGCAGTTCCATGGGCTGACCACGCAACTTCCGCGGCAGGTCTGGATCGCCCTGCCGCAGGGCAGCCACGCGCCGCGAATGGACTATCCGCCGGTCAAGCTCATCCAGTACACGGGCGAAGCGTTCACACAGGGCATCGAGACGCACCGCATCGACCAAGTCGACATCCGGGTCTACAGCGTCGCAAAGACGGTGGCCGACTGTTTCAAGCATCGCAACAAGATCGGGCTCGACGTGGCGCTGGAGGCCCTGAAGGATGCGCGGTCCCAGAGGAAGGCCGCGGCCGACGACCTCTGGCGTTACGCCAGGATCTGTCGCGTCGCCAATGTCATGCGCCCTTACCTCGAAGCTGTCGCATGAGCAAGGACGTCGCGGCATCGGTGCGGGCGCGCCTGCTCAACATCGCCAAGGCTGAAGGATCGGACTTCAATCAGGTTCTTGTCCGCTATGCCCTGGAACGCTTCCTCTACCGGTTGAGCCGATCCGCGCACGCAGACCGCTTCCTGCTCAAAGGGGCCTTGCTGTTCACACTCTGGTACGACATGCCGCACCGGCCGACGCGAGATGCCGACCTGCTCGGTTATGGGCCCAGCGATCTCCAATCCATCGGCCGGACATTCCGCGATATTGCTTCCATTACGGCAGACGACGGCATCACCTTCGATCCCGACAGCGTCAACGCTGAGGAAATCCGCAGGGACGCAGGATACACCGGCGCACGGGTCGTGATCGCCGGCGAACTGGCTAGAGCCCGCTGCAAGACGCAGATCGACATCGGCTTCGGTGACGCGGTCACCCCTGGCCCCGTGCAGTCCAAGTATCCGGTCCTGCTCGCGGATTTTCCCGCGCCGCGTCTACGCACGTATCCGGTCTACACCGTCATCTCGGAGAAACTGCACGCCATCGCCCTGCTTGGCATGACCAACAGCCGGATCAAGGACTACCTCGATCTCTGGGTCATGCTCGGCCGTGAATCGCTGAACATGAATACTCTCGCGCAGGCAATCTGCGCAACCTTCGAGCGGCGCGGCACGGCAGTGCCCACGAATTTGCCGACGGGGCTTTCCGATGAATTCGCCGCCGATCCGTCGAGACAGGCCCTGTGGGCAGCATTCGTCAAGAAGAACGATCTCGCGATGACCCCGCTCGCCGATGTGGTTGCGCGCATCCGTTCTTCGCTTGAGCCTGCTATCGGTCTCGCGGCGCGCACACCAAAAGCGTGATCGGCAGCCTGCGCAAAACGGTCTCGCCGGTATTCAACGACCGATACGACAGCGCATTGCGGCACCGGCGTGTTGCACTGCGAATGCAGCGCGGCACAACCCTCACCGATACGCCAGCCCCCGGTACTCTCCCGCCTGCCGCCACTCCTCGATGTACCTGAAATACGCCGACGGCCCCGCCGGGTAGCCCACCGCGAGGCGCGCGGCGGCGTCCGGCGGGCGGCCCTCGTTGTTGTAGTAGCCGGGGGTGCAGTCGGGCGACTGGGTCATGCGCCCGGGGCTCTTCAGCAGCAGCTCGACCCACGCGGCCTCGGCTTCGGCGGTCGCTTCCACCTCGCGGCAGCCGGTCGCGCGCGCGTGGCGCACCACCTGCGCGATGGTCGCGGCCGCATCGGGCAGGTTGTGGGGGATGTTGGAGATCAGGTTCGCGCCCTGCGTCGGCTGCACGACGAACGCGTTGGGAAAGCCGTGCGCGTGGATGCCGTGCAGCGTGCGCATGCCCTCGGCCCAGTGCGCCGAGAGCGCCAAGCCGCCGCGGCCGACGGTCTCGAAGCCGGCGCGGCGCCGGTACGGCGTGCCGACCTCGAAGCCCGAGGCGTAGATGATGCAGTCGACCGCGTACTCCCTGCCCGCGACCACCACGCCGGCCGGGGTGATGCGCTCGACGCCCTTGCCGTCGGTGTCGACCAGGTGCACGGCCGGATGGTTGAAGGCCTGCAGGTAGGCGTCGTGAAAGCAGGGCCGCTTGCACAGCTGGCGGTACCAGGCCTTGAGCCGCGCCGCGGTGGCGCGGTCGGCGACGACCGCGTCGACCCGCGCGCGGATCTCCTCCATCTTCGCGAAGTCCGCGTCCTCGTAGGCCGCGAGCATGTTCGGCACGGTGCGCGCCTCGGGCGGGAGCTTGCGGATCTGCTCGCGGATGCGCCGCGCCAGGTCGGTCCAGCCGTCCTGCACCAGGTCGACCTCGGCGTTGCCGCCGGCCTGGTTCGCGGTGAAGTTCTCGAGCCAGCGGCGCTGCCAGCCCGGCGTGGCGATCGAGGCGAACCAGGCCGGATCGATCGGCGCGTTGTTGCGCACGTCCACCGACGAGGGCGTGCGCTGGAACACGGTCAGCGCCTTGCACGCGCCCGCCAGGCGCGGCACGCACTGCACCGCGGTGGCACCGGTGCCGATGAGGGCGACACGCCGGTCGGCCAGCCGGTCCATCGGCGCGCCCGCCGCGTCGCCGCCGGTGTAGGAATAGTCCCAGCGGCTGGTGTGGAACGCATGCCCGCCGAAGGTCTCGATGCCGGGGATCCCCGGCAGCTTGGGCACGTGCAGCGGCCCCGTGCCCAGGCCGACGAACTGCGCGGTGAAGGCGTCGCCGCGGTCGGTGCGCACCAGCCAGCGCGCCTCGGCCTCCTGCCACACGAGCTCGGTCACGCGCGTGTGGAACAGCGCGCGCTCGTAGAGCCCGTAGTGGCGGCCGATGCGCTGGCAGTGCGCGAGGATCTCCGGCGCGTGCGCGTACTTCTCGCTGGGCCGGTAACCGGTCTCTTCCAGCAGCGGCAGGTAGATAAGCGAGGCGGTGTCGCACTGCGCGCCCGGATAGCGGTTCCAGTACCAGGTGCCGCCGAAGTCGCCGCCCTTCTCGACGATGCGCACGTCGGCGATCCCGGCCTCGGCCAGCCGCGCCGCGGTCGCGAGCCCCGCGAAGCCGCCGCCGACGAACGCGAAGGTCACGTGGTCGGTGACGCGCGCGCGCGGCGCCACCGGCGTGTAGGGGTCGTCGGCGTAGTGCGCGAAGCGGCCCGCGACTTCGAGGTACTGGTCGTTGCCGTCGGGGCGCAGGCGCTTGTCGCGCTCCTCGCGGTACCGGCGGCGCAGCGCGTCGCGGTCGATGGCGGCGGGCGCGCCGGGGTCGATGGTCATGGGGTGGTCACCGGGGGAGCCTGGAAGAAACGCCGGGCGCGGAGGGCATGGCAGCGGCGCGGGCCGCCCGTGCCGCGATGCCGCGCGCGCGCCGGCCTCACTGCGCCGCGCGCACCACGCGGTTGGCGAGGACGCCGATGGCCGCGCACGACACCTCGACCAGGTCGCCCGGCTGCAGCACCGGCAGGGTCGGCCCGTCGCAGCCGAACCAGACCACGTCGCCCGGGTGCAGCGTCAGGTAGCGCGACATGCGCGCGAGGTAGTGCGCGACGCTGAAGATCATGTCGCGCGTGTTGTAGGACGACACCGTCGCGCCGTTGACGCGCACCTCGATCTGCTGGCGCATCGGGTCGATGCCCGAGACGATGCGCGGTCCCATCGGCTTGAAGGTGTCGCTGTTCTTGGCGCGCCACAGCGTGCGGTCGCTCTTCTGCCAGGCGCGCTCGCTGACGTCGTTGCCCAGGGTGTAGCCGGCGACGCAGCCGAGCGCCTCGGCCTCCGACAGGTGCTTCGCC
>JAEUOS010000125.1 GCA_016790695.1 Burkholderiales bacterium
CGCGGCGGGGCGGGCAGACCGCAGGCGTCCGCCACCAGGTCGAACCAGTCGCCCATCTTCATCGTGCTGTTGTCGTTGCAGTTGTAGACGCGCACCGCCGGCCGGACGCGCCGGGCAGCGCGCAGCATGGCGCGCACGGCGATCGCCGCGAGATCATCGGCATGCACGTGATTGGTGTACGCGTCCTCCGTGCTGATGATCGCCGGCGTGCCGGCGCGCAGGCGCGCCAGCGGCAGGCGGTCGCCCGCATAGATGCCTGGTACCCGCAGGATCACCAGTCTCGTTCCGGATCGGCGCGCCGCGCGAACAAGCGCCTGCTCCGCGTCGACGCGGCGCTGGGCGCGCGCACTTTCCGGTCGTACCGGGCGTGCCTCCGTGACCAGCGCGCCACGGCAATCGCCGTAGACACCGCTGGTGCTGAGGTAGACGACGATGCGTGCTAGACTTTTTCCCTGTCGTTGCCGCCGTGCGCGGCCCAGCGTGCGCAGAAGGTTGCGGGTCCGCGTGTCGCGCCGGCCGTGTCCGGGCGGCGGCGCGCAGTGCAGCAGCCAGCGCCAGTCGCGGGGCAGTCGGGCGAGGGTGCCGGCCTTGTCGAGGTCGGCGCGCACGACCCGGGCGCCGAGGGCCTTCAACGCGGGCACGTTGGCCGCTGTCGACGTCACCGCCGTCACCGTGCCGGGCGGAGCGAAGTCGCGCAGGATGCGCCGGCCGATGTCGCCCGCGCCGATCAGCAGCAGGTGCGGCCAGTTCTTGTGGACCATTCTGGAATTCTAGCGTTCGCCATGAGTCATCAGGTTTCAGTGCAGCCGTCCGGCCATCAGTTCGCCTGCAAGGAGGGCGAGACGATTCTGCAGGCCGCGCTCAACAATGGCATCGGCCTGCCCTATGGCTGCCGCAACGGCGCCTGCGGCTCCTGCAAGGGGCGCGTCGTCGCCGGAACGGTCGACTACGGCAGGTACGCCGCGTCGGCGCTCTCCGACGACGAGAAGGCGCGGGGGATGGCGCTGTTCTGCTGCGCCCAGCCGCGCTCGGACGTGGTCATCGAGGCGCGCGAGGTGGGATCGATCAAGGACCTGCAGGTGCGGATCCTGCCCTCGCGGGTGCAGAAGATCGAGCGCGTGGCCGAGGATGTCGTGGTGATCTCGCTGAAGCTTCCGGCCAATGAGCGCCTGCAGTATCTCGCCGGTCAGTACATCGAGTTCCTGCTCAAGGACGGCAAGCGGCGCAGCTATTCGATGGCAAACGCGCCGCACGACGATGCGTTCGTGCAACTGCACGTGCGCCACATGCCGGGCGGCCTGTTCACCGACCACGTCTTCGGGAAGATGAAGGAGCGCGACATCCTGCGCTTCGAAGGGCCGCTCGGCAGCTTCTTCCTGCGCGAGGACAGCGACAAGCCGATCATCTTCGTGGCCAGCGGCACCGGTTTCGCGCCGATCAAGGCGATCATCGAGCACGCGCTCTACCGCGGGATCGAGCGCCCGATGACGCTGTACTGGGGCGGGCGACGCCCGCACGACCTCTACCTGGCGGAGTTGTGCCGCCGCTGGGCCGACACGGTTCGCGGGTTCCGCTTCGTCCCGGTGATTTCCGATGCCCTGCCCGAGGATGCCTGGTCGGGCCGGACCGGCTTCGTCCACCGCGCCGCGATGGAGGATTTTCCGGACATGTCCGGCCATCAGGTGTACGCCTGCGGCGCGCCGGTGGTCGTCGACGCCGCGCGCCGGGATTTCGTCGCGGCGTGCCATCTTGCGCCGGAGGAATTCCATGCCGACAGCTTCGTCAGCGAGGCCGATCTTGCCCGCGCTGCCGCCTGAGGGCGCCGCCATGCCGTCCGGGACGGCGGGCAACCGCGCCATCGTGACCGTGATCGGCGAAGACCGGGTAGGCATCATCGCCGGTGTCGCGACCCTTCTCGCCGACGCGCAGGTCAACATCCTCGACATCTCGCAATCGATCATGCAGGAATTCTTCGTCATGATCATGATGGTCGACCTCGCCGCCTCGCGCCTCGGCTTCGACGACCTCAAGCATGCCCTCGGCACGAAGGGCGCGCAGATGAGCCTGAAGATCGACATTCAGCGCGAGGATGTCTTCAAGCTGATGCATCGGGTCTAGGGACCGCGCCAGCCCCTCACATCACCGGTTCCGCCTTGGCCGCCTCAAGCTATTCTCCGCAGGAGATCGTCGAGACCATCCGCATGGTGCAGATGGAGAAGCTCGACATCCGCACCATCACGATGGGGATCTCGCTGCGCGACTGCGTCAGCGACAATCATGCGCGGCTTGCCGTGCGCGTCTATGACAAGGTCTGCCGCATGGGCGGGGGACTGGCCGCCGCGGGAGCCGCGATCGCCCGCGAGTACGGCATACCCGTCACCAATACCCGGGTGTCGGTCACGCCGGTGGCGCTGATCGCGGAGGGGGTGACCGACTGCGCCGCACCGCAGGCGATGCTGGCCGTGGCCGGCGCGCTCGACCGGGCGGCACGGCAGATCGGGGTGAACTTCATCGGCGGGTTTTCCGCGCTGGTCCACAAGGGATTCACCGCGGGCGATCGCGCGCTGATCGACGCGATCCCGGAAGCACTGGCGTCGACGGCGCATGTCTGCGCGTCGGTCAACATCGGTTCGACCAAGGCCGGCATCAACATGGATGCGGTGGCGCAGATGGGCGGCACGATCAAGCGCGCGGCCGAACTGACTGCGGCGGCCGATGGCCTCGGCGCGGCGAAGCTGGTCGTCTTCTGCAACGCCGTCGAGGACAATCCGTTCATGGCCGGCGCCTTCCACGGAGTGGGGGAGCCGGATTGCGTGCTCAATGTCGGCGTGTCCGGGCCGGGCGTCGTGCTGCGCGCGGTCGAGGCGGCACCGGGCGCGGATTTCGGCGAACTGGCGTCGATCATCAAGCGCACCGCCTTCAAGGTGACGCGAATGGGCGAGCTGGTCGGGCGGGCGGCGTCGGCGCGCCTCGGCGTTCCGTTCGGCATCGTCGACCTGTCGCTCGCACCGACGCCGGCGATCGGCGACTCGGTGGCCCGCATCCTCGAGGCGATGGGATTGACGCGGGTGGGTGCGCACGGGTCGACTGCGGCGCTGGCGCTGCTCAACGATGCGGTCAAGAAGGGCGGCGCGATGGCTTCGGGCCACGTCGGCGGACTTTCCGGCGCCTTCATCCCGGTATCGGAGGACATCGGCATGATCGAGGCCGCCGGAATGGGCGCGCTGTCGTTCGACAAGCTCGAGGCGATGACCGCGGTCTGTTCGGTCGGCCTGGACATGATCGCGATCCCCGGCGACACCCCGGCCGCGACCATCGCCGCCATCATCGCCGACGAGGCGGCGATCGGCATGATCAACCGCAAGACGACCGCGGTGCGGCTGATCCCGGCACCGGGCAAGAAGGTGGGCGACCGGGTCGAGTTCGGCGGCCTGCTCGGTCATGCGCCGGTGATGGCGGTGAGCGGCCAGTCGAGCGAGGCGTTCGTCGCACGGGGCGGCCGCATCCCGGCACCGCTTCAGGCGCTCAACAACTAGGACGGGCGTGCCGCGTCACTCGCCGAGGTAGGCTTCGCGCACCTGGGGATTGTCGAGCAGCTCGCGCGCGTTTCCGGCGAGGCTGATGGCGCCGCTTTCCATCACGTAGGCGCGCTGGCAGGTCTCCAGGGCGAGCCGCGCATTCTGCTCGACCAGCAGGATCGTCACGCCCTCGCGCGCGATGTCGGCGACGATCTCGAAGATCCTCTCGACGATCAGCGGGGCCAGCCCCATGCTCGGTTCGTCGAGGAGGAGCAGGCGCGGGCGCGACATCAGCGCGCGTGCGATCGCCAGCATCTGCTGCTCCCCGCCGGAGAGCGTGCCGGCCGACTGCTGGTAGCGCTCCTTCAGGCGCGGGAACAGCTGCAGCATGCGCTCGCGATCGGCGGCAATGGCGGCGGCGTCGTCGCGGACGTAGGCGCCCATGGCGAGATTCTCGGCCACGGTGAGCTGGCCGAACACGCCGCGTCCCTCCGGAACCAGCGCCATTCCCCGACGCACCAGCTCGAAGGATTTCATCCCCGCGATCGGCGCGCCGGCGTAGTGGATCGCGCCGGCGGCCGCGGGCAACAGGCCGGCGGCAGCCTTGAGGGTCGTGGTCTTGCCGGCGCCGTTGGCGCCGACCAGGCAGACCATCTCGCCCTCCGCCACCGACAGGCTGACGCCCTTGACCGCGCGGATGCCGCCGTACCGGACCTCGACCGCGTGCAGTTCGAGCAGATTCAATTGGCCGCTCCGGGGACGGCACCGGGACGCGCACCGGCGGGCGCCGGCTCGGCATGCGCGCGGGTGGCGCTGGTGGCGCCGGTACCGAGGTAGGCCTCGATGACCTTGGGGTCCGTGCGCACCTGGG
Source organism: Burkholderiales bacterium (assembly GCA_016790695.1). GTDB lineage: Bacteria > Pseudomonadota > Gammaproteobacteria > Burkholderiales > JAEUOS01 > JAEUOS01. The sequence goes on from JAEUOS010000125.1 coordinate 4,390, forward strand.
CCGGCGGGCCTTCGGCGATGCGCCGCCCGTAGTCGAGTACCAGGACGCGATCCGACAGGCCCATCACCAGCTTCATGTCGTGCTCGATGAGCAGCACGGTGATGCCGTCGCCGCGGATGCGCTCGATCAGACGGCGCAGGTCCGACGTCTCGGTGGCATTCATGCCGGCGGCCGGCTCGTCGAGCGCGAGCAGCAGCGGTTCGGTGGCCAGCGCGCGCGCGATCTCGAGGCGGCGCTGCTCGCCGTAGGGAAGCTGTCGTGCAAGGTCGTCGGCGCGCGCCGCCAGGCCCACGTAGTCGAGCAGTGCCGCGGCACGTGCCTCGATCGCGGCTTCCTCGGCGCGCGTCGCGCGGGTCCGGAGCATGGCGCCGAACACGCCGGCCCGGGTCCGCACGTGCCGGCCGATCATCACGTTCTCGATCGCCGTCAGGTTGGCGAACAGGCGGATGTTCTGGAACGTGCGCGCGATGCCGCGCGCGGCGACCTGGTGGGGCTTCAGGCCGGAGAGCGGCGCGCCGTCGAACTCGAATCTCCCGTCGTCGGCGGCGTAGACGCTCGTGAGGACGTTGAACAGCGTGGTCTTGCCGGCACCGTTGGGGCCGATCAGGCCGTAGATTTCACCGCGCCGGATCGAGAACTCGACATCCGACAGGGCCTGCACGCCGCCGAAGCGCTTGGAGATGCGGGTCGCGGACAGCAGGACGCTCATGGCTGGCGGCCTTCGCGCTCGCGCCGCCGCGCGCTGGAGGGCAGGATGCCCGACGGACGGAACAGCATCATCAGGACGAGCGCCAGCCCGAACAGCAGCATGCGGATCACCTCGGGCTCGACGATGGTCCGGCCGAACGCGGCCTTCTGCAGCGGCTCGACCGTGTAGCGGAGGATCTCGGGGACGAAGGTCAGGAGCACCGCGCCGAGGACCACGCCCCAGATGTTTCCCATGCCGCCCAGCACCACCATCGCGAGCACCATCACCGATTCCACCAGCACGAAGCTCTCGGGGCTGATGAAGCTTTGCATCGAGGCGAACATGCCGCCGGCGATGCCGCCGAAGGAGGCGCCCATCGCGAACGCGAGCAGCTTGACCGAGGTGGTGTCGATGCCCATCGCACGGGCGGCGATCTCGTCCTCGCGGATCGCCTCCCAGGCACGGCCGATGCGCGAGTCCTGCAGCCGCATGTTGAGGACGATCACGACCACCAGGAACACCAGCAGCAGGTAGTAGTACTTGATCGGCCCGCTGAAGGTGAGGCCCGCGATCTTGCTGGTGGTCGAGAAGTCGAACTCGCCGATGCGCACCGGGTCGATGCGCGCGATGCCCTGGGGCCCGTTGGTGATGTTGACCGGACGCGACAGGTTGTTCAGGAAGATGCGGACGATCTCGCCGAACCCGAGGGTGACGATGGCGAGATAGTCGCCGCGCAACTTCAGGGTGGGCGCGCCGAGCAGCACGCCGAACACGCAGGCGGCGAGGGCGCCGATCGGCAGGATCGCCCAGAACGGCAGGTGCAGGTTGAAGTGCGGCGACGCCAGCATGGCCCAGACATAGGCGCCGACACCGTAGAACGCGATGTAGCCGAGGTCGAGCAGACCGGCGAATCCCACCACGATGTTCAGGCCGAGCGCGAGCAGCGCGAACAGGATCGCCAGGTTGGTGATGCGCACCCAGGCCGTGCCGGCCTGGGCGAGGGCGAACGGCAGGACCAGGAGCGCGGCCGCCACCAGGATCACGCCGAGCGCGGCCAGGGGGCTGCGCGGCCGGGCAGCGCGGTTCACGCGCGGTCCCCGACCCGTTCGCCGAGCAGTCCGGACGGCCGGAACACCAGCACGAGGATGAGCACGATGAACGCGAACACGTCGCGGTAGTTCGACCCGAACCAGTTGTTGGTCAGATCGCCGATGTATCCGGTGCCGAGCGCCTCGACCAGGCCCATCAGCACGCCGCCCAGCACCGCGCCGGCGAGATTGCCGATGCCGCCGAGGACGGCAGCGCAGAAGGCCTTGAGCCCGAGGAGTTCGCCCATCGTGTACTGGGTCTGGCCGTAGTAGCTGCCGATCATCACGCCCGCGACCGCGGCCAGCGCGGCACCGATCACGAAGGTGGCGGAGATGACGCGGTTGATGTCGATCCCCATCAGGCCGGCGACGTCCTGGCGCTGCGAGGTGGCGCGCATCGCGACCCCGAGCTTGGTCCGGTAGACCAGGAACATGAGTGCGCCCATGAGGGTGAACGAGATCACGATGATCGCGATCTGCACGTTGGTGATCAGCGCGCCGCCGATCTCGAAGGTGTGCGTCTTGACGATCTGGGGAAAGGCGATCGGGCTGCGTCCCCAGATCATCATCGCCACGTGCTGCAGGATGATTGAGATGCCGATCGCGGTGATCAGGGGCGCGAGCCGCGGTGCGTTGCGCAGCGGCCGGTAGGCGACGCGCTCCATCAGCCACGCGGTGGCCATGCACGCCGGGACGGCAACGACGGTGCCGGCCGCCACCACCAGGAGCGGCGGCATGCCGGTCTTCATGAGGACGCCGATCACCGAAAAGGCGACCATCGCGCCGATCATCACCACCTCGCCGTGGGCGAAATTGATCAGCTGGATGATGCCGTAGACCATCGTGTAGCCGAGCGCCACCACGGCGTACACGCAGCCGAGCGTCAAGCCGTTGATGACTTGCTGGAGGAAGATTTCCACGTCCGGCCTTCAGGCAAAACAAAACGGCATCGTTGATTGCTCAGCGATGCCGTCTTGGGGTGGATCAGCGCAGCCGGGCGGCCGACTATTTCTTCTCGTCGGCCTTCTTCGCCTCCGGGGCCGGTGCCGCCGCCGGTGCCGCCGCCGGCGCGGCGGCGGGAGCAGCAGCCGCTGCCGGCGCCGGCGCGCCGCCCGCGGCGGCCATGAACTCGTCCATCTTCATCGCCTTGCCGCCTTGGACCACGGCGATCGGCTCGACCTTGCCGCCCTTGAGCGTGAAGATCGTGATCTCGGCGTTCTTGCGGTCGCCCTTCTCGTCGAACTCGATCTTGCCGGTGGCGCCGGTCATCGAGATCTTCGCCAGCTCGGGCAGGTATTTCGCCGGGTCCGGCGAATTGGCCTTCTGCATGGCCGCGATCAGCAGGTTGGCCGCGTCATAGGTGAACGGCGCGTACTGCTTGACGTCGCCGTACTTTGCCTTGAACGCGTCGAGGAACGCCTTGGACGAGGCCTGGGTCGGGATGCCCGCCTGCGAGCAGAGCAGGCCTTCAGCAGCCTCGCCGGCAAGCTTGCCCATTTCGTCGGTGCAGGCGCCGTCGCCGAACGCGTAGACCACCTTGAGGCCGAGTTCCTTGCCCTGCTTGATCAGCGGGCCGCCAGTGGCGTCCATGCCGCCGTAGAAGATCGCGTCGGGCTTCTTGCCCTTGACCTTGGTCAGGACCGCCTTCCAGTCGTTGGTCTTGTCGGTGCCCTTCTCGCGCGGGAGCACCTTGATGCCCGCGGCCTTGAGCGTCTTCTCGACTTCGTTGGCGAGCCCTTCGCCGTAGGCCGTCGCGTCATCGATGATGGCGACGGTCTTCGGCTTGACCTCGCCGGCGAGGTACTGCGCCACCGCGGGTCCCTGCTGGTCGTCGCGCCCGACGGTGCGGAACGCGATCTTGTAGCCGTTCTCGGTGACCTTGGGGTTGGTCGCCGACCCGGAGATCATCGGGATGCCGGCCTTGTTGTAGATCTCCGAGGCGGGAATGGTCACGCCGGAATTGAGGTGGCCGACCACGCCGGCGACCTTGGCGTCGACGAGCTTCTGGGCGACGGTGGCGCCGACCTTGGGATCGGCCTGGTCGTCCTCGCCCATGAGCTCGAACTTGACCTTCTTGCCGTCGAGCGTGATGCCCTTGGCATTGGCTTCCTCGATCGCCAGGCGCACGCCGTTCTCGTTGTCCTTGCCCAGGTGCGCAATCGCGCCGGTGAGCGGCCCGACGTGGCCGATCTTCACGACTTCCGGCGGGGGCTCGGCAGGCTTGGCCGGCTCGGCGGCCTTGGGCGCGGGCTGCGGCTTGGGCTCCTCCTTGCTGCAGCCGGCAATCGCGAGAATCGTTGCCGCGGCAATGGCGCTCAGGCGCCAGGACATTGCGTTTGTCGTATGCATGGTTCCTCCAGGGAAGATGTTGGGCGTCGTGCCCATGCGCCAAACGGGGCAGGGGCATGGAAAACCGGGCGGATTATATTTCCACCGCCGTCGATGGCCACAATAGGGGTTTCCTCTCGTATCGCGGCCCATTGCATCGCGCGCGCGACCGGCGGCCGTGCCACCCAGCCATCCATTGGCTAGCGACCCAGCGACAGCACCCAGCGCGCGAGCGTCCGCGCGTCGGCTTCGGTCAGGGCAGGGTTCGGTGCCATCGCCACCACGCCCCAGTCGCCGACACCACCTTCGCGGATCTTGCGCGTCAGGCGCGCTTCAGCGCCCGTGTCGTTGCGGTAGCGCGCGGCGATGTCGCGGTATGCCGGCCCGACGAGCTTTTTCTCGACCTGGTGGCAGGCGAAGCAATGCCGGGCGCGCGCAAGCTTTTCGTCGGCCGCGGCGCGATCCGCCGCGGCCAGCGCGACGAAGACCGCGGCAAGCGCACCGAGGAGACCGCGCCCGATGGTCGGGGCGACGGGCGCCGTTCGCACGCCCTGACGCCGGAACATCGGAGGCAGCACAGATGATCGAGGGCACGGCGCGTGCCGACAGGGGCCACGCCCGGTCCGGCTTTCGGAACGCAGGCGCGGCGGATTACAATCCGCGTGTCGGTCGTCCCGGAAGCCGGGCAGGCCGCCGCGCCGCGCCTTGCAGTGCAGCGGTGCGTCGCACGGAGGACCTGAGATGCCACTGTTAGTGATCGGTATTTTGATGGCGCTGTTGAAGTTCGCCGAAATCGGGCCATTCGCCAAGATGTCCTGGTGGTGGGTGGCGCTGCCGTTCGTGCTCGTGGTCATCTGGTGGGAGGTCATCGTGCCGATCTTCGCGCTGGACAAGAAGAAGGAGCACGAGGAGTTCGAACGCGAGCGCAAGAAGCGCATGGACAAGAACCGGAGCGGCCGCGCGAACATGTGAGCGGACGGTCCTAGCGAATCGTCCAGAGCATCAGGGTGCTGCTCTTCGTCAGGCCGGTGGTCTTTGTGGGGGCAGGAACGACGATCTCCCGGTCGGGGGGCCAGTCGCCCATCCCCCAATCGTGGGAAACGATGCGGGTCCCGGGCTTGAGCCGCTGCAGCGCCGGGCGCAGCTTCAGGTTGACGGCCGGCAGCAGGTAGATGGTGATCACGCTGGCGCCGCTCAGGTCGGTGGTGAACAGATCCTGCTCGAGGAAGCGTACCCGGTCGGCCACGCCGGCGGCGGCCGCGCTGGCACGCGCGCGCGCGACCAGGCGCGGGTCGATCTCGACGCCCGTGCCGCGAACGCCGAAGCGCTGGGCCGCCGTGATGACGATGCGGCCGTCGCCCGATCCGAGATCGAGCAGCACGTCGCCGGCACCGACACCGGCGAGCTCCAGCATGGCATCGACGACGTTCTGCGGCGTCGTCACGAACGGCGTGTCGAGATCCTCGTAGGCGAGGTTCTGGGCGCTGGCCGGCAGCGCCGCGCCGCCGAGCCAGCCGGCAGAGAAGGCGATGAAGTTGCGGCGCGCTGCGGCACACGGGGCGCGATTCCGATCCATGGATTTACCTCGACCGACGTGGGGTGGGATTGCGGGGGGTGGAAAGGCCGGCGGGAGCGCAGGCGCGGCGCGGGGCGCCGCCGCTGCCGCGCAGCAGTACCAGCACGGCGCCGGCGCCGCCATCGCTGCCGCGCGCCTGCGCGAATGCCAGGACATCGATGTCCTGGACCAGCCAGCGGCGCACCAGCGCCTTGAGGACCGGTTCGCGATTCACCGAGCCCAGGCCCTTGCCGTGGACGATGCGCAGGCAGCGCTGGCCGCTGATGCGCGCCGCGCCGAGGAAGTCGGCGACGGCCTGGCGCGCCTGGTCGCGCGTCATGCCGTGCAGGTCGAGGTGGCCCTGCACCGCCCAGTCGCCGCGGCGCAGGCGCCGCACGGCCTGGTCGCCGACACCGGGCCGGGCGAACGAGAGCTCGGCGTCGCTGTCGATGAGGGCGTCGCCATCGATGCCGTCGGAAAGCGAGGCGGCAAGCGCCTGTTGCTCGTCGCGCGCGCGCTGCAGCGGCAGCGGCGGCGGCGCCGGCCGGTGCAGGCGCGCGCGCGCGGTACCCGGATCGAGACGCGCCGCGCCGACGACCGCGGCACGGAACAGGTCCGCGTCGGCACGGCGCGCGGTTTCCTCCGCGCGCTGGCGCCGGGCCTCCGCCTCGGCCTGGCGCCGCGCTTCGGCGAGTGCTGCGCGGATGTCCTTCAGGACCTCGCGCGGGTCACGGCCGGGCATGGTCCGCAACTGCCTTCGCCTGCACGCCGGCGTCAGCCAGCGACGCTTTCGAGGTAGCGCTGGGCATCCAGTGCCGCCATGCAACCGGTGCCCGCGCTGGTCACCGCCTGGCGGTACACATGGTCCTGCACGTCGCCGGCGGCGAACACGCCGGGAATGGCGGTCGCCGTGGCCATGCCCTCGGTGCCGCTCCGGGTCTTGATGTAGCCGGCGCCGTTCATCTCCAGCTGTCCCGCGAAAATCTGCGTGTTCGGCTTGTGGCCGATCGCGATGAAGCAGCCGCGCACGGCCAGGTCGCGGACGGCGCCGTCGGCGCTCGAGCGGATCCGCACGCCGGTGACGCCGGCGTCGTCACCCAGCACCTCGTCGAGCGTGTGGTTCCACTCGATGCGGACCTTGCCCTCGTCACGGCGTGCCATCAGCTTGTCGACCAGGATCGCCTCGGCACGAAAGCGGTCGCGCCGGTGGATCACGGTGACCGTGCGCGCGATATTGGACAGGTACAGCGCCTCCTCCACCGCCGTGTTCCCGCCGCCGACGACGCAGACGTCCTGATTGCGGTAGAAGAAGCCGTCGCAGGTCGCGCAGCCGGAAACGCCGCGTCCCATGAACTTCTGCTCGGACTCCAGTCCGAGGTACATCGCGGACGCGCCGGTGGCGATGATGAGCGCGTCGCAGGTGTAGGTTCCGGAATCGCCGATCAGCGTGATCGGCTTCTGTCCCAGCCTGGCCGTGTGGATGTGATCGAAGATCATCTCGGTGCCGAAGCGCTCCGCATGGCGGCGGAAGCGGTCCATGAGCTCCGGGCCCTGGACACCGTCGGCATCGGCCGGCCAGTTGTCGACATCGGTGGTGGTCATCAACTGCCCGCCCTGTTCGAGGCCGGTGACCAGGACAGGCTTGAGGTTGGCCCGGGCGGCGTAGACGGCGGCGCTGTAACCCGCGGGGCCGGAACCAAGAATGAGAACACGCGCGTGGCGGTCTTGCGACATTTCAGGCGACCCTATTGATTGATAACAAAAGTGGCTATACTTGAGAAAATGCTGTAAGAAAGCTGCGCGAAGTAGCCTGTTTCGCCAGCAGATTTTGCCCGTTTTCGGGGCAATTATCCCACAAGGAAACGCGCCCATTCGTCCGGAGCGGCGTTCATTGCGGGGGAGGTGCGGCTTGGGACATTTCGGTCGAGCATTCGACATGGCGGCGTTCGCGCGTTGCCGGGCGGCGCTGCTGCTCGCCGGTGCGCTGGTGTCCGTGGTGCCGGATGGGGCGCTCGGCCGCAATGGCGGCGAGCGACCCGCGGACGATGTCCTGCTGGCGCAGGCGCCGGGGGCAGGCGGTGCGAGCGTGCCGGCCGTGCCGGCGTCGCCGGGTGTGCCGGTCCCCGTGCAGCCACCGTCTGCGGCACCGCCGGCGAGCGGCGGGCCGCGCTTCGAGATCCGACGCTTCGAAGTGTCGGGCGCCACGCTGATCTCGCGCGAACGAATCGATGCCGCGCTGGCGCCTTTCGTCGGCCCCGGGCGTGATTTCGGCGAGGTGCAGCGCGCGCTGGAAGCGCTTGAACGGCTGTTCGTCGACGCCGGGTTCGGTTCGGTGCAGGTGCTGCTGCCGGAGCAGGAGCTCGAGCAGGGCAGTGTGCGTCTTCAGGTCATCGAGCCGCGCCTGGGCAAGGTCGCCATCGAGGGCAACAAGCTGTACTCCGAAGCCAACGTGCGCGCCAGCCTGCCGTCGCTGCGCGAAGGCAGCGCGCCCAACAGCAACGAGATCTCCGCCAACCTGCGGCTGGCCAACGAGAACCCGGGCAAGGCGACCACCGTGCTCCTGCGCGCCGGCAGCGGCGAGGGCGAGGTGGACGCGGTGATCCGGCTGGTCGAGGACAAGATCGTCCGGTGGAACCTTTCCCTCGACAACACGGGTTCGGGCAACACCGGAGCCTATCGGATCGGCGCGGGCGTGCAGATTGCCAATGTCCTCGATCGTGACCATGTGTTCGCGGCGCAGGTCATCACCTCGCCGGACGAGCGCAACCGGTTCCGCGGTTACAGCCGCGACGTCGCGATCCTCGGGCTGCAATACCGGATTCCGCTCTATGCGCGCGGCGACTCGCTCGACTTCACCGCCGGCTACTCGAACACCAACTCCGGCGTGGTGCAGAACATTTTCAACGTGTCCGGGCGCGGCACCGTGTTCGGCGTGCGCTACACGCAGAACCTGCGTGCCGCCGGCAGCCTCGAACATCGCCTGATCTACGCGCAGGATCTGCGCTTCTACGAGAACAGCGTGACTCCCGTCGGCGGCGGACCGCAGATCGTGCCGGACATCACCGTGCGTCCCCTCAGCATCACCTACGCAGGCACGGTGCGGGCGCCGGCGCGCGAAACCAGCTTCTACCTGAGCCTGAACCGCAATCTGCCCGGGGGGTCCTTCGGCGGCAGCCGCGCGTTCGACTTCGCGCGCGGCAGCCTGGGCACCGGCCAGGTGCCTTCGGCCCGTCCCGGTTACGTGATCTGGCGCTACGGCGTCAACCACACCATGGCGTTCGGCGGGGATTGGCAGTTCCGCGCCGCCGTCAACGGTCAGTTCACCCGCGACATGCTCGTCGCCGGCGAGCAGTTCGGCATGGGCGGTGCCACCTCGGTGCGCGGTTTTGCCGAACGGCAGTTCGCCAACGACTACGGCATGGTTGGAAATTTCGAGCTGTACTCGCCGGACTTCGGGCGCCGCCTCGGTGCGGGCGACGGGGTGCGCGTCCGCGCCGTGGTTTTCCATGACACCGGCCACCTCGTGCGCAACGAGCCGCAACCCGGCGACACCGCCCGGGTGTCGGCTTCCGGCACCGGCGCCGGGTTGCGGGTCTCGATCGGCAACAGCCTCAGCATGCGGCTCGACGCGGCGTTCGCGAACCTGCCGAGCAATACCGGGAACACGCAGCTGCCGGTGTCGCTGAAGCAGTTCCGGCTCCACGGCACGGTCGTCTACCTATTCTGATCACGTCGAATCTCGCAAGGAGGATCAACATGGCGCAACCCAGCATCCACATCGGCATCCTGCGCAACGTGCCGCTGTTCTCGGTGCTCGACGAAGCGCAGTTGCGTTCCCTGTCGACGGTCATGCTGCGCAAGTCGGCGCCGAAGAACCGCACCATCATCAAGGCAGGCGACCCCACCGACAGCCTCTACATCATCATCGCCGGGCGCATCAAGGTGCAGATGTCGGACGTCGAGGGCAAGGAGGTCATCCTGTCCGTGCTGGGGCCGGGGGATTTCTTCGGCGAGATGGGGCTGCTGGACGGGGCGCCGCGCGCCGCCTCGGTGGTGACGCTCGAGCAGAGCGAATTCGTCTCCGTGTCGAAGGAGGACTTCAACGCGGTGTTGAAGAACAACTTCGAGCTCGCGATGGTGATCATGCGCGGGCTGGTCAAGCGCCTGCGCGAAGCGGACCGGAAGATCGAGAGCCTCGCGCTGCTCGACGTCTACGGCCGCGTCGCCCGCGTCCTGCTCGAATTCTCCGAGGACATCGGCGGGCGCAAGGTGATCAAGGGCAAGCTGCCGCGGCAGGATATCGCCAAGATGATCGGCGCCTCGCGGGAGATGGTGAGCCGGGTGATGAAGGGGCTGGAGATCGAGGGGTACATCGAGGTGCAGCCCGACGGTGCGATCGTGCTGCGGGAGCGGCTTGCCGCCACCCTCTGAGGATCGCGGCGTTCACAAGGTTTTGCGATTGTCCGGGGTGGAACGCCGACAGAATCGGCGGGTGTTGGGGTAGCATGCCGACATCATCCTGAAGGTATTCGGCGCCCCGCGACGGAGCGGCGCCGGGCGGAATTGCGCCAGCGGCGAAGCGGCGAGGAAGGACAGGCTCATGGGATCGACGAACGCCGCACGGCGCAACAAGGGGTCTCTCCGCGAATTCGCGTTTCGGCCGTGCGCGCTCGGCCTGGCGCTTGCGTCGGCCTTTTCGTGGCCGGCGGGCGCGCAGGTTCTGCCCTCCGGTGCGAGCGTGGTCAGCGGCAGCGCGGCAATTCAGCAGAACGGCGCGCGCCTGACGGTGACGAATTCTCCGGGCGCCATCATCAACTGGCAGAGCTTCTCGATCGGCGCCGGCGCCACCGCGCAGTTCGTGCAGCAGGGCGCCTCCTCGTCGGTGTTCAACCGCGTCACCGGCAGCGACCCGTCCGCGATCCTCGGCAACCTGGTGTCGAACGGAAAGGTCTTCCTGATCAATCCGAACGGCATCACCGTGGGCGCCGGAGCGCGCATCGACGCCGCCGCGTTCGTCGCCTCGAGCCTGGGCATCAGCAATGCCGACCTGCTTGCCGGCCGCTTCCGCTTCGAGGCGACGCCGGGGAGCGCCAACGTGGTCAACCACGGCACCATCGTCACCCAGGACGGCGGCTTTGTCTATTTCGTCGGCCGCAACGTCGAGAACAGCGGGATCATCCACACCCCGCGGGGCGAGATCATCCTCGCGGCCGGCAACGCCGTCGAGATCATCAATCCGCGTTCGCCGGACCTGCGGGTGGAGATTGCCGCGGGCGCGAACGAGGCGGTCAACCTCGGCCGTCTGGTCGCATCGGGCGGCACGATCGGCATGTTCGGCGGCAGCGTCCGGCAGCGCGGTGTCGCAAGCGCCAACACCGCCGAAGTCGATGCACGCGGCCGGATCGTGTTCCGGGCGCGCCGGGATGTCGACCTCGCCGCGGGCAGCCGTACCGAAGCCAGCGGTCCGGCCGGGGGCACAGTGACGATCCAGGCCGAGACCGGCACCGCCAGCGTCGCCGGCGTGGTCGAGGCCCGGGGCGTGGCCACACCCATCGTCGAATCTCCGCCGCAACCGGTGCAGATTGCCGCGACAACGCCGCTGGTGTCCGCCGCGCCGCTGCCCCTGCAGCCGGCGGCCGATGCG
>JAEUOS010000136.1 GCA_016790695.1 Burkholderiales bacterium
CGCGGGCAGGCGGCGCCTCTCGTCAACACGCCCGAGTCGCGCGGCCCTCACGGGTCGCGCGTGGATTGAAACAAGGACGACCGCGGCGAGCCGATGAACGAGAACGCGTCGCGCGGCCCTCACGGGTCGCGCGTGGATTGAAACGCGGGCTGATCCCGTTGCTGCCTTCGCTGGGTGGTTTGCAGAAATCTGCGCAGGTTTCAGTGCGCGCACGCGAGCCGGCACCTTTCATTTACAGCCTTTGCTCCAGAAATCTAATCAACCGCGGCGCCAGATGGTGGTTCCACGTCCCCGGTTCGTCCACCGGCTCCCACACCCAGAAGTGCGGCGCGCCCTCGCAGGGCACGGGGCGGACGAAATGGCCGGCCTGCTTGAGCGCGAGCATGAAGGCCTCCGATTGCGTGACGTGGTCGACGACGTCGTCGCGCGTGCCCCAGACCACGAGGAAGGCGGTGGCGTTGTCGCGGCCGGTGATCCAGGACAGCGGCGAGGCGTCGAAGTAGGCGCGCTTGTCGTCGATCGCGGAGACGCCGAGCAGCTTCTCGGTGATCGAGTCGCGCGGCCGCGCGACGATGTCGTGCTGCCATTGCCGGTAGAGGTCGAACACGCCGTACACCGGCACCGCCGCCTTCACGCGCGTGGAGACGCCGGCGTAGGGATCGTCGGGGTAGGCGCCGGCGAAGTGCGGGTGGTCGCCCGCCAGGGCCACCAGTGCGGCGAGGTGGCCGCCGGCGGAGTCGCCCATGAGCGCGATGCGCTCGCCGTCGATGCCGAGTTCGGCCGCGCGGCTGCGCGCGAACTGCACCGCGGCGCGCGCGTCGTGGAAGCACGCGGGGAACACCTTCCCCTTGCCCGGCGCCCAGAGCCGGTAGGTCACGGCGAACAGGGCGATGCCGCGCGCGGCCAGCCATTCGCCCCAGTAGCGGTAGCGCGCCGCCTCGCCCATCTGCCAGCCGCCGCCGTGGAGCGCGATCACCAGGGGGTGCGGGCCGGGGCGCGCGGGCAGATAGAGGTCGCCGGCCAGGCGCACGCCGTCGTGGTTGGCGAATTCGATGCCGGCGCGGCGTTCGACCGGGCAGATCGGCGGCAGGGTGGGGTGGGTCATGGGCTGTCCTTGTCGGGGCGCGCCGCGGGGCGCGCGGTGTTTGGGGGTACCATGGGACTCGACCGGAAAGGACGGGCCATCATGGGCAGCAGGAGCAATCCGCAGGTGAGCGAACTCGCATCGCGCATCTTCATCGAACTCGCGAGCCGCGTCGTGCTCGCGCCCGCGCAGCCCGACAAGCCGAAGCCGGCGCCGGAGGTGCTCGCGCGCATGAGCTTCAAGCTCGCCGAGGCGTTCGTCGCCGTCGACGAGGAGCACGGCAGCGAGCCGGTGACCAAGGCGTACGAAGTGAAGCTGTCGGACGTCGGCGGCACGTAGCGTCGCGCGCTGCGGGCGGGGTCTAGATGAAGACCGTCTTCATCTGCCCGGCCGGATAGCGGGTGCCGGCCGCGGCGCCCTTCGGGAACGCCGCGGCGAGGCCGGACAGCTCGGCGGCGTCGAGGCGCACGTCGAGCGCGCCGACGTTCTCGCGCACCCGCTCGACCCGCTTGGTGCCGGGAATGGCGACGATGTCCTGCCCCTGCGCGAGCACCCAGGCCAGCGCCACCTGACCCGCCGTGCAGCCCTTGGCGCGCGCCAGGTCGCCGAGCCGGGCGGCGAGCTGGCGGTTGCGCTCCAGGTTCTCCGGCGCGAAGCGCGGGTGGTCGCGGCGCCGGTCGTTGGCGACGTCGGCCGGGCCGGTCACGCTGCCGGTGAGCAGGCTGCGCCCGAGCGGCGAATAGGCCACGAAGCCGATGCCGAGCTCGCGCGTGACGGCCAGCGTCGCCTCGGCTTCCTCGCGGTACAGCAGCGAGTACTCGGTCTGGACCGCCGCGAGCGGATGGACCGCGTGCGCGCGGCGGATCGTCGCCGGGCTCGCCTCGCACAGCGCGATGTGGCGGACCTTGCCGTCGCGGACCAGCTGCGCCATCGCGCCGACCGTTTCCTCGATCGGCACCTTGGGGTCGATCCGGTGCATGTAGTAGAGGTCGATGCGGTCGGTCTCGAGGCGCTTCAGGCTCGCTTCGCAGGCGGCGATCACGTAGGCGGGCCGCCCGTCGACGCCGTTACCCCCGCCTTCCTGGCGCACCTGCGCGAACTTGGTGGCCAGCACCACGCCGTCGCGCCGGCCCTTGAGGGCCTTGGCGAGCAGCGTCTCGTTCTGGCCCCAGCCGTACATGTCCGCCGAGTCGAGAAAGTTGACCCCGGCGTCGAGCGCCGCGTGCACCACCGCGATGCCGTCGTCGTCGCTGCAGGCGCCGTAGACGCCGGAGAGCGACATGCAGCCGAGCCCGATCGCGGTGACGTCCAGGTCCGAGGCGCCGAGGCGCCGGGTGTCGAGTCGAGTGGGCATGGCGGGCACGGCCGGTGGTGGAGGAGCGGTCGATTCTACCCATGCGCCGGCGCCGCGCCCATATCCGAGTCGCAATCCGCGGCGGATGCGGTAGCATCGGCGCTCCCCGGGATTGGATCCCGGACTGCGATTCCAGCAACGGGACCCGCCGCCGCCCGCGCGGCGCACCACGACGAGAGGAGCCTTGCCAAGTGGCCGAATCGACCCAGTTCGTCCTGCACGAGCGCCATGGCGACGTGCATCTGCTGCGCCTGAACAATCCGCCGGTCAACACCCTGCGCAACGAGCTGCGCGCCCAGTTCGCCGCCGGCATCGCCGCGGCGCGCACCGAGGGGGCGCGCGGGCTGGTGATCGCCGGCGCCGGGCGCATGTTCTGCGCGGGCGCCGAACTGCGCGAGATCGGCACCAACCGGCCGCCGCCGCTGATTCCCGACGTGCTCGCGGCGCTCGAGGACTTTCCGGGCGTGGTCGTCGCCGCGGTCCACGGCGCGGCCCACGGCGGCGGCATGGAAGTCGCGCTCGCCTGCCACGCGCGGCTGGCGGCGCCCGGCACGCAGTTCGCCCTGCCGGAGGTCAAGCGCGGGCTGATTCCCGGCGCCGGCGGCACCCAGCGGCTGCCGCGCCTGATCGGCGGCGCGGCCGCGCTCCGGTTCATCCTCGCCGGCGAGCCGGTCGATGCGGCGCGTGCGGTCGAGATGGGCTTCGTCGATGCCGTCGTCGACGGCGACCTCGAGGCGACTGCGATCGCGTGGGCGCGCAATGCCGAGGGACGCCGGTTCGTGCGCGCGCGCGACCGCACCGACCACACCGCCGGCGCCGACCTCGCGGCCTTCGATGCGCTGGCGGCCGAGCTCACCCGGCGCACGCGCGGCCAGGAGAGCCCGCTGCGCTGCGTCGCGTCGGTGCGCAACGCGCTGACCCTGCCGTTCGACCAGGGCATCACCGAGGAGCGCCGCATCTCGGCCGAGGCCGGCGCGAGCCTGCAGTCGAAGGCGCTGCGCCACGTCTTCTTCGGCGAGCGCGAGGTCCAGCGCGTGCTCGGCATGCCCGCCGACGTCAAGCCCCTGCCGGTCTCGCGCGTGGTCATCATCGGCGCCGGCACCATGGGCGGGGGCATCGCGATGTCCTGCGCCAATTTCGGCGTGCCCGTCACCGTCGTCGAGCGCGACGCCGGCGCGCTCGAGAAGGGCATCGCGCGCTGCCGCGCCAACTGGCAGCGCACCGTCGAGTCCGGCAGGCTCGCCGCCGACGAGATGGCGCGCCGCGCGGCGCTGCTCACCGGCTCGACCAGCCTGGACGTGGTCGCCGAGGCCGACCTGGTGATCGAGGCGATCTACGAGAACCTCGACGCCAAGCGCGAGCTCTTCGCCGAGCTCGACCGCCGCGCGCGGCCCGGCGTGGTGCTCGCGTCCAACACCTCGACCCTGTCGATCGACAAGATCGCCGAGGCGACGCGCCGCCCGGAGCTGGTCGTGGGCATGCATTTCTTCAGCCCCGCGAACGTCATGCGCCTGCTCGAGATCGTGCGCGGCAAGGCGTCGTCGCCCGCCGCGATCGCCACCGCGATCGACGTCGGCCGGCGCATCGGCAAGGTCAACGTGGTGGTCGGCAACTGCGACGGCTTCGTCGGCAACCGCATGACCGGCAAGCGCGGCCCGCAGATCGAGCGCCTGCTCCTCGAGGGCTGCCTGCCGCAGGACGTCGACCGCGTGATGGAAGCCTACGGGATGGCGATGGGGCCGCTCGCGACCGGCGACCTCGCCGGGCTCGACATCGGCGCCGCGGTGCGCAAGGCGCGCGGCACGGTGGCGCCTGTGGCCGACGCGATCGTCGCCGCCGGCCGCCTGGGCCAGAAGACCGGCGCGGGCTACTACAAGTACGACGAGAAGCGCAGGCGCATGCCCGACCCGGAGGTCGAGCGCATGATCCTCGCGGTCGCGGCGAAGGAAGGGATCACGCGCCGCCAGATCGGCGACGAGGAGATCCTCGAACGGGTGCTGCTGCCGATGGTCAACGAGGGCGCGCGCATCCTCGAGGAGGGCATCGCGCAGCGCGCCATCGACATCGACGTGATCTTCGTCAACGGCTTCGGCTGGCCGGCCTGGCGCGGCGGCCCGATGTTCTGGGCCGACAGCCTCGGCGCGGTGCGCGTGCGCGACCGCCTCGCGCACTACGCGCAGGCGACCGGCGACGCCAATCTGGTGCCGACCCGGCTGATCGAGGACCTGGCGGCGCGCGGCGGCAGCTTCACGCTGCCGCCGGGCACGCGCAGCCAATAGGGAGGAGGAACCATGGATCTGCGATTCACCGAGGAAGAGCAGGCGTTCCGGCGCGAGGTGCGCGCGTTCATCGACGCCGAACTGCCGCGCGCAACGCGCGAGCGCCTCGCCGCCGGCCTCGGGCCGACCAAGGCGATGACGGTCGACTGGCAGCGGCGCCTGAACGCGCGCGGCTGGGCCGTGCCGCACTGGCCGGTCGCCTGGGGCGGCCAGCCGTGGAGCGCGATCAAGCGCTACATCCTCTCGGAGGAGATGCAGGCGGCGCCGGCGCCGGCGCCGCTCGGCTTCAACGTCGCGATGTGCGGGCCGGTCGTGATCGCCTTCGGCACCGAGGCGCAGAAGAAGCGCTTCCTGCCGCGCATGGCCAACCTCGACGACTGGTGGTGCCAGGGCTTCTCCGAGCCCGGCGCGGGCTCCGACCTCGCGTCGCTCAAGACGCGCGCGGTGCGCCAGGGCGACCACTACGTGGTCAACGGCCAGAAGACCTGGACCACCTCGGCGCAGCATGCCGACTGGATGTTCCTGCTGGCGCGCACCGATCCCGACAACCCCAAGGCGCAGGAAGGCATCTCGTTCCTGCTGCTTGACATGAAGACCCCGGGGATCACGGTCCGGCCGATCGTCACCATCGACGGCGGTCGCGAGGTCAACGAGGTGTTCTTCGACGACGTGCGGGTGCCGGCCGAGCACCTGGTCGGCACCGAGCATCGGGGCTGGGACTGCGCCAAGTTCCTGCTCTCGAACGAGCGCACCGGGCAGGCGCGCGTCGGCGCGTCCAAGGAGCGCCTGCGGCGCCTGCGCGAGGTCGCGCGCACCACCCCCGGCGACGGCGGCGTGCCGCTGGCCGACAACCCGCGCTTCCGCACGCGCTTCGCCGAGATCGAGGTGCAGCTGAAGGCGCTCGAGATGACCACGCTGCGCGTGCTCGCCGACGAGAACCGCGCGCTGAAGGAGCGCAAGCCCAATCCCGCGTCGTCGGTGCTGAAGATCCGCGGCACCGAGATCCAGCAGGCCATCTCCGAGCTCTACGTGATGGCCGCCGGGCCCTACGGGCTGGCGGCCGCGGCCGCCGACGCCGACACCGACGCGCTGCCGGACTGGATGGCGCTGGCCCAGGGCACGTATTTCAACTGGCGCAAGCAGAGCATCTACGGCGGGTCGAACGAGATCCAGAAGAACATCATGGCCAAGGCCTTCATGGGGTTGTAGACATGGACTTCGACTTATCCGAGGAGCAGCAGCTGCTGCAGGACGGCGCGCGGCGGCTGCTCGCCGACCGCTACGACTTCGAGAGCCGCAGGCGGATCATGGCCGCGCCGCCCGGCTATTCGCCGGCGCTGTGGGCCGCGTACGCGGAGATGGGCCTGCTCGGCATGCCGTTCGCGGCCGCCGACGGCGGCTTCGACGGCGGGCCCGAGGGCGTGATGATCGTCTCCGAGCTGCTCGGCGAGGTGCTCGCGCTCGAGCCCTGGCTCGCCACCGTGGTGCTGGGCGGCGGCGTGTTGCGCCACGCCGCCACGCGCGAGCAGCGCGCGGCGCTGCTGCCCGGGGTGATCGCCGGCACGACCCTGCTGGCCTTCGCGCATACCGAGGCGCAGTCGCGCTACGACCTCGCGGACTGCGCGACCGCCGCGACCATGCAGGGCGGCGGCTGGGTGCTCGACGGCGCCAAGATGGTGGTGCTGCACGGCGAGACGGCCGACCACCTGATCGTCACCGCCCGCACCTCGGGATCGCGCCGCGACAGCGCCGGCATCAGCCTGTTCCTGGTGCCGGCCGGCGCCGACGGCCTCGTGCGTCGCGGCTACACCACTGCCGACGGCATGCGTGCGGCCGACATCACGCTGTCCCACGTCAAGGTCGGCGCCGACGCCCTGCTCGGATCGCCCGGCGCCGGGCTCGAGGTGGCCGAGCGCGTGGTCGACGAGGCGATCGCCGCGCTCGCGGCCGAGGCGGTCGGCGCGATGCAGGCCTCGCTGCGGCTGACGCTCGAGTACCTGAAGACCCGCAAGCAGTTCGGCCGCGCGATCGGGTCGTTCCAGGCGCTGCAGCATCGCGCGGCCGACATGATGGTGGCGATCGAGCAGGCGCGCTCGATGGCGATGCTGGCGGCGATGCAGGTCGCGGAGACCGACGCCGACCTGCGGCGCCGGCGCATGCGCGCGGTCAAGATCGAGATCGGCCGCGCCGCGCGCCTGGTCGGTCAGCAGTCGATCCAGCTGCACGGCGGCATCGGCATGACCATGGAGTATGCGATCGGCCACTACTTCAAGCGCCTGACCGCGATCGACACGCTGTTCGGCGATGCCGACCACCACCTGCACATGCTCGCCGAGGCCGGCGGCCTGGCGGACGCGGCCTGACCCGGAGGAACGCCATGGCCTACATGATCGAAACCTGGGACAAGCCCGGCAGCCTCGAGCTGCGCGCGCAGCTGCGCGCCGCGCATCTCGAGTACCTCGACGCCAACAAGTCGCTCCTGATCGCCTGCGGCGCCAAGCTCGACGACGCCGGCAATCCCTGCGGCGGCGGGGTCTACATCGTCGACGTCGACTCGCGCCAGTCGGCGCAGCGCTTCATCGAGGCCGATCCGTTCGCGCAGGGCGGCCTGTTCGAGCGCGTCAGCATCCAGCGCTGGCGCAAGGCCTATGTCGACGGCAGGCGTATGATCTGACGCTTCCTCCGCGTCGCCCCGGCCTGCCCATGACCGACACCCCGCAATCGCGTGCCGCCCCCGGCTGGCCGCGCAGCGTCGCCGCGCTGCTCAACCTCGCGCATGCGGTCGACCACATGTTCCTGCTGATCTTCGCCGCGGCGGTCGGCACGATCGCTGCCGAGTTCGGCTTCGCGCGCTGGGAGGACCTGATGCCCTACAGCGTCGGCGCGTTCTTCCTGTTCGGCATCGGCTCGCTGCCGGCCGGGCGCCTGGGCGACCTGTGGGGCCGGCGCGCGATGATGCTGGTGTTCTTCTTCGGCATGGGCGCGTCCGCGCTCCTGGCATCGCTCACCAGCGGCCCGTGGCAGATGGCGGCCGCGCTCACGCTGCTCGGCGCGTTCGCGGCGATCTATCACCCGGTGGGCATCCCGATGCTGGTCCAGCACGCGGCCAATCCCGGCGCGACGATCGGCTTCAACGGCCTGGTCGGCAACCTCGGGATCGCGGTGGCGGCGCTGGTCACCGGATTCCTGATCAAGTGGATCGGCTGGCGCGCGGCGTTCGCGCTCCCCGGCCTGGTCTGCCTCGCGTGCGGCGTCTGGTTCGCGCTCGCCTGCCCGCCGGAACGCGAGGCGCCGGCCAAGCGCAAGGGCGGCGCCTCGGTGGTGCTGTCGCGCGCTGCGCTGGCGCGCGCCTTCCTGGTGATGACCATCGCGGCGATCACCGCGAGCCTCCTGTTCAACCTCACGACCAACGGCAACGGCCGCTTCCTCACCGAGCGCTTTCGCGGCGTCATCGAGGACCCGGCGACGCTCGGCATGCTGCTCGCCGCGGTCTACGCGGTCGCGTCGATCGCGCAGGTGGTGGTCGGGCGCCTGATCGACCGCTACGCGTTGAAGCCCCTGTACTTCTGGATCGTGATCGGCCAGATCCCGCTGCTGGCCGCCGCCGCCCACGCCGACGGCTGGCTGCTGTTCGTCCTGCTGACCGCGTCGATGGCCTTCATCTTCGGCGCCATCCCCTTCACCGACGCGATGATCGTGCGCTACGTCGACGACCGCATCCGCTCGCGCGTCGCCGGCATGCGCCTGGCCGTGTCGTTCTCGATCAGTTCGACCGCGGTGTGGCTGCTCGGCCCGGCCGTCAAGGGCATGGGCTTCACCGCGATCTTCCTGATCATGGCCGGCATCGCCGCGGTGACCGCCTCGATGGTGTTCCTCCTGCCCAGCGAGACCGGCGAGGGCAATGTCGTCAACGCCTGACGCGGCCGCGCGCGACGCGCTCGATTTCAGCGATCGCACGGTATTGGTCGTCGGCGGTTCCTCGGGCATCGGCAACGCCACCGCGCAGGCGTTTCGCGCCCGCGGTGCCATGGTTCACGTGTGGGGCACGCGCGCGCACGCCGCGGACTACGCCGATTCACCCGACTCGGACCTCGCCGGCCTTGCCTATGCCCGCGTCGACGTCGCCGATGGCGCGCAGGTCGCCGCCGCCGCGGCAGCCATCGCCCGCCTCGACGTGCTGGTGCTCGCGCAAGGCATGGTGCTGTACAACCGCGCCGAGTTCGACCCCCAGGGCTTTCGCCGCGTGGTCGAGGTCAATCTCAACAGCCTGATGGACTGCTGCCTCGCGTTCAGGCCGCAACTCGCGGCCGCGCGCGGCAGCATCATCATCGTCAGTTCGACCGCGGCGTTCCACGCGGTGCGCGGCAACCCGGCCTACGGCGCCTCCAAGACCGGCGCGATGGGCCTGACGCGCACGCTCGGCGACGCCTGGGCGCCCGAGGGCATCCGCGTCAACGGCATCGCCCCCGGCATGGTGCCGACCAAGATGACGCGGGTGACCACCGACAATCCGAAGCGCGTGGCCGCGATCGTCGGCCAGATCCCGCTGGGGCGCCTGGGGACACCGCAGGACATCGCCGGCGTCGCGCTGTTCCTCGCCTCGCCGCTGGCGGCCTACGTGATCGGCCAGACCATCGCTGTCGACGGCGGCCTCACGGCGCGCTAGGGCTCGATCACCACCTTGCCGGTCACGCTGCCGCGGGCCAGCATGGCGAGCCCCTCGGCCGCCCGGTCCAGCGGCAGGCGGACGCCGATGTGCGGCCGGAACACGCCCGCGCTGGCCAGGCGATCGATCGCGCGCACGTTCTCCGCGCCCCTGGCCGGGTCGCGCCGGCCGTACTCGCCGGCGCGCACGCCGATGATCGACAGGTTCTTGATCAGGATGTAGTTGGCCTTGACCTCGGGGATGCGGCCGCCGACGAAGCCGACCACCAGCAGCCGCCCGCCCCAGCCGAGGCAGCGCAGCGAGGCGTCGAACACGTCGCCTCCGACCGCGTCCATGACCACGTCGACCCCGCGCCCGCCGGTGAGTTCCATGACGCGCTCGCGCAGGTCGTCGGCGAGGTTGATCGTCTCGTGAGCGCCGTGCGCGCGCACGGTCGCGAGCTTGTCCTCGGAACGCCCGGTCGCGATCACGCGCGCGCCCAGGTGCCGGCCAAGCTGCACCGTGGCCATGCCGACGCCGCCGCTTGCGCCGTGCACCAGCAGGGTCTCGCCGGGCTGCAGGTCGGCGCGGCGCACCAGGGCGACGTAGGCGGTGATCGCGGCCGCGTGAAATGCGGCGGCCGCGGCGAAGTCGAGCCCGGCAGGCATCGGCCGCACCTCGTCGGCAGCGGCGAGCATGCATTCGGCGATCGCGCCGCAGCGCGCATGCGCGACCACCGCGTCGCCGGGGCGGACGTGCGTGACACCGTCGCCGACGGACACGACCTCGCCGGCGGCCTCCAGCCCCGGCACGAACGGCATCTCGGGCTTGAACTGGTAGCGCCCCTGGGTCATCAGCAGGTCGGGGAAATTGAGCGCCGCGGCGCGCACGCGCACCAGCACCTGGTGCGGCCCCGGCACGGGCAGCGGCAACGTGCGCACCGCGACGCCCGACAGGTCGTCGGTCAGCGCCTCGCAGACCAGGGCGCGATACCCGGTCACAGGTCGCGCCGCGCGAGGCTGAAGGTCTGGCCGGTCGGTCCGCGCGGCGGCTGGGTCGCCATGAAGAGCGCCAGCGGGACCACGTCCTCGGGCTCCTTGAACCACTCCTGCCCGCCGACCGCGCCGCGCAGCGCGTCGACGCGCCCGCTGATGAAGGCGGTCAGCACCGGGCCCGGCACGAGTTCGTTGACGGTGATGTCCTCGCCGGCCAGTTCCTGGGCCAGCACGCGGACCAGCATGTTGAGTCCGGCCTTGGAACTCGCGTAGGCCGAGCGGGTCGCGGCACCGCGATGCCCCATGCCGGAACCGACGAAGATCAGCTTGCCGCCGCCGCGCCGCCGCAACGCAGGCAGCGCCGCGTGCGCGGTGACGAAGGTGCCGAACAGGTTGACCTCGACCGTGCGGCGCCAGAGCGTCGGATCGGACTCGGCGACCGGCTTGTTCTCCAGCGACGCGCCGGCGGCGCCGAAGACGATGTCGAGTCCGCCGAATTCCGCTTCGGTCGCGCGCACGTGCGCGGCCATGAGCGCGGCATCGGTTGCGTCGCCGGCGAGCGCGATCGCGCGGCCCCCGGCCGCAGTGATGGCCTGCGCCACCGCCGCGACCTCGCCGCCGCTGCGCGCCACGCACGCGACCGCCGCGCCGGCCTGCGCATAGGCGAGGGCGACGGCACGGCCGATGCCGCGTCCGGCGCCGGTGACGAGCGCGACCCTGCCCGCGAGCGTCGGCGCCATCCTCAGCCAGCCATGCGCGCCAGGCGCGCGCGGATGATCGCCTCGGCCTCGGCCATGATGCGGTCGATCAGTTCCTTGACGGTCGGGATGTCGTGGATCAGGCCGGCGACCATGCCGCACGACCACGCGCCCGCGTCCATCGCACCGTCCTGCATGATCTTCGGGTAGACCCCGGCCACTTCCTCGATGATGTGCTCGAACTTGAGGCCGGCGCCCAGGGTCCGCTCCTTCTCGAGCAGGCGCTCGACCGCGGCGTTCTTCAGCACCCGCTCGGTGTTGCGCAGCGGGCGCATCACCAGGCGCGTGTCGAGTTCGCTGGCGGCGACGATCGCGTCCTTAACGTTCTGGTGCACCGGCGCCTCGCGTGTCGCGATGAAGCGCGTGCCCATGTTCATGCCTTCGGCGCCCAGCGCGAGCGCGGCCACGAGCGAGCGTCCGTCGGCCATGCCGCCGGAGGCGACGAAGGGGATCTTGAGCGTCTCGGCCGCGCGCGGCAGCAGGATGAAGTTGGGGATGTCGTCCTCGCCGGGGTGGCCGCCGCATTCGAAGCCGTCGACGCTCACCGCGTCGCAGCCGATCGCCTCGGCCTTGAGCGAATGGCGCACCGAGGTGCACTTGTGGATCACCTTGACCCCGGCCTCGTGCAGGCCGGGCAGCCACTTCTGCGGGTTGTTGCCGGCGGTCTCGACGATGCGCACGCCGCCGTCGATGATGGCGCGGATGTAGCCGGGGTAGTCGGGCGAGGTGACGGTGGGCAGGAAGGTGAGGTTGACGCCGAACGGCTTGTCGGTCAGCGCGCGGCACTTGCGGATCTCGTTGGCGAGCAGTTCCGGGGTCTTCTGGGTCAGCCCGGTGATGATGCCCAGCCCCCCGGCGTTCGACACCGCGGCGGCGAGCTCGGCGAAGCCGACATAGTGCATGCCGCCCTGGATGATCGGATGCTCGATGCCAAAGAGTTCGGTGATGCGCGTTTTCATCGAATCGGTTCCTTCATTCGGGTGGGCGGAAAGCGGGCCGGGGCGGCGCGATGCAGGCGCCGACTATACAAGGCGGGGCGCCGCGCGCGGCTCGGATTTGCGGGCTGCTCAGTCGGCCGCGAGCTTCAGGCGTCGCAGCGTCGCCGCCTTGGCCGCGCTGTCCTGCGCGAGGCGCGCCGCGAAGCGCTGGCCGCTGGCGAAATTGAGCACCTGGTTCGCGCCGGCGGCCCAGGCGCGCATCGCCGGCGAGCCCACGGCCTTCTCGCAGGCGGCCTCGAGCGCGGCGACGATGGCGGGGGGCGTCCGCGCCGGCGCGAACAGGCCGCCGAAGCTCAGCTGCACTACCGGGAATCCCGCCTCGGAGAGGGTCGGCACCTCGGGAAACGCCGGATGGCGCTGCTCCGGCATGACCGCGAGCAGGCGCAGGTTGCCGGCGCGCACCTGGCCGATGAACGACGAGGGCAGGACGCCGCCGAGCGCGACCCGGCCCTGCAGCAGGTCCACCTGCATCGGGCCGTCGCCGCGGTAGGGCACGTGCACCATCTCGATGCCGGCCGCGGCCTCGAGGTCGGCGATGCCGAGGTGCGGAATCGAGCCCATGCCCGAGGTGCCGTAGGAGAGCTTGCCCGGATTGCGCCGCGCGTCGGCGATCAGTTCGCCGAGCGTCCGGTAGGGCGACTCCCTCGGCACGGCGATCGCGAAGATGTTGTCGAACACCTGGCACACCGGACGAAACGAATCGAGGCGATAGGCGAGCGACTTGTTGCGATGCGGCTCGCTGGTCAGCGACACCGCCGGCGAGGTGCCGAGGGTGTAGCCGTCCGGCGCGGCACCGGCCAGGCGCGCAAGCCCGATCGCTCCGGTCGCACCGTCGACGTTGATCGGGGCCACCGCCTGCTTGAGCACCTCCGCCAGCGCCTGGGCCAGGTTGCGCGAGGTCTGGTCGAAGCCGCCGCCGGCGGCGAACGGGATGATGAGCTGGATCGGGCGATTCGGATAGTCGTCGGCGGCGTGTGCGATCGCCGGCAGAAGGAAGGCGGCCGCGAGGGCGGCGGCGCGGACGGTGCGGCGCACGATGGCGGGGGAACGGGGCATGGCGGGCTCTCTCTCGGATCGGTTGCGAGACTACCAGAGCGCCGCAGCGCGTGCGCGGTCGGCAGCCGTCAGATCGGCTTGACGGTACCGAGGAATGCCACCACCAGCACCAGGAACCACAGCACGAAGGCCGAGGTCCCGCACCAGAAGCGCGTCTGCTTCATGCGACGCTCGATCTCGTCGCGGTCGCCGTCGCCGCGGCGCAGTGCCTCGATCAGCGGATACCAGTGGTCGGCCGAGCCCATGATCCAGAGTCCGTTCCAGCAGATCAGGCCATAGACGAACATCTTGGCCGCCAGCCACTGCGGCAGCCCGACCTGGCCGGCGATGCCGGCGCCGCCGAGGGTCATCATCGCCAGGCCCGCGCCGAACCAGACCGTGCGGTCCAGGCGTCCCAGCCAGGCGCCGCGCGGGGTGCCGCCGTGGATCCGCACCGACCAGATCAGGGCGAGCCACGCGAGGAGTGCCGCCCACAGCAGCCCCAGCCAGGCACCTGTGACCGGCGAGCCGTAGCGCTGCGCCAGGGTGAAGCCCAGTGCCAGGATCAGCACGAAGCAGGTGCGCGGCGCCATGTCGACCTTGTAGCGGATGCGCCGCACGCGCAGGCGCTCCTCGATGTCGAGGTCCGCCCGCGTCATCTGGCTGTCGCAGAAGTACACGCCGAGGTCGGCGCCCAGCCAATAGCCGAATGCCAGGATGTGCAGGAAGACCAGGACCTGGTAACCGTCGATGTTCATCGGCCGCCTCCGCAAGAAACCGCCGGAACTGCCGGGCCGCGCGCCGCGGCGCGTGCTGGTCCGACCCCCGTGTGGGGCAGCTTTTCACGCAGCCGTCTGCGCCGGGTTGATCTGCATCAAGCGGCGGCGGCGCCGCGCGCAACGGCTCAGGGCCGCAGGTCGACCTTGAGTTCGTCGATGACGCGAAAGCGCCAGCGCGGCGGCCGGATCGTCGGTCCGGCGCGCTCGAAGTCGGGAAAGCGCGCGAGGAGCCGGCCGAACGCCAGGCTCGCCTCCATGCGCGCGACCGCATTGCCGGCGCAGAAGTGAATGCCATGGCCGAACGCCAGGTGGCGATTGGGATTGCGCCCGATGTCGAAGGTCTCGGCCGCGGGAAACTGCGCCTCGTCATGGTCGGCGGAGGCGATGCACACGTGCAGGAAGGTGCCGGCGGCGATGCGCGTGCCGCCGACCTCGCAATCGACGAGCGCCTTGCGGTTGCCGATCTGCAGCGGGCTCTCGAAGCGCAGCATTTCCTCGATCGCGGTGCGCAGCAGCGCGGGGTCGGCGACCAGGCGCGCCTTCTGGTCGGGAAAGCGCAGCAGCAGGTCGACGCCGTTGGTGATCAGGCTCGTGGTGGTGTCGTGGCCCGCGTTGAGCATGAAGATGCAGTTGTGCAGGATCTCGTCGATCGACAGCCCGTCGCCGCTGTCGTGGTCGCGGATCAGCGCGTCGAGCACGTCCGGATCGGCCGGCGGCATGCCGCGCCGGCGCTTGGCGGCGATGAGCTCGCCAAGGTAGGCCTTGAATTCGGTCACCGCGCGGTTGCCGGCCGCCAGGTCGTCGGCGCTGCGCACCGGCTCGAGCCCGCCGAGGATGAGCGAGGCCCAGTTGCGCAGGGGCTCGCGTTCCTGGCGCGGCACGCCGAGGAGGTCGCCCACGAGGTTGAGCGGTATCGCCAGCGCGAACTCGCTCATGATGTCGATGACGCGCTTGTCGGCGGCGCTGTCGAGCAGGTCGTCGACCATCGTCGCGACGCTGTTCTCCATGCGCCGCATCGCCTGCACCGTGAAGAAGGGCCCCAGCAGGCGCCGCACCCGCGTGTGGTAGGGCGGGTCGTTGAACACCAGCGAGGTCGTGTGGTGCTCGTAGAGCGGCGTGTGGCCGAACTTGGGCAGGAAGTCGACGCGCTTGTCCGAGCTGAAGCGCTCGGCGTCGGTGATCACGGCGCGCACATCGTCGTAGCGCGTCAGGAACAGCGAGCCGTCCGGCTGGCGGCACACCGGATCGTGCGCGCGCAGGTGCGCGTAGGTCGGATAGGGATCGGCGGCGAACGCGGCGCTGGCCTGGGCGAGGATGAAGGGGGCGGCGTGCGCGGATGCGCTCATGGTCGGCGGGCCTTCTGTCGTTGCGGGGCGGACGGCGCGGCGCCGCACGCGCCGCACATGGTACCCGCGCGGCGGCCGCACGGCGCCACCGTCCCGGAGAATGGCTAAACTCCGGGGCCAGCCGCGCCGCCGCGCGCCGCGGCGCACCGATCCACCCTCCTGCGAAAGCCCGCGCCGATGACTGCCAGTTCCCTCCGTGTCCACGACCTCGTCGCCGACATCCTCAAGCGCGCCGGCGTCGAGTGCATCTTCGGCGTGATGGGCGAGGACACGGCGCCGCTGGTGGTGGCCGCGGCGGCGCGCGGCATCGTCTGCCACCCGGCGCGCCACGAGAACCAGGCGGCGGCGATGGCCGACGGCTATGCGCGTGCGACCGGACGCACCGGCTTCGTCACCGTCACCGGCGGCCCCGGATTCTCCAATGCCCTGACCGCGATCCATACCGCGCACCGCGCCGGGTCGCGCGTGGTGGTGCTCGCCGGCGCCGGCAACCCGGGCGAGGACGACCGCGAGCCCGGCGTCGTGCGCCGGTCGTCCGGGGTGAGCTGGCTCAAGCAGTTTCCGCAGGCGGCGACGCTGGGCCTGCTCGGCATCCCGGTGTTCAAGCCGCTCGCAGGCGCCGCCGCGGCCGCCGCGACGCGCGCGGCGCTGGAGCAGGGCCGGCGCGGCACGGCGGTGCTGGTGCTGGGCCGGCAGTTGCTGCTCGAGCCCGCGATGCCGGCCGACGATCCCGCGCCCGCCGCCGCGCCGCCTGCCAGCGCGGGCGCGGTCGACCCGCAGGAGATCGCGGCGATCGCGGACCTGCTCGGCGAGACCTGGGCGGTCAGCCGGCCGCTGATCCTGGCCGGCCGAGGCGCGCAGCTGAGCGGGGCGGGTCCGGTCCTGAAGCGCCTCGGCGAACTCACCGGCGCCGTGCTGGCCACCAGCCTGCCCGCGGCGGCGCTGTTCGACGGCGACCCCTATCACATCGGCCTGTGCGGCACCTATGCGACGCCGGTGGCCTCCGACCTGATCACGCAGGCCGACTGCGTGCTCGCCTTCGGTGCCACGCTCAATCCGTACACCACCTACAGCAACACCCTGTTCCCGCGCGCGCATGTGATCCAGGTCGACGCCGACCGGCAGGCGCTCGGCCGGTTCGTCGACGTCGACCTCGGCGTCGCCGGCGACGCGCGCACGGTCGCCGCGGCGCTGGTGGCCGAACTCGAGCGGCGCGGCCACGCCGCGCAGGGCTTCCGCACGCCCGAGGTGCGCGCATCGATCGCCGGCCATGCGATCGACGCCGACCACGTCGACCGCAGCACGCCCGATCTGATCGATCCGCGCACGCTGATGCTCGAACTGAACCGGCTGCTGCCGCCGGGGCGCGTCCTCTGCATCGACGGCGGCCAGCATGCGCGCTTCGCTATCCGCAACCTGCGGGTGACGGGGCCGAACAACTTCATGCAGGCGGTCGACGCCGGGTCGATCGGCCTGGCCATGGGCACCGGCGTCGGTGCGGCGGTCGGCCGCCCCGGCGACACCGTCGTCGTCTGCGTCGGCGACGCCGGCATGATGATGGCCCTGGGCGACCTCGAGACGGCGGTGCGCTTGCGCCTGCCGATCCTCGTCGTGGTCAGCAACGACGCGGCGCTGGGCGCCGAGGTGAACGTCCTGGCCGACCTCGGGATGGACACCGCGCAGGCCCAGATCCCGGCGCCATCGTTCGAGGCGGTCGCACGCGCGCTCGGGGCGCAGGCCGTGCTGGTGCGCTCGCGCCGCGATCTCGCGGCGGTCGCCGCCTGGCTGGCCGCGCCCGGCGGCACGCCGCTGGTGCTCGACTGCCGGGTCAATCCCGAGGTGCGGACCCGCTAGCCGGCGCGACGCGGCACCGGCGCCGCGCGGCGCGTGCTACCGTGCGAGCGCGGCGCTGAACCTCTGTGCGCCATCGGCCAGGAGCGCATTGGCGTGCTCGTACAGGAAGCGGAATCCGGCCTCGACATACACGGTAGCGTTGTCGCGCTTGACCAGCGTACCGGCGATCTTGCCGCGCGCGACGATCCTGCGCGCCGCCTCGACCACGAGGGCGCGCACGGTCGGATGGAAGCGCTGCCCATGCAGATCCAGCGACTTGGAGAGGTCGCCCGGTCCGACGAAGTACACGTCGATGCCTTCGACGTCCAGGATCGCGTCGAGGTTGTCGAGCGCCTGCCGCGACTCGACCATGCCGACCACCAGCGTCGCGCCGGGGTCGCCATGGCGCGTGTATCGCACCGCCTCCACCAGTTCGCGCGCGGCATCCGCCGTATCGATATGCGGCACCATCACCCCGCCGGCGCCGGCATCGAGATAGCGGGTGATGAGCCAGGGCCGGTTGGCCTCCGGACGCACCACGGGCACGACGCCGGCCAGGCGCGCGGCGCGGCACATCTCCTGCACGCGCTCGGGCCCGGCCATGCCGTGCTCGCAGTCGATGAAGACGGCGTCGAATCCGAGGCCGCCGATGAATTCGACCAGCGAAGGCGACGGATGGTCGGGATTGATCATCGTCGCGACGTCGCCGCGTGCGAGCTTTTGCTTGAGCAGCATGGTTGTCCGAACAGGGCAGGCTGGGGTCGATAGTCAATACGGCACCGGCGCCGGGCCAAAACTGCCGGTCCGGTGCATGCGCCGCGGGATCTCGCCGTAGTCGAAGGTGGCGAGGTGCTGGACCGCGCAGTTGTCCCAGATCACCAGGTCGCCGGGGCGCCAGCGATGGCGGTACTGGAAGCGCGGCGCTTTCAGGTGCGCCAGCAGCTGCGCAAGCAGGGCATCGCTCTCCGCGCGGGGCATGCCGACGATCTCCACCGAGTGCGCCTCGCTGACGAACAGGCACGGCACCCCGGTGTGCGGGTGGCGCCGCACCACCGGATGCGTCACGTCGGGGGTGGCCGCCTTCTGCTCGGGTGTCAGCGGCGCGCGGCGCAGGTCGCCGAGCGCGGCCTTCTTCTCCAGGTGCCAGGCGAAGCTGTTGACGCAGTAGCGACCGCGGATGCGCTCGCGCACCTCCGGCGGCAGCGCGTCATGGGCCTTCCAGACGCTGGTGAACAGCGTGTCGCCCAGCACCTGCCCGTCGCGCTCGGGAATCTCGATGCCGTACAGCAGCGAGTACATGTCGGGATGCGCGAGATAGGCGCCGTCCGAATGCCACAGCGAGCCGGCGTCGGGAATGCCGATGAACTCGCCGTCGCGCCTGATGTTCGACACCACCATCACCTCGGGACTGCCCGGCAGCGAGTAGCGGCTGTAGACCAGCGGCCGCAGCGTCCCGATGCCCTGGGCGAACGCCTTCTGGCGTTCCGGCGTCACGGTCTGCCCGCGCAGGACGACCACCGAGTGCCGGTCCAGTGCCGCGCGCACCGCGCCGTACTGCGCGGGCGTCACGCCCTGGTCGATCGCGATGCCGCGGATCTCGGCGCCGATCACGCTGTCGAAGGGCACGACCTGCACAGGCAATGCTTCCGTTCCCGGGTTCAGAGGGTCATTTCGCGTGGCACGGTTCATGCGGCATTCCTCTTCGCGCCGGCACCACGGGCGCGAGAATCGTCGAAGGTAGGCGTCCGGGGACGAATTGTCAATTGCCCCACGATGATCACGACGCAGTGGCAACTCGGGTAGGAGCGCTTCGGCTCGCGCACCCGGACTGGAGGTGGCAGCTGCACACGGAAGTGCGGCTCAGTTTCCTTTCCAGATCGGATACATTTGACCGGTGCATGCCAACTCTTCAGCAGCGCCGCCATGAGCGCCGGCGAGCGACTCCCCGGCACCCCGGTGCCGATGCACGTGTGGCCGGGCGCGCGCGGCGTGCGCCTGGC
>JAEUOS010000019.1 GCA_016790695.1 Burkholderiales bacterium
ACACGCCGCGATCAGCCGCCCCAGTTCCTCGCGCGCGGCCGCGATGCGCGCGCCGGCCGCCTCCGGGTCCGCGGCCGCAACGGCGTCGGCATCGAAGTGCACGGCGAGCGCGGCCATCGACGGAACGACGTCGTGCACCCACGGCGGGGCCTGCGCGCGCACGCGGCGGGCGATGCGCTGGATGCGCGCATTGACCGCCATGTCGAGCGTGGTCGCGAACTCGGCAAGCACCGCGCTGTCGCCCACCGCGACGATGCGCGGCAGGCCATCGCGCGCGGCGCTCGAAGCGGGCTTGGTCGACATCGGCTGATTGTAGGCGGCAATACGAATGGGGTGCAGGCCGGCAGGACACCGGCCGAGTTGTCGCGTGAATTCGGGGTTTCAGGGCAAACGATTGCCAACTGGGTTGCGCAGGTTCGGCACGCTCGAATGCGAGCTGATCGACCGGCGCAGCTTCAAGAGCAAGACCGAGGCGCGCCTGGCGCTGTTCACCTGGATCGAGGGCTGATACAACCCGCGCCGACGCCATTCCTCCCTGGACTATCTAATCGCCGGCCAACTTCGAAAGGATCCATCTGGAGCAGAACCCTATGCCACCATCGTGCCGTGAACCCGGCTTACCCTCCGCCGCGCGGCTTCCGGCTGGCGAAAAAGCCAGCCGCCCGGCCGTGGATAAGCCTGCCGTTCCAGCACTTGATGCCGTTTGAAATTCAAATGCCAAACCGTCCGCCGGATGGGGTCAACCTCAATTTCAGCAGGAGGAAATGTGTCGAGGCAGGACAGGGTACCGTCGCCCACCCGCTGTCCCTCGATAAGGCGCGACTCGATGCATGGTTGCAAGACCTGGCACCGGGTACTCGTCGATTAGCGTGGTCTGTCCCGTATGTGAAATCGCCCATGCAATAAAAAGGGGCCACTTCTACTCTGGGAAAAGGGAACGTTACGGTCTGGGATTAACACCCCGAATTGATTCCTTGTCGGGCCGGCTATATAGTCGCAAACGAGGAAAAGGTGGTTTATAGTGCTGTATGCCACCGAGAGCGAAGGAGACACATCATGAAGGTGCGTATTCGCTTAATTCTGGAAGCTCTGGCCGCACTTGCGGTATTGCTGGCTGCAGTGCCCGCTCAGGCGCTGCTACTGGCCACCGACTGGTCGAACCGTGTATGGCGGATTGACCCCGCGACCGGGGCGATCCTCGGGGAATTCGCCAGCACGCCGACTCACCTGGTATTCGACATCGCCTACCGGGCGGCCGACGACACGATTCTCCTGGGTGGCAACGGCAGGGTGACCACGGTGAACAGAGCCGGCATTCAGGTGTCGCCTCCGACCTTTAGACTGGGTGCCCGACCGTTTGACATGGAAATAGGTCCCGATGGCAGGTTGTACTCGATGGACGACCAAATTGTGCATATCAACGATCCGGCAACCGGCACGGCGACCGGATTATTTGTTGAAGGGGTACCGACGACTCTCAATTGCTGCACTGCCTCTGAAGGAGGCTTTGAATTCAACGCTCAGGGAGAGCTGGTCCTCGCCGGTAGGGACCGGCTGGAGCGCCGCAGCACCGCCGGGGCTCTTCTTTTCTCGATCGGTCTCGGCTTTAACAGCCAATCTATTGACCTCGAGATCCTGCCGAACGGAGAGCTGTTGATCGCCGACTCCTCGTATGTGATCCGGTACGACGTGAACTTAAACGCGCTCGGAGGGTTCACTATCCCGGGTCCAGAGTTTCGCGACATGGAGCTGAGTCCCACCGGGGATCTTCTCGTCGTGACGGACTCGGAATTCCTTCGCTTCAATCCAATCACGGGCCGGCTGCTGGTTGAAGAGGTCACGTCGATCGGATTCCGGGATCTGGAGTTCATTCCGGATGTGGCCCAGGCCCCGGAACCAGCATCTCTCGCGCTCCTCGGCCTCGCTTTGGCCGGCCTCGGCTGGAGCCGTCGCAGAAATTAAAGAGACCTGCGACCCAAATCAGGCCCGCCCCGCGCGGGCCTTTTCGTGTCTGCAGCGAATCGGAAACTCAAACCACCTTCTTTCCCGTGCGCGAATCTATCCCCGGCCCGGCATGCGGTCAATTGCACGGGTGTTCGGTGAAAATTTCTCCGCGCGCGATTCCCGGCCAGGCTTGATTCGCGGAACGCCGACCCACTTTGGTCGAGGAGCCTCCCGGAGAATTCCGATCCGTTGTCGCAGAACAGGAGTTTCGGCACGCCGCGATGGCGCCTGATCGAATCGAGCGCGGCGATGACATTCTCTCCTTTGAGCCGTTGCCCCACGGCGATGGCCAGCGCCTCCCGGCTGTGGACATCGACTATGGTCAGGGCGCGGAATTTCCGGCCGTTGGCCAACTAGTCCGCGACGAAGTCCAGGCTCCAGACCTGGTTGGCTTCCGTCGGCTTGAACCGCTCCTGCCTCTGAACCGCCATCTTGCGACGGGGGGCCGACGGGGCACGCAGGACCTGGCCCTCTTCTCGATACAGTCGATACACCAGACTCTTGCTCGCCTGGCGGCCCTCGCGTCGCAGGAGGATGTGGATCCGCCAATCGCCGTACCGCACTCGAGTCGCGGCAATCTCGCGCATCCGGGCTCGCAGTTCGGTCCGCGGGTCCAGGCAACGCTAGAACTGCATCGCCAGGGAAAAATGCAGGCGGTCGCCTCCGGCAGCGGTGACGACCGCGCCGTCCAGCACACGTGCATAGTCCAGCGACAGCGCCAGGCCCGGTCGCGGCGCCCAGCGAAAGCCGACGCCCGCACTTGCGGCGCCGACACGGCCCGACTGGCCGGCGACCGGTTGGCGAAGGCGGGTACTTCCGGCATCGAGGAACACGACCGCACGCAGCCCCTCGGCGAGCGCAGGCGAAAGCATCTCTGCGCTCGCAAGCACGCCGAGATCGCCCGTCACCTCGCGCTCGCGCAGCCCGCGCACGCCGGAGGCGCCGCCGAAGCCGAACTGCTCGCCGGGGAGGAGCGGTGCGCCCGCAAGCTGGCCGCGCATCCGCAGCGACGCGGTCCAGTGGCCCAACGCCTGCTGCGCATCCAGCGCCAAGCGCCAGGCGCTCCAGTCGCGTCGGGCGCCGGCGCGGTTGGCAAGATAGGCCGCATCGGTGTTGTCGCCCCCGCTGCCGAGATTGCGCGCATATTCGACAGAACCGCGAATCTGTCCGCCCGCGTAATCAAGCTTCCCCGCATAGGAAACCGCGAACGGCCGGCTGCGCGCATTCGTGCCGATCGGCACTCCCACGAACGAGACGTCGTTGACGAAATGCCGGTCCTCGATGCCGACTTCCAGGTGATGCGAAAAGGCGCCCACCGCCGAGAAGTACTGCTTCCAGCGCAATCCGGCGAACTGCCCGCGCCCGCTTACCTGAAACACGTTGGCGATGGTGCCGCTGTTGACGTCCGAGTAACTGTAGAAGGCCGACAACGCGCCGCCCATGCCGTAGAACGGGACGCTGTAGAACAGGCCGTACTGCGCCACCTCCCTCCAGTGGCCCGGTGAACTGGTGTAGCTCGCGGTCAGCGCATGGTCGCGGTCGAAGAGGTTGGATTGCTGCACTCCCACGGAGAGCCGCCAGTCGCCCGTCGAACCCGTGCCTGTGTTGCCAAGCGAACCGAACACGCGCAGCGGATTCACATCACGCACCGCGATGTCCGCGTCCACCGTGTCCGGCTTCACGCCCTGGCGCATCGTCACCGTGACCTGCCGGGCCGGATGCTCGTTGGCGAGTGCCTGGTCGCGCGCCACCTCGGTCAGGTTCGGCGGCTGCCCGGGGCGCAGCGCCGGCAGGCTCGCGCGCACATTGCCTTCGGTGAAGTTCTCGTTGCCGCGGACAGCCACCGTGCCGAGGCGGAACGCGAGCACCCGCAACGTCACCACGTCACCGACATCCTGCGGCGGCACGACCACGCGCAGGAACGCATGGCCGCGTCTTTTCAGATCGGATTCGAGCGCCGCGGCCGCGGCCTGCAGGCGGTCGATCGTCACCGCGCTTCCCGCGAAAGGCGACACGATGCGCTGCGTCGCCTCCGCCGACAGCGGGTTTTCGCCTTCGACGTTGAAGGCGCTGACCGAGAATCGCACTTCGGCCGCGCCATTGGCGAATCCAGCCGGACTCAGCAGCAACTGGACCAACCCGAGCAGCACAAGCAGGTATGCGCGGTGTACGTTCTGCAAGATGGCTTTCGGCGGGAAGCGCTATCTGACGACGCACATGTCGTGCAGGTTGCCTTCCCTGTCGCGATACACGTCAAGCACGAATCGGCCGGGCAGTCGGGTCGGGAGCGGCGTCTGATCCCGCAGCATGAAATCCGGAATCCGGTCGAGCAACTCGAGCCCTGTCCCGCTCGATACTGCGCCCCGCCCGGCCGGCACCTCGACCGTGCGGCCGTCGTCGTTCGAGACCACCACCGCGCCCTCACGCACGCCGACGTAGAGTCCTGGTCCCGCCCAGCCCGACGCTGCCGCCGACCGCAGGAATGGGGCTGCCGGTGAAGTACTCTCCGGCTCGAAGGGCAGTGTCCTCGAACCACCCGGAGAGGATGTCGCATCCGCGACTGATCGATGCGTGACCCGCGTCGCATGCGGGCCGAACACGTCTCGCGCGAAGCTCCCGGTACGGCCGCTGCCGACGGGCGTAGCGCCCGCGCCCGTGATCACCTCGGCAATCCCATCGATGGTGACCACCACCAGATCACCGTCGGCCGCGGGCGAAGGCGCGCCCTGGCTCAGCAACCCGCCACGTGCTTGCAGATAGCTTGCGATCTCACTGCGCACCAAGGCATCGTCGTTGCTAACCAGTCGGCTGCCGTCCGCCAGCACGACATCCTGAGGAGGAAACTCGGAGGTCAGCGTCGGGACAACCGTGACCGTCCCGTCTGCGTGAAGTGTCTGTAGCAGCCTGCCCCCTCCCGCCTTCGCCTCGTTTTCACGGAAGGGGCGGTCCTGCAATACCGTAATGGTTCCGTCCCTGACGATGACGCCACCGACACGCAGTCTCGTGCTGGAAAGGGTCGGTATCTGGGTGCGCGCGCCT
The DNA here is from genome assembly GCA_016790695.1 of Burkholderiales bacterium. GTDB lineage: Bacteria > Pseudomonadota > Gammaproteobacteria > Burkholderiales > JAEUOS01 > JAEUOS01. The sequence goes on from JAEUOS010000019.1 coordinate 5,044, forward strand.
GCAATCACTGCGGCAAAGAACACGCCTTCCGAATCGATCGCGTAACCCCACTCGCGGACTCCGTGCGTGGGTTCCATCGGCTGCTCGTATAGCAGCGTCCCATCGGGCAGCAGCCCGATGGGCTCCCTCGGCAGCGCCTTTTCGTAGAACCGGACAACACCGTCTGCGTCGAGGCGCGTCTCCAGCACGACGCCGTTGGGCAGGACAACTTCGCCATTGCTGCCCAGCGGCGGTTGCGGCACTGAAGGTGGGGCCGGAGGCGCGGGCGGCGGCGGCGGCGGCGGTTCGGTCATTGGCAGCAGACGGTCCCGGGCGATCACGTAGTTCTCCGCCAGCACCATCATTTCTTTCGGAGGTCCGGTGATCAGCCGAGAGCCATCGGCGAGCACCACGTCCTGCCCGATCGGCGGCTCTACCGGCGTCAGCGTCACGCTGCGGTCGGGATTCATCGTCTGGGTGAACCGGTGAGTACCATTGACCAGAATATGGTCCTCCCGAAACGGTGCTGCATCCAGTATCTGCAAGGTCCCGTCCCGGACGATGATCCCGCCAACGTTCACTGAGGGCCCGGCAATGATCGGTCCATCCGGCGCCTTCGGAGGGCGCGCCATGTTCTGAAAAACCGGATAACCGTCCGGGCCGCTGGCCAGAGTCCACTCGATGCTGCCGTCCGAGATGGCTGCCGACGTCTCGTACAGCGGCGTCCCATCAGGCAGGACCCCGATCGGCGGCCCCCGCGAGGCCGACTTCTCGAAGAAGCGCACCCTCCCGCCATCGCCGCGCCGCGTCTCCAGCACCACGCCATTGGGCAGCATCACGTCCCCGTTGCTCCCCAGGGGCAGCTGGGGAACCGGGGCGGGCAGCGGGATCGGAGGGGGCGGGGACGGCGGTCCCGCCGGCAACCGCTGATCCCGGGCCTTGAGATACTCGGCGACGACGCCCGCGATCTGTGTCCCGTCGCCGCTGACCAGTCGCGCGCCGCCCGCAAGCGCGAGGTCTCCCGTCAATGGTGACGGCGCTGGCGCGGTGGTCACCGTTCCATCGGGATTGACCGTCCGAAGTTCGCGCTGATCGCCACGTCCGGCAAGTACCTCATTCTGGCGGTATGGGGCGCCGGTCGCCAGGAAAGTCAGCGTCCCGTCCGGCGACCGGGCGCTGGTGGCGAAGCCGCCGGCAGTACCGAGCGAAGCGGACGTGGATGCGCTGCGCGGCAAGGTGATCGGTGTGGTGGACGACGAGCGTGACGTTCGCGACGGCCTGGCGGAAGTGCTCGGCATGTGGCGCTGCCGGCCGGTGGTGGCGGCATCCGCGCTGGAACTGTGCGAGCAGCTCGACGCCGCCGACACCCGCCCCGACGCGTTCATCGCAGACTTCCGGCTGCGGGAGCACGAGGGCGGTACCGCCGCGGTCGCATTGCTGCGCGAACGCTACGGTGCCGGCTTGCCGGCGCTGATCATGACCGGCGACACTTCGCCTGACGTCCTGACGCTGGTGCGGGCGCAACGACTGCCGCTGCTGTTCAAGCCGGTGCGCGCCTCGCGCCTGCGCGCGGCCCTGCAGCACCTGTTGAGCGACGCGCGGCAGCTCCGGTCGGCCGTCGCTGTCGAATCCTCCGACCCGGCCGCCGCAATCGGCGCCGCGCTCCCGGGCGGATCGGCTCCCGCGCTCCGGTCATGAACGCACAGCCACGGGGTCTCCTGCTGCTGCCTGCGGCGACACGGGAAGGCTCCGCGCCACGTCGCGTCTGGCAATTGCCGTCTCGAACAGCTCGAGACGACATGCCGTCGACAGATCTCGTTCGACCCTGTCGAACGCAGATCACTCCCACTCGTTCGTCGCCGGCGTCTTGCCC
>JAEUOS010000144.1 GCA_016790695.1 Burkholderiales bacterium
TAGTCCGAATCGATCGCGTGCATGAAGGCCTTCTTGCCGATGCGCATGAGCTGCGGGGACTTCGCCGCGAGCACGCGCGCCAGCGCCATGGCCTGGGCGTGCAGTTCGGCCTCCGGCACCACGCGGCTGACGAGTCCCATCGACCGGGCCTCGGCGGCGTCGAACACGCGCCCGGTGAACAGCAGGTCGAAGGCCTGGTAGCGGCCGACGATGCGCGGCAGGTGGGTGTAGTGGATCGCGGGCAGCAGGCCGATGTCGATCTCCGGATAGCCGAAGGTCGCGGTGTCGGCGGCGACGATCAGGTCGCACGAGATCGCCACCGAGATGCCGCCGCCGCGCGCCGCGCCGGACACCGCGGCGATGGTCGGCTTGCCCAGATGGAACTGCACGTCGTTGAGCCGCGCGTACAGGCTCTCGACCAGGTCGCGCGCGTCGGCCGGCGAACTGCGCAGATAGGTGCCGAGATCGAGCCCGCCGCAAAAGCGCCCCGGCAGGGCGCTCGCGATCACCACCGCGCCGACCGCGCGGTCGGCGCCGGCGCGCGCGAGCGCGGCCAGCAGGTCGTCCATCACCGGGCGCGTGAGCGCGTTGACCGGCGGGTTGTCGAGGAGGATCTCGGCGACGTCGTCGCGCACGGTGTAGCGGATCGCGCTCATCGGATGGCCTTCACGGCGGTATGGGCATGGGCCGCCCGATTCTACCGACGCCAATCCGAGTAGCGACCGCGCCGCGGGTGGCCTACCATGGGGATCCTGCAACCGCCGGAACCGGTCCTTGCCCCACACCCGCCCGCTCTCCAGCCACACCGCGATCCTCGTCGCCGCATCGGTCCTGCTCACGCTCGCGATGGGGCTGCGCCAGAGCCTGGGCCTGTTCGTGCAGCCGGCGGTCAAGGACCTGTCGATGGCGGTGGCCGACTTCACGCTCGCCATCGCGGTGCAGAACCTGGTGTGGGGATTCGCGCAGCCGGTCGCCGGCGCGTGGGCGGTGCGCTACGGCTTCCGGCCCGTGATGACCGGCGGCGCCGTGCTCTACGTGGTCGGCATGGTGCTGCTCGCCGCCGCCGGCGGCATGACCGCGGTGATGCTCGGCGCCGGCATCGCCGTCGGCGCCGCGCTCGCGTGCGTCGGCTCGGGCATGGCGATGGCGGTGGCCTCGCGTCCGGTGTCGGCCGCGCAGCGCAGCGTGGTGCTGGGCATCGTCTCGGCAGCCGGGTCGCTCGGGCCGATGCTGTGCGCGCCGATCGGCCAGGCGCTCGCCGAGGCGGGCGGCTGGCGTGCCGGCGTCTGGGGCTTCGTCGCGCTCGCCGCCGCGATCGTCCCCGCGGCCTGGATCGCCGGTCGCGTCGACCGCGTGCCGATCGCGCCGGCCGCGGCGCACAGCGCCGACGCCAGCTCGGGGCGCGCGGTGATGCTGCGCGCGTTCCGCCACGCGCCGTTCATGATCATGTCGTGCGCCTACTTCGTCTGCGGCCTGCAGCTGGTGTTCCTCACCACCCACCTGCCGTCGTACCTCGCCCTGTGCGGCGCCGACCCGATGCTCTCGGCCAAGGCGCTGGCCACCATCGGCGGCTTCAACGTGCTCGGCAGCCTGTTCTTCGGCTGGGCCGGCGGGCGCTGGAACAAGGCGATGCTGCTCGGAGCGATCTACATCGTGCGCTCGCTGGCGCTCGCCTGGTACTTCGCGGCGCTGCCGACGCCCGAGTCGACCCTCGTGTTCGCCGCGATCATGGGCTTCCTGTGGCTCGGCGTGGCGCCGCTGGTCTCCGGCGCGGTCGCCGAGATGTTCGGCCTCAAGTGGCAGGCGATGGTCGCCGGCATCGCCTTCATGAGCCATCAGCTCGGCAGCGCCCTGGGCGCCTTCGGCGGCGGCCTCCTCTACGACATGCTCGGCTCCTACACCCTGGCCGTGCAGCTCGGCGTGGCGATGGGGCTGACCGCCGGCGTCGTGCAGCTGCTCTCCGGCCTGCCGCTGTGGCCGGGCGCGCGGCGCAGCGCGCGCACCGGCTGAGCGCGGCCGCGCCTAGGGCAGGTCGCGCGGCCGCACCACCGGCACCAGGCGCGCGAGCATGCCGAAGACGATGTAGACCAGGCGCAGGTGGCGGTTCTCGATGCGCACCCGCTCCTTGAGCGTGTGGATGTCGACGCCGCCGGACGCGATCGCGTCGCGCAGGTTGGCCAGGCGCTCGCGCTCCGGCCGGCGCCGGAAGCAGCGCTCGATCAGCGCCTCGGCCTCGGCGCCGAAGCACACGCCGAGCGCGTGGCAGGCGCGCGCCTCGAAGCCGGGCGCGACGAACTCGTGGTACGCGCGCGCGACGTCGGCCTGGGTGACCGCGGCGCCGCGCGCGGCCAGCAGCGCGCGCATGCCCTCGAGCTGCTGCTGCCGCGACGCCTCCGGCATCGGCTTGAGCAGGCAGATCGCCTCGACCAGGCATTCGAACGCGTTCCAGCAGGCGAGGAAGCGCTCGAGCACGTCGAGGCGGTAGACCAGCGCCGGCATGGCGCGCGGCTCGTCGAGCCAGACCATCGCCATGCGCACGCGCCGCGCCACCGGCCGCGGCAGGTGCTCGAGCGCGGTCAGGACCGGCTCGATGCGCCGCGCCGACAGCGGCGCCGGCCCGGCCGGGGCGGCGTCGCCATGGGTCAGGTGGCACCACCAGCCCGCATGGCCGCCGCCGCCGACGCTGGCGGCATAGATCGCGAGCAGCGTGGCGATGCGGTTGCCGGCGTCGATGACACCGGCGACGGTGCGCTCGGCGACGCTGACGCGTGCCTTGACCACGCAGGCGGCCGACTTGAGGATCGAGTCGCGCACCTGGCCGGGCTCGACCACGATGCCCAGCGCGGCGAAGTGCATGGCCTCGCGCGGCGGCGCGAAATCGCCGTGGATGAGGACTTCGAGCGCGTCGCCCCACGGCGCGGGCCAGCGCGCGATGCGCGCCTCGAGTTCCGCGATGCCGTCGGCCCGCGCCGCAGGCACGCCCTTGGCGGCGAGCGCGGCGATGCGCTCGCGCTTGCGCTGCTGCGCCGCCCCGGGCGGATCGGAAGCCGGATCGCTCACCGCGGGGTCCGTGGGCGCGTCCTCGATGACCGCGTGCCGGTCGCGGCGGCGCGCGCCCGCGCTACTCGGCGCGGATCCCGGCGCCGCGGATGAACTCCCCCCAGCGCGCGGCGTCGCGGCGGATCAGCGCGCGCATCTCGTCGGGATTGGCGTTGTGCGCCGAGAAGCCGATCTTCTCGAGGCGCCCGAGGAACTCCGGCTCGCGCGCCACCGCGGCGATCTCCTGCGAGAGCCGGTTGACGATCTCGCGCGGTGTGCCGGCGGGCGCGACGATGCCGAACCAGTTCTGCACCTCGAACTTCGGGAATCCCTGCTCGCGCGCCGTCGGCACGTCCGCCAGGTAGGGCAGGCGCTCGCGCGAGAACACCGCGAGCGCGCGCAGCTTGCCGGCTCGGATGTTGGCGATCGTGCCGGGCAGCGCGCCGAAGAACGCCTGGGTCTCGCCGGCGACGATGCTCTGCGAGGCCGGCGCATTGCCCTTGTAGGGCACGTGCAGCATCTGCGCGAGGTTGAACTCGCGCTTGAACAATTCGCCGAACACGTGGCCGGGCGAACCCGGCCCGGCCGACGCGAACGCGATCTGGGTCTGCTTCGCCTGGCCGATCAGGTCGGCCATGGTCTTCGCCGCGACCGACGGATGCACCACCAGCGCGACCTCGGTGGCGGCGAAGGTGGCGACCGGCTGCAGGTCCTTCTCGATGTCGAACGGCATCTTCGCGTACAGCGCCGGGTTGAAGGCGACCACGAAATCGACCACCCAGGCGAAGGTGTAGCCGTCGGGCGGCGACTTGAGCGCCGCGTCGACGCCGATGTTGCCGGACGCGCCGACGCGGTTCTCGGTGAGGAACGGCTGGCCCAGCCGCTGGCTCAGGCGCTCGTTGATCAGCCGGCCGAGCACGTCCGACGGCCCGCCCGCGGCGAACGGGTTGATGGTCCTGACCGGCCGCGCCGGCCAGGTCTGCGCGGCAGCGGCGGCGGCGGCCAGCGCCAGGAGGACGGCGGACAGATGACGCAGGACATGCATGGGCGGGGTCTCCGGGGAAGGGATGCGCGGCCGGTGCGGCGCCGCGCAGGATTGCCGACCAAGTGTACACAAGCGCCCGCGCGATCCCGCGCCGGCCGGCGCTACACTCCATCGATGTCCGACCTGGTCGTCCTGCGGCCCGAGGGCCTGTACTGCCCGGCGGGCGATTTCCACATCGATCCCTGGCGCCCGGTCGAGCGCGCCGTCATCACCCACGCGCACAGCGACCACGCGCGCGCCGGCCATCGGCACTACCTCGCCGCCAGCCCCTCCGCGCACGTGCTGCGCGCGCGCCTGGGCGAGATCCGGCTGCAGACCCTCGACTACGGCGCGGCGCTCGACATCGGCGGCGTGCGCGTCTCGCTGCATCCGGCCGGCCATGTGCTGGGCTCGGCCCAGGTGCGCCTCGCGCACCGCGGCACGGTCTGGGTGGTCTCGGGCGACTACAAGGCGGCGCCGGGCTTCGCCGCCGAGGACGCGACCTGCGCGCCGTTCGAGCCGGTGCGCTGCGACGCCTTCATCAGCGAGTCGACCTTCGGCCTGCCGGTGTACCGCTGGCAGCCGCAGGCGCGGATCGCCGACGAGATCAACGCCTGGTGGGCCGGCAACGCCGACGCCGGCCGCGCCAGCATCCTCTACGCGTATTCGTTCGGCAAGGCGCAGCGCATCCTCGCGATGATCGACGCGCGCATCGGGCCGGTGTACTGCCACGGCGCGACCGAGGCCGTCAACGCGGCCTATCGCGCCAGCGGCGTGGCGCTGCCGCCCACCCTGCCTGCCGGCGCCGGCGTCGCCGCCGACGACCGGCGGCGCGCGCTGGTGCTCGCGCCGCCGGCAGCCCAGGGCAGCGCGTGGGCGCGCCGCTTCGGCGAGGCCGCCGACGCCTTTGCCTCCGGCTGGATGCAGCTGCGCGGCGCGCGCCGACGCCAGGGCGTCGATCGCGGCTTCGTGCTCTCCGACCACGCGGACTGGCCCGGCCTCGAGCGCGCGATCGCCGCCAGCGGCGCCTCCCGCGTCATCCTGACCCACGGCCAGGTGGCGGTGATGGTGCGCCACCTCGCCGCGCAGGGCCTCGACGCACAGGCCTTCGCCACCGAATTCGCCGGCGAGGCCGGCAGCGCCGCCGACGCGGGGGCCGCCGCGCCGGGGGCCGCGGCCGGGGCGCCCGGTGCCGAGGTCGCGGCGCCCGCCTCGCCCGCGGCAACAGCGGCATAATCGTCCGCGCACACCCCGTCACCATGGACCGAACCATCCAGCAGCGCTTCCTGCAGGAAGTCGTGCCGCGCCTGACCCGGCGCTGGCGCGCCGGCGTCTGGATCGGTTGCGTGTTCCGCGCGGTCGCCGCCAGCGACACCCTGCACGCGCACTACATCGCCGCCGCCTGGGAGCCGCCGGCGGAGGGCGAGGCACCGGTGATCGCGCGCCTGCCCGACGCCACCTACCTCGCGCCCCACGAGGGCGAGCGCGCGCTGCTCGGCCTGATCGAGGCGATCCCGCCCGGCACCCGGCTGACCCTGGCCGGCCCCAAGCACATCGACCCCGCGCTGGTCACGCAGGTGGTGCTGTCGGCGGATCGCAATCTCACCCCGGCGCTCAAGGAGGCGCTCGCCGCCTTCGTCGGCGCGGAGCAGGCGCGCAACGAGCACGCGATCCGCGAGACCTACACCGACCGCGACGAAGCCTTCGAAGCCTTCAAGAAGAAGCTGTTCGGCGCCGCGCCCGACGATCGCTAGGGCCCGACACCGCCATGCGGCGCTTCGCCCGCCTGTTCGCCGCGCTCGACGCCAGCACCGCCACCCACGCCAAGCTCGCGGCGCTCAAGGCCTATCTTGCCGAGGCCGCCGCGGCCGACGCCGCATGGGCGGTCTACTTCCTGGCCGGCGGCACGCCGCGGCGCACGGTGCCCACGCGCGTGCTGCGCGAGGCCGCGCTGGCGGCGTCGGGCCTGCCCGAATGGCTGTTCGAGGAGTGCTACCAGGCGGTCGGCGATCTCGCCGAGACCATCGCGCATGTGCTGCCGGCACCGGCCGCCGAAGACGATCTCGGCCTCGCGGGCTGGGTCGAGGAGCGCCTGCTGCCGCTGCGCGGACAGCCGGCCGCGACGGTGCGCGAGCGCCTGATCGATCACTGGCGCGTGCTCGACTGGCCCGGCCGCTTCCTCCTGACCAAGCTGATCGGCGGCGGCTTCCGCGTCGGCGTGTCGCGGCTCCTGGTGATCCGCGCCCTGGCCGAGCATGCGGGCGTCGACGCGACGGTCGTCGCGCAGCGCATGATGGGCTACACCGACACCGACGCCCTGCCCACGGCGGAGCGCTTCGCGCGCCTGATCGCGGCGGGCACGGACGGGCCGGTCGCCGCCGGCGCGCCGTATCCGTTCTTCCTTGCCCACGCGCTCGCCGACCCCGCCGCGCTCGGCGCGGTCGCCGACTGGCAGGTCGAGTGGAAGTACGACGGCATCCGCGCGCAGCTGGTGCGCCGCGCCGGGCAGGCCTGGATCTGGTCGCGCGGCGAGGAACTGGTGACCGAGCGCTTTCCCGAGATCGCCGCCGCCGGCGCCCGGCTGCCCGACGGCACCGTCCTCGACGGCGAGATCGTCGCCTGCACCGACGGCCGGCGCCCGGCGCCGTTCGCGCTGCTGCAGAAGCGCATCGGCCGCAAGACGCTCACCCGCCGCATCCTCGCCGAGGCGCCCGCCGCGTTCATCGCCTACGACCTGCTGGAAACCGGGGGCAGCGACCGGCGCACGCTGCCGCAGCACGCGCGCCGCGCGCTGCTCGAGGCGACCCTCGCGCACGCGGCCGGCCCCGGCCTCCTGCTCGCGCCCGTGCTCGACGCCGCCGACTGGGCGGGTTGCGCGGCGCTGCGCGCCGAAGCGCGCGCGCGCGGCGTCGAGGGCCTGATGCTGAAGGAGCGCGCGGGCCGCTACGGCACCGGACGCACGCGCGAGGCGGGCACCTGGTGGAAGTGGAAGGTCGACCCGTACAGCATCGACTGCGTCCTGATCTACGCGCAGGCCGGCCACGGCCGCCGCGCCGGCCTCTACACCGACTACACCTTCGCGGTGTGGAGCGACGACGCGCCGGAACGGCGGCTGGTGCCGTTCGCCAAGGCGTATTCGGGCCTCACCGACGACGAATTCCGCGCGGTCGACGCCGTGATCCGCAGGACCACCGTGGAGAAGTTCGGGCCGGTCCGGAGCGTCACGCCGAGCCTGGTGTTCGAACTCGGCTTCGAGGGCATCCAGGCGAGCCCGCGCCACAAGAGCGGCGTCGCGGTGCGCTTCCCGCGCATGCTGCGGCTGCGTCCCGACAAGAAGGTCGAAGACGCGGATACGCTCGCGCGGCTGCGCGAACTGCTCGCGGCCGGCGCGCCCGCCGCCGCGTGACGCGGCGCGGCCGGCACCCTGCGCGATGACGACGATCTGCGGCATCGACTTCACCAGCGCGCCATCGCGGCGCAAGCGCATCGCGATCGCCGGCGGCCGGCGGCGCGGCGACGACTTCGCGCTGGACGGCATCGACGCATGCGCCGACTGGCACGCGTTCGAGGCCTGGCTCGCGCGCCCGGGCCCGTGGGTCGGCGGCTTCGACTTCCCGTTCGGCCTGCCGCGACCGCTGGTCGAGTCGCTCGGCTGGCCTGCCGAGTGGCGCGCGCTGATCGCCCGCTACGCCGCGCTGTCCCGGGCCGAGATCCGCGCCCTGTTCCGGGCCTACTGCGACGCCCGCCCGGCCGGCGCCAAGTTCGCGCACCGCGCCTGCGACATTCCGGCGGGCGCCAGCCCGTCGATGAAATGGGTCAACCCGCCGGTGGCGTGGATGCTGCACGCCGGCGCACCGCGGCTGATCGCCGCCGGCGTGCACATTCCCGGGCTGGCCGACGGCGACCGCGCGCGCGTGGCGCTCGAGGCCTACCCGGGCTACACGGCGCGCCTGATCGTCGGGCGGGCGTCCTACAAGAGCGACGATCCGGCGAGGCAGACCCCGGCACGGCGCGACGCCAGACGCCGCATCGTCGCCGCGCTCGAAGCGGGTGCCGCGGCCGGACTGCCGCGCCTGCGCGCGAGCCCCCGGCTGATGCGTGCGTGCATCGACGACGCCAGCGGCGACAGCCTCGATGCGGTGATCTGCGCGCTGCAGGCGGCCTGGGGCCTCGAGCGCGGCGACGCCGGCTTCGGCCTGCCGCCGGACCTCGATCCGCTCGAGGGCTGGATCGTCGGCGTCCCCGCGCCCGCGCGCCTCAGGTAGGCCAGGGCAGGTCGATCGGCGTGCCGTCCGGCGCGGTCACCCGCACCGGCGTCACCGAGAACACCGCGACCAGGCGCATCGGCTCGTCGCCGGTGTTGATGATCTGGTGCTCCGCGTCCGGCGCGATCACCAGCGTCGAGTCGGGACCGAAGGCGCGCACCGCGCCGCCCATCACCAGCTCGCCGCGGCCGCTCTCGATGAGGACGACCTCCTCGCAGTCATGGCGGTGCGGCGGCGTGGCGCCGCCCGGCGCGATGGTCTGGCGCCACACCGACAGGCGCTCGAGGCCATGGTCGGCGTTGGCCAGGGTCTGGTGCACCATGCCGCCCAGGGACTGGCGGACGATGTCGGCGTTGGCAAGGATGGTCATGGTTGCGCTCCTTCACGATGATTGGGACGGGAGGATTGTGGCGGACCGGGATTGCTGATGGAATAGCCGTAATCGTCGTAACATTCACGACATGTTGTCGTTAATTCGAAGGGAGGCGGGATGGCCGGAGTCGCGTCGTTCCTCGCGTTCGCCGAGACGGTCAAGCGCGGCAGCTTCGCGGCGGCGGCGCGCGAGCTCGGACTCTCGCCGTCGGCGGTCGCCAAGGGCGTCGCGCGCCTGGAGGCCGACCTGGGTCTGCGCCTGCTGCACCGGACCACGCGCCAGGTGCGCCTGACCGGCGAGGGAAGCGCGCTCTACCAGCGTTGCGCGCGCATCGTCGAGGACATCGACGCCCTGCGCGAGGAAGCCGAGGGATCGCGCGGCGCGCCGCGCGGCCAGCTGCGCGTGAACATGCCGCTCACCTACGGGCGCCGCGTGGTCCTGCCGCGGCTGGTGGCGCTGCAGGCGCGCCATCCCGAGCTGACCCTCGAGCTCAGCTTCTCCGACCGGCAGGTCGACCTGATCCGCGAAGGCCTCGACGCGGTCGTGCGCATCGGGCGGCTGGCCGATTCCAGCCTGGTCGCCCGGCGCATCGGCACGCAGCAGCTGCAGATCCTGGCCAGCCCGGACTACCTGCGCCGCCACGGTGCGCCGCGCGATCCGGAGGCGCTCTCCGGTCATCGGTGCATCGTGTTTCGCCTGCCCACGACCGGGCGCGTGCGCGCCTGGGAGCTGCGCCAAGGCCGGCGCGCCATCACGCTCACCCCGCCGGCGCCCGTCGTCGTCGACGATGGCGAGGCGCTGGTCGCCGCCGCGCGGATGGGTGCGGGCCTGGTCCAGGCGCCGGACAACCTGGCCCACGATGCCGTCGCCGCCGGCGCGCTGGTCGAGGTGCTGGCCGGGTTCCGGCCCGCGCCGATGCCGATCTCCCTGGTCTATCCGGCGGCCCGGCACGTCACGCCGAGGCTGCGCGCGCTCATCGACGCCCTCGCGCGCACCGACGCCTGAACGCCCCGGCGGCACGCGGGCCGAGCGCCGCCGCCGGCCGGTATCATGCGCCGCATGGACCCTTCGCTGATCGCCGCCTTCAAGACCGTCTTCGTGGTGGTCGCGGCCCTGCTGCCGATCCTCGACCCGCCGGGCGCGGCGCCGGTGTTCCTCGCGATGACCCACGGCGCGACGCCGGCGGTGCGCGCCGCGCTGGCGCGGCGCATCGCGCTCAATGTCTTCTTCATGCTGGTGGCGGCGATGTTCGTCGGCTCGTTCGTGCTGGAGTTCTTCGGCATCTCGATTCCCGTGGTGCGGGTGGCCGGCGGCCTCCTGGTCTGCTCGACCGCCTGGCAGCTCCTCACCGCGACCGACCCGCAGGAGGCCGGCGACGCGCGCACCGCGACCGGCGCGAGCTTCGACGTCCTGTCGCAGCGCGCGTTCTACCCGCTCACCTTTCCGCTCACCTGCGGGCCGGGCTCGATCGCGGTCGCGATCACCCTGGGCGCGACCCTGCAGAGCTCGAAGGTCGCGATCCTGCACATGACGGCCGCGGTGTTCGGCGCGGTCGTGCTCGCGGCCACCGTGTTCGTCTTCCTGCGCTTCGCCGAGCGCATCCTGCGCCCGCTCGGCAGGACCGGCACCACGGTGTTCCTGCGCCTGATGGCGTTCGTGCTCCTGTGCATCGGCGTGCAGATCCTCTGGAACGGCCTCGCGGAATTGCTCGAGCCCTGGAAGGCCGCGCGGCACTAGGGCCCCGCCACGCATGCGCCGCCGCCGCGACCGCCACGGCCTGCCGCCCGAGCTCGCCGCCACCGACCATCTCGGCAAGCAGCTCGAGCGCAAGCGCCGCGCCGAGGCGGCGGCGACGCGCCTGCTGCGCGCGACGCAGGCGCCGCTCGAGTTCCACCCGCGCGCGCCCGACGCGCCGCCGGCGCACGCGGGCGCGCCGCTCACGCCGGAGGAGTGGTTCGCCGCGCAGGGCTGGCGCGCGTTCGCGTTCCAGCGCGCGGTGTGGGAGCACATGGCCGCGGGCCGCTCGGGCCTGCTGCACGCCTCCACCGGGACCGGCAAGACCTACGCGGTCTGGTTCGGCGCGCTCGACGCCGCCGCGACGCCGGGCGCCGCGGGCAGGCCGCTGACGGTGCTGTGGATCACGCCGATGCGCGCGCTCGCCGCCGACACGGTGCGCGCGCTCCAGGCGCCGCTGCCGGCGCTCGGGATCGGCTGGACCGTGGCGGCGCGCACCGGCGACACCGCGGCCGCGGAGAAGTCGCGCCAGGCCGACACGCCGCCGACCGTGCTCGTGACCACGCCGGAGTCGCTCACGCTGATGCTCGCGCGCGCCGACGCGCACGCGGCGTTCCGCCACCTGCGCGCGGTCATCGTCGACGAGTGGCACGAGCTGGTGGGCAGCAAGCGCGGCGTGCAGACCCAGCTCGCGCTGGCGCGGCTGGCGCGCTGGCGCCCGGACCTGCTGGTCTGGGGCCTGTCGGCCACCCTCGGCAATCTCGACACCGCGCGCGCGGCGCTGTTCGGCGCGCGCGCCGCGGCCGCGGTCACGGTGCGCGGCGAGGAGCCCAAGGAGACCGTCGTCGACACGCTGCTCCCGGCCAGCATGGAGCGCTTCCCCTGGGGCGGCCACCTCGGCCTGAAGCTCCTGCCCGAGGTGGTCGCCGAGATCGAGCGTCACGCCACCACGCTGGTGTTCACCAACGTGCGCTCGCAGGCCGAGATCTGGTACCAGGCCCTGCTCGGCGCGCGCCCCGACTGGGCCGGGGTGATCGCGCTGCACCACGGCTCGCTCGACCGCGAGATCCGCGCGTGGGTCGAGGCCGGGCTCAAGCAGGGGACGCTGAAGGCGGTGGTGTGCACCTCGAGTCTCGACCTCGGCGTCGATTTCCTGCCGGTGGAGCGCGTGCTGCAGATCGGCTCGCCGAAGGGGATCGCGCGGCTGCTGCAGCGCGCCGGCCGCGCCGGCCATGCCCCCGGGCGCGTCTCGCGCGCGACCATCGTGCCGACCAACGCGCTCGAGCTCATCGAGGCGCAGGCCGCGCGCGAGGCCGCCGCGGCGCGGCGCATCGAGGCGCGCCAGCCGCCGGCGAAGCCGCACGACGTCCTGGTGCAGCACCTGGTGACGATCGCGCTGGGCGGCGGCTTCGCCGCCGACGCGCTCTACGACGAAGTGCGCGGCGCGTACAGCTACCGCGACCTGACCCGCGACGAGTTCGACCGGGCGCTCGGCTTCGTCACCGACGGCGGGGCCCTCGCCGCCTATCCCGACTATCGCCGCATCGCCGCCGATGCCGACGGCATCCATCGGGTGAGCTCGGCCGCGATCGCGCGGCGCCATCGCATGTCGGTGGGCACCATCGTCGCCGACGCGACCATGCACGTCGCCTGGGTCGGCGGCGGCCGCCTCGGCACGATCGAGGAGTCGTTCATCGCGCGCCTGCGGCGCGGCGACGCCTTCACCTTCGGCGGACGGGTCCTCGAGCTCGTCCGCGTGCAGGACATGACCGCCTACGTGAGGAAGGCGGCGCGCAGCAAGGGCGTGGTGCCGCAGTGGGCCGGCGCGCGCATGTCCTTCTCGAGCGAGCTCGCCGACGCCTCGCTCGCGGTGCTCGGCGCGATGCAGGCGGGACGCTTCGAGGCGCCCGAGGCGCGCGCGGTGCGCGCGCTGATCGACCTGCAGCGCCGCTGGTCGGCGCTGCCCGGCCCCGACACCCTGGTCGTCGAGGCGATCCGCTCCGCCGAGGGCCACCACCTGTTCGTCTACCCGTTCGCGGGGCGCATGGCGCACATCGGCCTGGCGTCGCTGTTCGCCTGGCGCGCGGCGCGCGACGCGCCCGGCACCTTCTCGATCTCGATGAACGACTACGGCTTCGAGCTCGTCTCGCCGCGCGCGTTCGACTGGGCCGCGCTGATCGGCGCGGGGCTGTTCGACGAGGCGCGGCTCACCGAGGACGTGCTCGACAGCCTCAACGCCTCCGAGCTCGCGCAGCGGCGCTTTCGCGAGATCGCGCGCATCGCGGGGCTGGTGTTCCAGGGCTTTCCCGGCGCGCCGAAGTCGACGCGCCAGGTGCAGGCCTCCTCGGGCCTGTTCTACGAGGTGTTTCGCCGGCACGACGCCGGCAACCTCCTGCTCGCGCAGGCCGAGGCCGAGGCGCTCGAGCAGGAGCTCGAGATCGGGCGCCTGCGCAGCGCGCTCGCGGCGATGCGCGCGCGCCGCCTCGCGTTCACCCGGCCGGCGCGCCTGACGCCGTTCGCCTTTCCGCTGATGGTCGAGCGCCTGCGCGAGGCGGTGTCGACCGAGTCGCTGGCCGACCGCGTGCAGCGGCTGCTCGCGGAGCTCGAAGCCGCCGCGGGCGCGGCCTGACCATGGACGCGTCGGACGCGCTCGTCGTCGTCGCCGGCGAGGAACTGATCCTCAGCCCGCACAAGGCGCTGTTCTGGCCGCGCCGCTCCACCCTGATCGTCGCCGACGCCCACTTCGGCAAGGCGGCGAGCTTTCGCGCGCGCGGCGTGCCGGTGCCCGAGGCGACCACGGCGGTGACGCTCGCCGCGCTGGACGCGCTGATCGCGCGCCACGACGCGCGGCGCATCGTGTTCCTCGGCGACTTCCTGCACGCACGGGACGGGCGCGGGCCGCACACCCTGGCCGCGCTCTCGGCCTGGCGCAGCCGCCACGCGCGGCTCGCGCTGGTGCTGGTGGAGGGCAACCACGACGCCAGCGCCGGCGCGCCCCCGGCGGCGCTCGGCATGGCGCTGGCGACCGAGCCGCTGGCCGACGCGCCGTTCGCGCTGTGCCACCTGCCGGTGCCGGTGCCCGGACGCTACGTGCTGGCGGGCCACCTGCACCCGGCCTGCCGCATCGCGGGCAGGCGCGACGCGGTGCGCCTGCCCTGCTTCTGGTTCGGCGCGCACGTCGGCGTGCTGCCGGCGTTCGGCGCGTTCACCGGCGCCCACACCATCGTCCCGGCGGCCGGCGACCGCGTCTATGTCGTCGCCGGCGAGCGCGTGCTCCGGGTCCCGGAACGGCAGCCGGCCTGACCGCGCCGGTCAGAGAATCCCGTAGCGCGCGAACACGTCGGTGATGCGATGGCCGGCCTCGAGGTCGCGCAGCGTGTTGCGCTCGCCGGTCACCTTCTCGATCGCGAGGTCGAGCACCTGCTGCTCGACCTCGGCCGGCACCACCACGACGCCGTCGGCGTCGCCGAAGACCAGGTCGCCGGACCGCACCTCGACGCCGGCGCAGCGCACCGGCACGTCGATGGCCATGATCTGGCCGCGGCCCTTGGAGTCGAGCGGCGCGATGCCGCCGTGGAACACCGGGAAGCCCATCGCGCGGATCGCGCGGATGTCGCGCACGCAGCCGTCCATCAGCGCGCCGGCGGCGCCGCGCACGCGCGCCGCGGTCGACAGCAGCTCGCCCCAGGGCCCGATGCGCGCCGGGTTCGAGCACGCGAACACCGGGATCTCGTCGGCCCCGAGGCTGTCGACGAGCTGCAGCTCCAGCGCGTACGGGTTGACCCCCGGCTCGACGTGGTAGACCTCCATGTAGGCCGCGGTGCGCGCGCGCCCGACCATCACGCGCGCCTCGTCGAGCGGGCGGATGCGCGCGGGCAGCGCCTGGTCGCGCCGGCCGGCGGCGTCGAGGCAGTCGGAGAGGATCGACGCGGTGAGGCGCGCGCGCATCTCGGCGATCGTCATGCGGGTCATCGGCTGGCTCCTGGCGGCATGGTCGGGGCGCACAATGTACGGCAATCGCGGGCCGGCGTGCCCGCGCGCCGGCCCGCTCAGGCGCGCGCCTCGCGCGCCATCACCCACAGGCCGGCGATGCCGCACACGGTGATGACCGCGATGCCGAGAAGCGACCAGCGGTCCGGCAGGTGCGCGAACACCAGCGCGCCGCCGAGGGTGGCGAAGGCGATGTGCGAGTACAGGTAGGGCGTCAGCGACGACGCCGGCGCGCGGCTGTAGCCGAGGATCAGGAAGTAGTGGCCGACCGCGCCGAGGAACCCGAGCGCGACCAGGAGCACCCACAGGAACGCGCCGTCGGGCGCGCGCCAGAACAGCGGCAGCACCAGCGTGGTCACGGCCAGCCCGACCAGCCCGGTGATGAAATGCGTGGTGCCGGCGGCGTCGGTCTTCGACAGCTTGCTGGTGAGGATCTGGAAGCAGGCGTTGGCGCCGACCAGCGCCAGCGGCAGCAGCATGGCCCAGTCGAAGGATTCGCCGCCGGGCCGGATCACGATCAGCGCGCCGATGAAGCCGCCGACCACCGGCAGCCAGCGCAGCAGCGACACGCGCTCCTTCAGCGCCACCGCCGACAGGAACGTGACCACCAGCGGGCTGATCATCACGATCGCGGTGAATTCGCCGACCGGCATGAAGGTGAGGCTGGTGAAGGCGAGCACGCTGCACAGCAGCAGCAGCAGGCCGCGCACCACCTGCAGCACCGGGTGGCGCGTGTCGAACGGCGCGCCGCCCTGGCGCGGCACGACGACGATGCCGATGAAGAGCATCTGGATCACGTAGCGGAACCACAGCACCATCATCATCGGCACGGCCGCGCTGATGTACTTGCTGCCGGTGTCGAGCGCGGCGAAGCAGGCGCAGGCGGCGATGACCAGCGCGACGCCGCCGCCGCTGCGCTCGGCGGAGGTCATCGGCGCGGCGGCGCGGCGGCTTCCGCGCGTCGCGCTGCCGGCTGCATCGGGCCTTGCGTCATGGCGCCACTTTAGCAAACGCCGCGCGCGCCGCTTTGCCGTACCATCGCGGCCAGCATGCAGCATCCGTCACCGAGGCCGCGACCGGCGGCCGCCCCGACCCGGCGCGGCGCGGCCGCGGCGCTGGCGCTCGCCCTCTGGTGCGGCGCCGCCGCCTGCCCGGCGCAGACCGCGCCGCTGCGCGCCCCCGACATCCACTACGATCCGACGCCGCCGAACGTGGTCGCCGCCATGATGCGCCTGGCCGAGGTGCGCGCCGGCGACGTGGTCTACGACCTCGGCTGCGGCGACGGCCGCACCGTGATCGCCGCGCTGCAGGCGGGTGCGTCGCGCGCGGTCTGTGTCGACATCGACCCGCAGCGCATCCGCGAGAGCCGCGCCAACGCGGCCGCCGCCGGCGTCGCCGATCGCATCCGCTTCGTCGAAGCCGACCTCTTCACCACCGACTTCGGCGACGCCACCGTGATCATCGTCTTCCTCTGGCCGGACCTGAACCTGAAGCTGCGGCCGCGCCTGTGGCGCGAGGCGCGGCCCGGCACGCGCGTGATCTCCTACGTGCACGACATGGGCGACTGGCGGCCGCACCGGACGCAGCGGGTGACGGGCGCGCACGGCGAGCGCAACCTGTATCTTTGGGTGATCGGGGCGCCGGCGCCGGGGTAGGGCCGGCCGCGGTGCGCCGCGCGCGCGGCCGCCTGCGGCCGCGCGCCGGCGGGAACAGGACAACCAGGAGACGACGATGATCGACATCGCCAACGAGACCGAAGGCAGGATGCCGCTGGAGTACTTCTACCACTGGGAGCGCACCACCCCCGAACGGGTGTTCCTGACCCAGCCGGTCGGCGGCGGGCGGGTGCGCGACATCACCTGGCGCGAGGCCGGCGACGAGGTCCGGCGCATCGCCGCCTGGCTCAAGGCGCAGGGCTGGCCGCGCGGCAGCAAGGTGGCGATCCTCGGCAAGAACAGCGCGCACTGGGTGCTGGCGGACTTCGCGATCATGATGGCCGGTTATGTGTCGGTGCCGATGTACTCGACCTTCAACGCCGACGCCCTGCGCTACATCCTCGAGCACAGCGAGTCGCGCGCCTGCTTCATCGGCAAGCTCGACGACACCGGCAGCCTCGCCGCCGGCATCCCCGCCGGCCTGCCGGTCGTGGTGCTGCCGCTGGCGCCGCCGGTCGAGGGCATCGCCTGGGACGCGCTGGTGGCCGCCACCGCGCCGCTCACCGGCAACCCGGTGCCCTCGCCCGACGACCTCTGGACCATCGTCTACACCTCCGGCACGACCGGGCGTCCCAAGGGCGTGATGCTGGGCTTCGGCGGCCTCAAGTGGGCCGCCGGCCCGAGCCTGCGGCGCCTGCCGATCACCGGCACCGACCGCTTCCTGTCCTACCTGCCGCTCGCGCACATCATGGAGCGCGTGGTGCTCGAGATGACCGCGGTGCACTACGGCTGCCACCTGTTCTTCGCCGAAAGCCTCGACACCTTCCTGGCCGACCTGCAGCGCGCGCGCCCGACCGTGTTCCTCTCGGTGCCGCGGCTGTGGGTCAAGTTCCAGCAGGGCGTGCATTCCAAGATCCCGCCGGCGAAGCTCGCGCGCCTGCTGCGCATTCCGGTGGTGGGGCGGCTGGTGCGGCGCAGGATCCTCAAGGGCCTGGGCCTCGAGCACTGCCGCTTCGCCGGCAGCGGCGCCGCGCCGCTGCCGCCCGACGTGCTGCGCTGGTACCGCAACCTCGGCCTCGACCTGCTCGAGGGGTACGGCATGACCGAGAACTTCGCGATCTCGCACGCGATCCTGCCCGGGACCAGCCACCCCGGCACCGTCGGCGTGCCCTACACCGGCGTGGAATCGCGCATCGACCCGGAGACCGGCGAGGTGCAGATGCGCTCGCCGGCGGTGATGCTCGGCTACTACAAGGAACCGCAGCTCACGGCGGCCGCCTTCACCGCCGACGGCTGGCTGCGCACCGGCGACAAGGGCGTCCTCGACGCGCACGGCAACCTGCGCATCACCGGCCGCGTCAAGGACATCTTCAAGACCAGCAAGGGCAAGTACGTCGCGCCGGCGCCGATCGAGGACCTGCTCGTGACCCACGCCGCGGTCGAGGCCTGCGTGGTCACCGGCGCCAACCTGGCGCAGCCGCTGGCGCTGCTGATGCTCTCGGCCGAGGCGATGGCGCGCGCGCGCGGCGATGGCCGCGACGCGCTGGCCGCCTCGCTCGAGGCGCACCTGCGCGCGGTCAACGAGCGGCTGGACCACCACGAGAAGCTCGACTGCCTGGCCGTCACCACCACCCTGTGGACGCCGGAGAACGGCTTCGTCACGCCCACGCTCAAGGTCAAGCGCGCACGCATCGAGGAGGCGTACGGCGAGCACTACGAGCGCTGGGTCGGGGAGCGCCGGACCGTGGTCTGGGCCGAGGTCTGAGGTGCCCGCCCCCTGACCGCCCGCACGAAGTCACCTCGACGCCGGAGAACTGCGATGACCATCGAAATCAGGCCCGCGAACGGCAGCGCCTTCGCCCGTGAAATCATCGGCGCGCAGTTGTGGCGCGACCTGGACGCAGCCGAGTTCGAGGCGATCCAGGCGGCCTGGGCCGACGCCGGCGTCCTGGTGTTCCGCCGCCAGGCGCTGTCGGAAGCCGAACTGGTCGCCTTCTCGGCGCGCTTCGGCAAGCCGGAGGTGATCCATCGCACCGACTGGCTCTCCGCCGAGCATCCCGAGATCGCGTTCCTGTCCAACCTGCGCGACAACGACGGCAACACCATCGGCCGCACCGGCACCGACGACCTCGAATGGCACACCGACCAGTCCTACGTGCAGAACCCGGCAACCGGCGCGGTGCTCTACGGCGTCGAGATCCCCAACGACGGCGGCGGGTCGACCTGGTGGGCGAACATGCGCATGGCCTACGCCGCCCTGCCGGCGGCGATCAAGAGCGCGATCGAGGGCAGGCGCGCGATCTTCGACTACACCAGGCGCCTGGCGGGCTACGACAAGGGTTCGCAGAAGGTCACCGAGGAGATGCGGCGCAAGACCCCGCCCATCACCCACGCCATCGTCAACACCCACCCGGTCACCGGCGCGAAGGCGCTCTACCTCGATCCGGAAACCACCGTCGGCATCGAAGGCATGCCGCAGGACGAAGCGACCGATCTCCTCGAGACCCTGCGCACGCTCGCCACGCGGCCGGAATTCGTCTACAAGCACAAGTGGCATGTCGGCGACGCCGTGATGTGGGACAACGGCGTCATGCTGCACCGGCGCGACCGCTATGCGTCGACGCAGCGGCGCTTCCACAAGCGCACCACGATCTTCCTGCCGGCGGACCGGCACATCGTGCCGCGCGGACGGCCGTACGCCGCCTGACGCGGCAGGCCGCCGCTGCCGGTCGCGCCTATGCCGGCCGCGCCGCGCGCTCCTCCTCGAGGGTCGGGAAGTCGTTGTAGCCGTCCGGCCCGCCGCCGTACAGGCGCCCGGAGATGCGCTTGACCGTGTAGGGCCCGCCCTGCCGGATGCGCGCGGTCAGGTCCGGATTGGTGATCCACAGGCGGCCGAACGACACGGCCTCGGCGCGGCCGGCCGCCACCAGCTGCTGCGCGGTCGGCGGGTCGATCCCGCCATTGACGATCACCGGACCGCCGAACACCGGGCGCACCAGGTCGAGCATGGCGTCGCGGTCGAAGCGCCCGCTCCAGCAGTTGGAGTCGGCCAGCTCGACCCAGCCGAGGCCGCGGCGCCCGAGTTTGCGCACCAGGTGCGCGTAGGCCGGCACCGGGTCGGGATCGAGCGCGCCGTTGATGGTCGCGAACGGCGAGATGCGGATGCCGACCCGCCCGGGCGCGAAGTGCGGCAGCATCGCCGTGACCGCCTCGAGCGCGAAGCGCGCGCGGTTCTCGGGGCTGCCGCCCCAGGCGTCGGTGCGGCGGTTGAGGTACGGCGAGAGGAACTGGTTCGGCAGGTAGCCGTTGGCGGCGTGCAGCTGCACCGCGTCGAAGCCCGCCTCGCGCGCGGCCTGGGCGGCACGGCCGTAGGCGGCGATGGTGTCCTCGATCTCGGCCGTCGTCATCGCGCGCGACGGCGTCGCCGCGAGCTTGACGAACCGGCCTTCGGGGCCCTGGCCCCAGACCGTGATCGCATCGAGGTTGTCGTTGACGCCGGACGGCGACAGCGGCGCCTCGGGCGGGTCGCGCCGGTCGGCCGCGACGCGGCCGCCGTGCCAGAGCTGCAGCGCGATGCGCCCGCCGGCCGAATGCACCGCCGCGACCAGGCCGCGCCAGGCGTCCACCTGCGCAGCGGTGAAGATGCCGGGCGCGCATTCCCACGCGTTGGACTGCGGCGCGACGTTGGTCGCCTCGGCGATGATGAGGCCTGCGGAAGCGCGCTGCACGTA
Organism: Burkholderiales bacterium; assembly: GCA_016790695.1. Taxonomy (GTDB): domain Bacteria; phylum Pseudomonadota; class Gammaproteobacteria; order Burkholderiales; family JAEUOS01; genus JAEUOS01. Next base: position 19,812 of record JAEUOS010000144.1, read on the forward strand.
GTGCGCGGTCATCATCGGCGTGGGCACCCGGTCCGGCGTGGCGCGCGAGCGCGTCAGCGGCGCCATCACGATGCGGTTGGGCAGCACCAGGTCGCCCAGCGACAGCGGGGTGAAGAGATCGGTCACGGCAGGTCCTTCGGTGGTGGAGGCATGCTGGCGCCGGCGTCACTGCGCCGGCACCGCCCAGGCGTCGATGCGCGCCGCGCC